>PNKG01000363.1 GCA_013822585.1 Opitutus sp. | reverse complement strand
GCCTCGCCGTTTTCGCCCAGGGTGCGCAGAGCCATGTAGTCGCGAAACCAGAGGGCGAAGAACACGGCGCCGAGGCCGCCGAGCAGGGAAAGGAGGAGCGACTCGGCGACGAGCGGGCGGAGCAACTGCAGGCGGGACGCCCCGAGCGCGCCGCGCACGGCGAACTCCCGCGCGCGGGCCATGGTGCGGGCGAGGAGCAGGTTCGCGAGGTTCGAGCAGGCGATGAGCAGCACCAGTCCCGAGAGCGCGATCATCATGTTGAAAATGGGCCGGGCGCTCTTGCCGGTGATCGTCTCCTGCAGCGGCGCCGCCAGCCAGGAACTGCCCGTGTTGGCATCGGGAAACTCGCGCGCCAGCCGAGCGCCGAAATCGGCGACGACGCCCGCGACCTCCGCGAACGTGCGCTCCGGCGCGGGCCGGACGAGCACGCGGAGCTGCGGATTGCGCCGGTCCGCCGCCTGGGCGGGAGCGAGGGCGAGCGGCCGGAAGAAATCGATCATGCCGAGGTGGCGCCAGTCGTTGAACGTCGCGGGCATCACGCCGACGACCTGGTGCGGCTCGCCGTCGACGCGGATGGTGCGGCCGACGATGCCGCGGTCGCCGCCGTAGCGGCGGAGCCAGACGCGCTGGCTGAGGATGACGACGCGATCGCGCCCGGGCGATTCCTCCTCCGGGCGGAAGGCACGGCCGATCTGCGGCGGGATGCCGAGGAGGTCGAACAGGTTGGCGTTGACCCGCGCGGCGTAAGCCATGTCGGCGGGACTGCCCGGTTCCGACAGGCTGGCGTTGGCGGGCAGGTAGGCGGCGATTTCCCCGAGATCGGTAGCCGACTGCCGGAACGCGAGATAGTCGGCCGCGGCGAGGTGCCCCTGGCGGTTTTGCGCGGTGGCGCGGTAGAGGCGGACGACCCGCTCGCTTTCCGGATAGGGCAGCGGCTTGAACAGGATGGTCTGGATCATGCCGAACATCCCGGTGTTGGCGCCGATGCCGAGGGAGAGGGTC
>PNKG01000362.1 GCA_013822585.1 Opitutus sp. | reverse complement strand
AGGCCCCAATCGGACTGGTTCTCCCCCACGTTCCCCGTTCTGCTTTTTCCATCATGAAAGTCATCACCGCACCCTCCGCCCCCGCCGCCATCGGCCCCTACTCCCACGCGATCCACGCCGGCCCCTTCGTGTTCTGCTCCGGCCAGACGCCCATCGACCCCGCCACGGGCAACCTCGTGGCCGGCGACATCGAGGCGCAGACCAAGCAGGTCTTCGAAAACATCAAGACCGTCCTCTCCGCCGCCGGCCTCACGCTGCAGGACGTCGCCAAATCCACCGTCTACCTGAAGGACATGGGCGACTTCGCCAGGATGAACGCGATCTACGAGGCCGCCTTCGCGCCGCACAAGCCCGCCCGCACCACCATCCAGGCCGCCAAGCTCCCGCGTGACTGCATCGTCGAAATCGAAGTCATCGCCCACAAGGCCTGAGCGGCGCGCCGCTGTGCTCAGGTGGGAGGGGCTTCACGCCCCGACGAAAAACGTTCGCCACACCGCCGGAGAACCCGCTGGGGACGCGGCGCCCTCGCCGCGTTCGCGCGAAACGCGGCGAGGGCGCCGCGTCTCCACCTGCCATCGATGCCCACGGCGCGGAACGGAATCCGCGCCCTACCTTGTCGTCGCGCTCGCCCTTATCGTCCTGACCGCATTTCCGCTCGCCGCCTCCGCCGCGGAAAAATTCCCCCCGCCCAACCGCCTCGGCCTCCACTTCGAGGCCATCGTCGTCAGCTTCGAGAACGACAAGTTCTTCGCCGGCTCCGACCGCCACTACACGCAGGGCGGCCGCCTCACGTTCCTCTACAACGCCGACGCCAAGAGCCCGCTGACCCGCGCCGCCCGTCGCGTGCTCAGCGAAGCGGCGAAACTCCTCGGTGACGAACGCCTCGACCGCACGCGCCCCATCGGCGCCGACGACACGCCCGAAATCGCGCGCGACCCCGAGGCGTTCGCCGCGCTCGCCGTGTCGCTCGGGCAGGACATGTTCACGCCCACCGACACCGAGTCGCCCGGACTC
>PNKG01000361.1 GCA_013822585.1 Opitutus sp. | reverse complement strand
CGGGAAGAAATTCCTGAACTCCGAGTAGAGCTGCGCCGCGAGCGTCTTGTTGTGCGAGATGACGAGCGCCGGCCGGTCGAGCCGCGCGATGACGTTCGCCATCGTGAAGGTCTTGCCCGAGCCCGTGACGCCGAGCAGCGTCTGGTGCCGGTGGCCCGCGCGCAGCGAGGCGACGAGCTTGTCGATCGCCTGCGGCTGGTCGCCCGTCGGCTGGTAGTCGGCGCGGAGCTTAAACATGGTGCACGGCTAGCCAGAGTCGGCCGCGCCGCAAACGCTCACAAGCCAAAGATGCGCAGCAACCCGCCCCAGATGGAGGACATCGCCTGCCGCTGCCCGGCCGCCTCGCCCTTGGCGGACGTCTGCTGGCAGAGAAACACGCCGCGCCCCTCGAACAGGTCGTCGAAGAGCGGATTCTGCCCGCGGAAATACGCCCAGAACGTTTCCGCCCGCACCGGCCGATAGGCCAGCCCGGGGGTGAACCCGATGGTCGCATCCTGGTTCGCGCGCCGCGCCTGCACCGGGGCGCCGGCCTCGGTCGCGAGCACCTCGGCCCGCACGCCGCGACTGCCCGCGACCAGCAGCGTGCACGGCCCCACGAATTCGAAGTAGCGGAACTGCCCCGTGGCCCATGACTGCAGGCTGAACAACCGCCAGTGCTTGCGGATCGCCGCCGCCCGGCGCCCGAGCGGCCCGACCAATCCCGCCAGATAACTCGGCCGCAGCACAAGGCTCGCCCCGGCCGGCACGCGCACCGCCGCGATCTCCACGTGCGCGTCCGCCTGCGACGACAGCGTGGTGCGCAGCCGGGCCTCCGGCGCGGCGTTGCGCGCCTCGATCAACTCGCGCAATCCCGCCGCGAGACACATGAACGGCATCCGCCAGTCCAGCAGCCAGCGCGTCGATTTCACCAACCCCTCGTCCGACGCCTGCAGGAACGCCTCCTTCACCCACAGCACGTCGCCCGGCTCCAGCGCCACGTCGACCGAGGCTCCTTGCGCCTCGAGCTGCGGCAGGAC
>PNKG01000360.1 GCA_013822585.1 Opitutus sp. | reverse complement strand
CCTAGGTGTAGTGACTCAGGAGGTTGTTCACAGGGCGTAGCCTCACCAAGCTGGGGTTGTCGAGTCCACTCAACCGGCAACGCCAGAGGCCCCATGAACACCCACAAGAATGCACGCCTGACGCCCTATCTGCGACGGGAGGCCTGCCGCCGCGTCGCCGCCGGCGCGAAGGTGGCGCAGGTCGCCCGCGACCTCGCGGTCTCCCGCCAGACGATCTACGCGTGGCTCGAGCGCCCCCACGACGTCGAGACCCGGTCGTCGCGCCCGCACCGGTCGCCGACGCGGATCCCGCGCCGCTGGCGGCGGCAGATCCGCAAGCGCCGCGGCCAGCGCTGGTCCAGCCGCCGCATCGCCCAGCACTACGGCATCCCGCTCTCGACCGTCGGCCGCGAGCTGCGCCGCCTCGGCCTGGGCCGCCTGCCGCGCGTCGACGGGCCGCGGCGCATCGTCCGCTACGAGCGGGACCGGCCCGGCGAGCTCGTGCACCTCGACATCAAGAAGCTTGCCCGCATCTCGCGCGTGGGGCACCGCATCCACGGTGACTACACCCGGCGGACGCACGGCCGCGGCTGGGAGTTCGTGCACGTCGCGATCGACGACCACACGCGCCTCGCGTACGTCGAGGTGCTGCCGGAGGAGACCGCGGAAGCCGCGGCCGGCTTCCTCGCGCGGGCGGTCGCGTGGTACGCGGCGCTCGGCATCACGGTCGAGCGCGTGCTCACCGACAACGGCAGCTGCTACCGCGCGCTGCCCTTCGGCGAGCAGGCCCTGGCCCTCGGCATCGGCCAGCGCTTCACGCGGCCCTACCGGCCGCAGACGAACGGGAAGGCGGAGCGCTTCATCCGCACGCTGATCACTGAATGGGCCTACAACCGGGCGTATGCGCGCTCAGGCTGGCGGACCCGGGCGCTCGCGCACTATCTCTCCTTCTACAACACCGAGCGGCGGCACAGCGCCCTCGGCAACACGACCCCGGCGATGCGGCTCGCCCAGCACCTGTCAACAACGTGCTGAGCCACT
>PNKG01000359.1 GCA_013822585.1 Opitutus sp. | reverse complement strand
CGAAACAGCGATAAGCTCTAAGCTCTAAGCTCTAAGCTTAAAGCTTAACGCCTACCGCTTAAAGCTACTGCTCCCATGGCTCTCCAACCTTCCCGCACCAAGTATCGCAAATCGATGAAGGGCTCCCGCGCCGGCAATGCCAAGCGCGGCAACACCCTCGCCTTCGGCGAATTCGGCCTGCAGTCCCTCTCCCGCGGTCCCATGACCGGCCGTCAGATCGAGGCCGCCCGCGTCACCATCGCCCGCCACCTCAAGCGCAAGGGCAAGCTCTGGATCCGCGTCTTCCCCCACAAGCCCGTCACCAAGAAGCCCGCCGAAGTGCGCATGGGCCAGGGCAAGGGCCCCGTCGAATTCTACACCGCGACGATCAAGCCCGGCGCCGTCCTCTTCGAGCTCGCCGGCGTCCCCGCCACCATCGCCAAGGAGGCCTTCCGCCTCGCCGACGCCAAGCTGCCCTTCCGCTGCCGCTTCATCGCGCGCGAAGGCGCCGCCGTCTAACCCGCCCGGAGAACGTTCCCATGACTTCCAAGGAAATCCGCGAACTCTCGCCCGCCGAGATCACCACCAAGCTCCGCTCGACCCGCGACGAGCTCCTCCAGCTCCGCCTGCGCAAGCACACGGGCCAGGTCGAGAAGCCGCACCGCATCCGCGAACTCCGCAAGGACATCGCCCGCCTCGAGACCATCCTCACCGAGAAAAAATCCCAGAAGCCTGCCGCTGCCTAAGGCGCGCGTAACCGCTCACGAACATGTCTCACCACCAACGTCACGCCGCCCGCAAGCTCGAGATCGGCTTCGTCAGCTCCAAGATGGGCGACAAGTCCGTCAAGGTCACCGTCCCCTACAAGACGCCGCACCCGCTCTACGGCAAGGTCATCAACCGCAAGACCGTCCTCCACGTCCACGACGAGAAAAACGAGGCCAAGGTCGGCGACAAGGTCGAGGTCATGGAGACCCGCCCGCTCAGCCGCCTCAAGCGCTGGCGCGTCGTCCGCGTCGTCGAGGCCGCCGTCGCGCCGATCGGCG
>PNKG01000358.1 GCA_013822585.1 Opitutus sp. | reverse complement strand
GAGACGGTGACGGGCAGGCCGGTCTTCTCGGAAAGCAGCTTGTCGATGCCGCGGATGAGCGAGCCGCCGCCGGCCATGACGAAGCCGCGGTCGACGAGGTCGGCGGAAAGTTCGGGCGGGCAGCGCTCGAGGGCGGCGCGGACGGCCTCGACGATGGCGGCGATGGTGTCGGCGAGGGCCTCGCGGATTTCCTGCGAGGTGATGTGGATGGTCTTGGGCAGGCCGGCGACGGAGTCGCGGCCCTTGACCTCCATCGCCAGCTCGGTCTCGAGCGGGTAGGCGGAGCCGATGGTCATCTTGATCTCTTCCGCCGTGCGCTCGCCGATGAGGAGGTTGTAGGCGCGCTTCATGTAGTTGATGATGGCGAGGTCGAGCTCGTCGCCGGCGACGCGGATGGATTTCGAAAAGACGATGCCGGAGAGCGAAATGATCGCGATCTCCGTGGTGCCGCCGCCGATGTCGACGATCATGTTGGCGGCGGGCTCGTCGACCGGCAGGCCGACGCCGAGGGCGGCGGCCATGGGCTCGAGGATGGTGATGACCTCGCGGGCGCCGGCGTGGGTGGCGGACTCCTTGACGGCGCGCTTCTCGACCTCGGTGATGCCGCTGGGGATGGCGACGACGACGCGGGGGGAGACGACCTTGGAGTTGTTGTGCACCTTCTTGATGAAGTAGCGGAGCATCGCCTCGGTGATGTCGAAGTCGGCGATGACGCCGTCCTTCATCGGGCGGATGGCGGTGATGTTGCCGGGGGTGCGGCCGAGCATTTTTTTCGCTTCGTCGCCGACTGCGAGGACCTTGCGGGAGCCGGTGTGGACGGCGACGACGGACGGTTCGCGGAGCACGATGCCCTTGTCTTTCACGTAGACGAGGGTGTTGGCGGTGCCGAGATCGATGCCGATGTCGTTGGAAAAAAGTCCCAGCAGTTGGTTGAACATGTCGCGGTGGCGGGGTTTCCGAATCAAAGCCGCGTGCGAGCGAAATTGTCAAAGCCAAAGGCCTTGAGCGGCGGGGGTTTGGAGATG
>PNKG01000357.1 GCA_013822585.1 Opitutus sp. | reverse complement strand
CGTCGGGCGCTCCGCCTTCGCCCACAAGGGCGGCGTCCATGGCGCGGCCGTCGCGAAGGTCGAGCGGAGCTATCAGCACGTGGAGCCGGGATCCGTCGGCAACGAGGGCCGGCTCGTGGTCAGCGAGCTCGGCGGCAGGGCCAACACGGCGATCCGGGCCGAGCAGCTCGGCCATCGCCTCGAGGGCGTCGACCCGAAGCAGCTCTCGGCGCTGATCAAGCGACTCGAGCACGAGGGCCTCTCGTTCGAGGGAGCGGAGGCGTCCTTCGAGCTCCTGATCCGGCGTCACCAGGCGGGCTACGTGCCACCCTTCAGGCTGATCGACTACACCTGCCTGGTCGAGCAGCGGGACGAGCGCGACCTCCGGGCCGAGGCGACGGTGAAGGTCGAGGTGGACGGCGAGGTGCTCCACACCGCGGCCGACGGCAACGGCCCGGTCAACGCGCTCGACGCCGCGTTGCGAAAGGCGCTCCGGGCGTTCTACCCGGTCCTCGATGCCGTCCACCTGTATGACTACAAGGTCCGGATCCTCGATTCGAGCGCCGCGACCGGCGCGCGGACGCGCGTCACCATCGAATCGGCGGATGGCGCGCGCGAATGGTCCACCATGGGGTCGGACACGAACATCATCGCGGCGTCGGCGATCGCCCTGGCCGACAGCCTCGAATACGCGATCTGGAAATCCGGTGCCGAGCTCCGGCGCCGGGACGAGCGCCACTTCACGACTGTCACCCCCGGGAGGTAGCCCCGATGCCCCAGGTCGACGCACTCCATCTCACCCGCTGGACGGTGACGTCCGGCAGCAACGTCCAGAGCCGCGGCGCCGTCGTCATCGAGGCCGGCGATCACCACTGGCAGGCTTCCTCCCAGGGCAACGGGGCTGTGGATGCGCTGTTCGGCGCCGTGGACAAGGCGCTCGCCGCCGTCCTCAACGGACACCCCCGTCTCGTGGGCTACGAGGTCCGGGCGCTCGGGGAGGGGCCGGGAGCCGAGGGGCTCGTATCCGTCCGGATCCGACCGCCGGCG
>PNKG01000356.1 GCA_013822585.1 Opitutus sp. | reverse complement strand
GCTCGGCCTCAGCCGCAGCGCCTTCTACCGCCGCCTGGAACGCTACGGGCTCTGAGCGAGCCCAGCGCTAGGCGATAAGCTTTAAGCGATAGGCTCCGCACCGATGAAAGATTATCGCGAACTCAAGGCGTGGCAAAGAAGCCATGCCTTAACACTCGCGATCTACGAATTCACGAAGCGATTCCCCAAGGAGGAGATGTTCGGATTGACGGGTCAGATGCGGCAGGCTGCGGCATCGATTCCTGCAAACATTGCCGAGGGTTGCGGCCGTGACGGCGATGCGGAGCTGAAACGATTTCTCAACATCGCACTCGGTTCCGCGTGCGAGTTAGACTACTTCATTCAACTCTCCACCGATCTTGGCCACCTCGATGCCCCAACCGCTCGTCGACTGGCCGCCGATGTCATGGAGGTTCGCCGCATGCTCGGCGCCTTCATAAGGAAGCTTAAAGCTTAGAGCCTACCGCCTATCGCCGATGGCAAAGCCATCCCAGAATCGCCTCGCCCACGAGAACCGCGTGCTGCTCTACACGCTGCTCTCGGGCCTGCCGGCCGTCATCGCGTCCCTTTGGCTCCTCCTGGCCAACGACTACGCGCCGAAGACGCAATGGACGCTCGGGCTGATCATTTTCAGCTTCTGGTTCGGCTACGCCCTAGCGGTGCGCGAGGTCATCATCCGTCCGCTCCAGACGATGGCCAACCTCCTCACCGCGCTGCGCGAGGGCGACTTCTCCACCCGCGCCCGCGGCGCCAACCGCGACGAACCGCTCGGCGATGTCATGGCCGAAATCAACCTCCTCGGCGGCGTCCTCCAGGAGCAGCGTCTCGGCGCGCTCGAAGCCACCGCCCTGTTGCGCACGGTCATGGAGGAAATCGACGTCGCGATCTTCGCCTTCGACAGCAACGAAACGCTCCGCCTCGTGAACCGCGCCGGGCAGGAACTGCTCGCCCAGCCCGCCGAGCGCATCCTCGGCCGCGACGCGAAGGGACTCGACATGTCCGACTGCCTCGTCGGCGACGCCACGCGCGTC
>PNKG01000355.1 GCA_013822585.1 Opitutus sp. | reverse complement strand
AGTTCAGGCGGATGCGGTCGTTGGCGTCCCACTGGGACATGTCGGAGAGGATGACGCGGTCGCCGGGCTGGAGGCCGCCGACAATCTCGATGGTATTGACCGAACTGCGGCCGAGTTGGACCTGGGTGCGGACGGCGTCGTTGCTGGCGGGGTCGAGCTTGAAGATGCCGACGGTGCTGCGCTCCTGGCCGAAGGCCGGGCGGCCGACGTAGATGACGTCGTTGAGGCGCTCGAGTTCGATCGTGCCGTCGACCGAGAGGTCGGGGCGGGCGCCGCGGGGCAGCTCGTTGACGATGGTGACGTCGACGAGCACGGTGCCGTTCTGCACGGCGGGGTCGATGCGCGAGACGCGGCCCTCAACGACGCCGTTGCGGGTGTCGATCTGGGCGACCTGGCCGATGGCGATGTCCTTGGCCTGGGTTTCGGCGATGCGGACCTCGGCCTTGAGCTTGGTCGGGTCGGCCACGCGGGCGATGTTGGTGCCCGGCTGGACTTGCGCGCCGACTTCGACGGGGAGGGCGGAGAGCACGCCGCTCATCGAGGAGCGGACCTTGAGCGCGGCGAGTTCCTCGGCGCGGAGGCGGGCGAGCGAGCGGAGGCGCTCGACTTCGGCCTGCTGCACGGCGAGCTGCGGCGCGATGGACTCCTTGGCGAAGGCGAAGCGCTTTTGCTCGATCTCGTTGGAAACGGCGGCTTCGGACGCGGTGGCTTGGGAGAGGCGGAGCTCGAGCTGCGAGACGAGACCGTCGCGGAAAAGTTCTTCGCGGACTTGGGCCTGGAGCTTGGCGGTTTCGAAGTTGGAGCGCGCGCGCGAGGCGGCGGCTTCGGCCTGGAGGAGCTGGCTCTCGAGCTGGACCTTGAGGTTGGAGAGCTGGGCCTCGGCGGCGCGGAGCTGGGACTCGGCGTTGGCGGCGTTGGATTCGACGTCGGGGTTGGTCAACTCGAGGATGAGCGAGCCGGGTTCGACGATGGCGCCCGGGCGAAGGATGATCTTGTCGACGCGGCCCTGCGTGCGCGCGGCGATCCAGCGGATTTCCT
>PNKG01000354.1 GCA_013822585.1 Opitutus sp. | reverse complement strand
GGGCGCGCATGTCGGGCGTGACCTGGATGGAGTCGCCCTGCAGCAGGCCCTTGTAGCCCGAGCGGTAGCAGATGATCTCCGTGTCGGGGGAGGCCTCGGTGTATTGCTGGATGAGCTCGCCGACGGCGGCGCTCAGACAGGGAGCGAGTCCACCGGCGGTGAGGATGGCGACCTTGCGTGGCTTCATGGAAAAGGAACAAACGAGCGAATCCCCCGGCGCGCCGCCAGCGCGATCTTCAGGAAAATTCCGCGGTGTCCGGACCGGCCCGCCCGCGCAAAACCGGCCGCGCCCCCGAGGGCGCGGCCGGTTCCCATTCTGCTATGCGTTCTGTTGTTTACAGGCCGGTGGTGACACCGACCGAATGGACGAGATGCCTGGGCGCGCCGGGGATCTTGTTCACGCCGGTGCAAGCCGCGCCGAGCTTGAGCGTGGCGGCGGCCGTGAGCTTCCAGGCCAGCGTGGCCGAGAGCGCGTAGCGGCGGTGGCCGAAGCCCGCCGTGATCGAAGAGGAGGATTTCGGGTCCTCCGCGTGGAGTCCGGTCGTCGCGAGAGTCAGGGCGAGCGCGGCCAGCAGGGTCTTTTTCATGCGAGGTCTGCTGAACAGGGTTGGCGGGGCGGGGCGCAGCTTGGCGCCGCGCCGGTCGCACTCCACTCAGTAACCCACCGGCCAAGGCCGGGACTATGACATTGCCGTCCGTCATGATGACACAACGGCGGGCGCGCGTGCGGCGGGCTTCGGGGCGGCGATGGGCTCGTAGCGGAAAAAGGCCTTCGGCGTTTCCGGGCTCGGGGGATTCGGGACGACCTTCCAGAATTTCTTCACGGACTCGCTCCACGCGGCGAGGAGGCGCTGCGCGTGCGGGCTCGTGGTCGCGTCGGCGTGCGCGGCGATCAGCCGGCGCAGCGACTCGATCTCGTCGGCGTCCGCGAGCCGCTCGTGCGACACCATCTGGCCGTTGAGGCGCTGCGGCAGCACGCCGCGCTCGTCGAAGACGAACGCGAGGCCGCCGCTCATGCCGGCGGCGAAGTTGAGGCCGGTGCGGCCAA
>PNKG01000353.1 GCA_013822585.1 Opitutus sp. | reverse complement strand
GAGGTGCTCCTGCCAGTGGTGGTCGATGGCGTTGATGACAACATAGCGCTCGAGGCCGCCGAGCGCCTGCGGATCCTCGACGGATTCCTTCAGCGCGTAGGCGTCGCGGATGCGCTGGACGAGCTTCTTGAGCAGCGCCTCGGCGTCGCGCTCGCCCTCGATCTCGGCGATCCTGGCGCTGAGCGGGAAATGGGAGTTCAGCCAGCCGACGAGGCTCTCGAGGTTGGCGGAGGTCGGGCCGCCCTTTTCGCCGTAACCGGCGGTCTCGAGGCGGACGGCGAGCTCCTCCTCGATCATCTCGAAGATGATGTCCTTGGCGCGCTCGGCGTGGAGGGCGCCGTTGCGGATGCCGTAGATGACCTCGCGCTGCTTGTTGAGGACGTCGTCGTATTGGAGCAGGCGCTTGCGGATGGAGAAGTTCTGCTGCTCGACCTTCTTCTGCGCGGACTCGATGGAGCGGTTGAGCCACGGGTGCTCGAGCTCCTCGCCCTCCTGCATGGAGCCCTCCATGATCTTGGAGGCGAGGTTGCCCTGGAGGAAGAGGCGCATCAGGTCGTCCTCGAGCGAGAGGAAGAACTTGGTCTGGCCCGGGTCGCCCTGGCGCGAGCAGCGGCCGCGCAGCTGGCGGTCGATGCGGCGCGACTCGTGGCGCTCGGTGCCGACGACGAAGAGGCCGCCGAGCTCGCGCACGCCCTCGCCGAGTTTGATGTCGGTGCCGCGGCCCGCCATGTTGGTGGCGATGGTGACGGCGCCGCGCTGGCCGGCGCGGGAGACGATCTCGGCCTCCTGCTGGTGGAACTTGGCGTTGAGCACGGTGTGGATGACGCCGGCGCGCTTGAGCATGCGCGAGAGGACCTCGGACTGCTCGACCGTCACGGTGCCGACGAGCACGGGCTGGCCGCGCTGCTGGGCCTCCTGGATCTGCTTCACCACCGCGTTGTATTTGTCGCGGCGGGTCTTGAAGATGGAGTCGTTCTTGTCGGCACGGATGCAGGGCTTGTTCGTCGGGATCTGCGTGACGGCGAGCCGGTAGATCTCGTTGAACTCGG
>PNKG01000352.1 GCA_013822585.1 Opitutus sp. | reverse complement strand
TGGCGCCGGCCGCGAGACCGCGCACGAGGCGATCAAGGAGCATGCACTCGCCGCCGCGAAGGCGCTGCGCTCCGGCGGCAACGCCGACCTCCTCGCGCTCCTCGCCGGCGACAAGCGCATCGGCCTTTCGCAGAAAAAACTCCGCGAAGTGCTCGCGCAAAACAGCCGCTTCGTCGGCGCCGCACCGCACCAGGTGGACGAGTTCGTCGCTGCCGTGCAACCGCTGGTGAAGAAGACCAAGGGCGCCGCCGACTACCAGCCCGGCAAGCTGCTGTGAGGTGTGGCGCGGACTCCGTCCGCGCCGCTCGTTGCAAGGTGGGAGTCGGCGTCCATCCCGGACGGGGGCGTTTTTGTCGGACGGGGTCTCCCGACCCCGCCGCGTTGCAAACGTGTTGCCCGATTGCTTTTCACGGTGGGCGTCGGCGTCCCCGACGACGCCAGACGCACTCACGAAACGTTTGCGCCGCTACGTTTCACCGCGATCACCAATTCGTTCCGTTATATGTTCCCCTCGTCGCCGCCGGGCCGCGGCGACCACCTGTTCCGCGGCCCGCCGCGCCTGCGTCTTTTGTGAGGCGGGGTCACCGAACCCCGCCTCCGTCTCCTCGCGTTTCTCTCCAGCACCGCAGCGGAACGCGCCGGGGCAACCCCGGTTTATTTACCATTTCCGGACGCGGAGGGAGAATTGGTTTGCCACTCCCGGAGGCCCGACCTTTTTTGGACCCTCTTTCCCTTTCTCTTTCTTTAACAGCTTCAACCACCCACACCCAATGGCAGAACTCGCAGGAAACTGTCTCATCGGCCAATCCGGCGGCCCCACCGCGGTCGTCAACGCCAGCGTGGCCGGCATCGTGTCCGAGGCCCTCAACCACGGCGTCATCGAGGAAGTCTATGGCGCGCTCAACGGCGTGCTCGGCCTCCTCAACGAGGACCTCGTCGACCTCGCCGCGGAGTCCCAACAGACCATCCGCGGCCTGCGTTACACGCCCGGCGCCGCGCTCGGCAGCTGCCGCACGAAGCTGAAGAAGCCCCAGGACGTCGAGCGCGCGCTCGAAGTCA
>PNKG01000351.1 GCA_013822585.1 Opitutus sp. | reverse complement strand
ACCGCCGGCCAGAAGGGCACGGGCAAGTGGACCTCGGTCAACGCCCTCGACATGGGCGTCGCCGCGCCGACGATCGCCGAGTCCGTCTTCGCCCGCTGCCTCTCCGCCCTCAAGGAGGAGCGCGTCGCCGCCTCGAAGATTTTGAAAGGCCCCGGCAAGAAAACCTACCGCGGCTCGAAGAAGGCGCTGATCCAGGCCATCCACGACGCGCTCTACTGCTCGAAGATCTGCTCCTACGCGCAGGGTTTCCAACTCATGCGCGCCGCGCAGAAGGAATACGCCTGGAAGTTCAACTTCGGCGAGATCGCGCAGATCTGGCGGGGCGGCTGCATCATCCGAGCCGCGTTCCTGCAAAAAATCACCGAGGCCTACGCGCGCAACCCGGACCTCGCGAACCTGCTCCTCGATCCGTATTTCAACAAGACGGTGAAGACCGCGCAGGCCAACTGGCGCAAGGTCGTCAGCCTCGCCGCCGGGCACGGCGTGCCGGCGCCGACGTTCTCCTCCGCCCTCGCCTACTACGACAGCTACCGCTCGGCCCGCCTGCCCGCCAACCTGCTCCAGGCGCAGCGCGACTACTTTGGCGCGCACACCTACGAGCGCGTCGACGCCCCGCGCGGGAAGTTCTTCCACGTCGATTGGCCCGAACCCACCCGCCCGCAGCTCGACGCGTAATACCCGCTACGACAATGGCTCTGGATGATTCAAAACATCACTGGGATATTTGAATGGCGTGACTTGAGGGTCGGCGATTATCCGGCCCCTCAATTTTCGCTACGGCGTGCCTTGATCATCTGGCTTCGGTTCGGCCAGCAAGCGCAGGGCGTTGGCAACCACGAGCAGGGTGGCTCCAGTGTCTGCCATGATGGCCAGCCAAAGGCTGGCGTGGCCCAACAGAGTAAGGAGCAGGAAGAGCGCCTTCAGTCCGAGGGCAAAGGTGATGTTGAAGTAGATTACACTGAGGGTGCGCCGGCCGAGGTGGATCGCTTCGGCGATCTTGCCGAGTTCGTCCTGCATTAGGGCAATGTCCGCTGTCTCAATGGCGGCGTCAGTTCCGGCCGCA
>PNKG01000350.1 GCA_013822585.1 Opitutus sp. | reverse complement strand
GCAGGGTTCCTTGCTGCTGCCGGGGTCCAGACCCAGCCGGACTTCGCGCTCGTGGATGGCGGCGATCAATTCGCGCAAGCGGCGGCCGGAGGCCTCGGTGGCTTGCAGGAAAGCATCGCTGTTGCGGTTGAGCTGCCGCAGGCGGCGCCACGCGACGACCTCCGCGGTGACGTCGTAGGCGGAGGCGAGCAGATCGTCCGCAGCGTCGTAGAACGCGATTACGCGCTTCAGGCCCCACTTCCTGCCGAGGTAGTCCTTGATGCGGTCTTCGACTTCGCAGATTTCGGCGATCTGCTTGATGCCCTCGATGATCTCCTCGCGGGTGAATTCCTCCTTCGCGGCCCATTCGGAGAAGTCGCGCGTGGTGTAGGCGTCCTTGAACCGGTCGACGAGGCGCAGGGCGCGCTCGATCCTGGCGCGCTCGGCGGCGTCGGTGACCGCGGCGAGCTTCTCCTTCAGGATGTCCCCGGGGAAATCGACGCTGAACTCCTCGAATTTCTCCTGCGCGCGCTGGAGGGCGCTCTCATAGGCGTCGTTCGTGACCTTCTCCCATTCGGCGCGCTGGTCGAGGTCGGACTGGACGCTGGCGTTGAAACGGCGGAGCTGCGTCCGGATGCGACAGAGTTCGGTGCGCATTTGCGTGATCTCGCCGCGGACGCGGGCGCGCTCCTCGGGATCGACGATCCTTGCGGGCTTGGGGGCAGGGGCCGGCGCAGGCGCGGCGGCGACAGCCGGCTTGGGCTTTGGCAACTTGTCCCATTCGCCGTTGCGCAGGAGCTGGACGATCTGCCGCGCGGGCGGCTTGGGCGTGTCGGAGGAGAGCAGCGTCCGGAGTTGGACGAGGTTGCTCTCGGCGCGCGACCACTGCGCCTGGGCCTCGGCGCGCGGGACGTCGCCGACGCTGGCCTGCCGGAGAATTTTCCGGGCGCGGTCCATCGCGTCGAGGCTCTGGCGGGTCTGGGTCAGCACCTCGGTCTGCAGCAGCACGGTGTCGACCGGCGAGGGCGGCGAGGCCTCGGGGATTTGCGGCAGCGCGGGGTGGCCGGTGAAGTCGAAGTCGCCGGTCAT
>PNKG01000349.1 GCA_013822585.1 Opitutus sp. | reverse complement strand
CTCGATGTTCCGATAGATCCGCTCCTCGATGAAGATGCGCTCGAGCGAATCCCAGTGCCACTGCTGCTCGAGTTCGCCGAGCTTGATCTCGAGCTCGCGTTTCAGGAACTCGCGCGTGGCTTCGACGGAGCGCTTGAGAATCTCGCGCACGCCGAGGAACTGCGGTTTGTCGTCGCCGGTTTTTTCGTCGCGCACGATCACGCAGGCCGCGGGCGAGAGCTGCACCTGGCAGTTGGTGAAGACGTAGAGCTGTTGGATGACCTTCTCGGGCTCGGAGCCCTGCGGGAGATGGATGAGAATCTCGACCTGGTCGGCCGTGTTGTCGTCGACGTGCTTGATCTTGATCTTGCCCTTCGCGTTGGCGGCCAGGATCGACTCGATCAGCGACTCGGTCGTGACGCCGTAGGGGAGCTCGGTGACGGCGAGGACGTATTTGGAGCGCTCCTCGATCTTGGCGCGGACCTTCACCTTGCCGCCGCGCTCGCCGTCGTTGTATTCGGAGAAGTCGGCGGTGCCGCCCGTCGGGAAATCGGGGCGGAGTGGCCCGAATTTTCCCTCACTGAGAAACTTGATTGATGCCTTGCAGAGGTCGTTGAAATTGTGCGGGAGGATCTTCGTCGCGAGGCCGACCGCGATGCCGTCGGCGCCTTCGAGGAGCGCGATGGGGAACTTGGCGGGGAGCGTGACGGGCTCCTTGGCGCGGCCGTCGTAGCTGAGCTGCCACGTGGTGGTCTTCGGGTTGAAGAGCACCTCGCGCGCGAACGGCGTGAGGCGCGCCTCGATGTAACGCGGCGCGGCGGCCTCGTCGCCGGTGAGCGTGTTGCCGAAGTTGCCCTGCGGCTCGATCAGCCAGCCGCGCTGGGCGATGCCGACGAGCGCGGCGCCGATGGAGGCGTCGCCGTGCGGGTGGAGCTTCATCGTGGCGCCGACGACGTTGGCGACCTTGTGGAAGCGGCCGTCGTCCATGTCCCACAGCGTGTGGAGGACGCGGCGCTGCACGGGCTTCAGGCCGTCGTCGAGGTGCGGGACGGCGCGGTCGAGGATGACGTAGCTGGCGTAGTCGAGGAACCAGC
>PNKG01000348.1 GCA_013822585.1 Opitutus sp. | reverse complement strand
CGTAGTGTTCGATGACGTTGGGGCCGTCGGGCGCGAGGACGACGCAGGGTTTGGGCGTGCCCGAGTCGAAGACCCGCAGGCGCCCCGCCGGGGTGGCGATCCAGCGCGTGGGCAGCGGGCCGTCGGGCGCGGGGCCGTGTTGCCACGCGGAGATGCGGGTCAGCAGGTGGTCGAGGCGGGAACTCAGCATGGATGAGCGGGTGGCCGCGTGGCGCTGCGTGGCGGAGCGGAGCGGTCAGACCGGGGCGCCACGGTGGCGGGCCGGTCAGGCGGGCGCGGGCGCGGCGGGCGTCGACGCCGGCCGGCGGTCGGATGCGCCGGTGAGCGATCGCCATTTGGTTTCGTCGACGCCGAACACGAGGAGCCAGATCACCGTCGCTCCGGCGCCGAGGAGGGCGAGGCCGACGATCAGAGGGAGCAACTGCCGCGCGAGGGGCTCGTAGAGGTAGGTCAACCAGCCGAGGCCACCCAGGCAGCCCAGGACTCCCAGCGCCCGCGGCAGGAACGTGGAGCGGAAAACGAGCCAGCCCTGCACGACGGCATAGAGTCCGAAGAAGACCACGGCCACGGTTTCGGCGATGTAGTTGATCCGCAGAAACAGGAGCGACAGCGCCTGCAGTTGTTCGCCGGGGAAAACCTGGAGATACTTGGCTCCGCCGAGCACGAGCAGGGGGGCGTAGAAAAACACGCGACCGACGAGCTTGACCACGCACCCGGCGAGGCCGAAGGCCACGGTGAGCTGTGCGGCGGTGCGGTCCACCGGGCGCAGGAGACTGTAGAACAGGAAAATCATCGTGAGCTGGCAGGCCATTTCGACGAGGTAGGCGGCGAATCCGGCACGGTAGAGCGTTTCGTGCTGCACGATGTTGGCGGCGGTGGCGGCGGCGTTGCCGCCGGCGACGAGGCGCTCGCTCACGAAGGCTTGGGCGAAGATGCCGAGCGCGAGCGTGGCGAGGTAGAAGGCGCCGGCGAGACGGGCGCGGCGCCGCGGCGACTCGGTGGAGCGGGCGGGGGTGGTGGCGGGAGACATGGGCAAAGGTGCGGGTGCGGCGAATGGGGCGAGCGACGGCGCC
>PNKG01000347.1 GCA_013822585.1 Opitutus sp. | reverse complement strand
CTCGGTCTTGCCGACGCCGGTCGGGCCGAGGAACATGAACGAGCCGATGGGGCGGCGCGGGTCCTTGAGGTCGGCGCGGCTGCGGCGCAGGGCGCGGGCGATGGCGATGGTGGCGGGGTCCTGGCCGACGATGGCCTTCTGCAGTTCGGTTTCGAGGGTGAGGAGCTTCTCGCTTTCCTTCTTCTCGAGGCGGCTGAGGGGGATGCCGGTCCAATCGGAGACGACCTGCGCCATGAGCTCCTCGTCGATGACCACGCGGTTCTCATCGCGGGTCTTTTTCCAGTCCCCGATCATCTGCTCCTGTCTGGCGCGGAGCTGCTTTTCCTTGTCGCGGAACTTGGCGGCCTCCTCGAAGTGCTGGGCGGCGATGGCCTGCTCCTTCTGGGCGCACACCTCGTCGATCTCCTTCGTCATGGCCTCGATCTCGGGCGGGCGGTTGAGCGAGCTGATGCGGGCACGCGAACCGGCCTCGTCGAGCACGTCGATGGCCTTGTCGGGCAGGAAGCGGCCGGTGATGTAGCGGTCGGAGAGCTTGGCGGCGGCCTCGACGGCCTTGTCGGTGAACGTGGCTTTGTGGTGCTCCTCGTATTTGCCGCGGATGCCCTTGAGGATGACGACGGTGTCCTCGACGGTCGGCGGCTCGACCTTCACGCTCTGGAAGCGGCGGTCGAGGGCGGAGTCCTTCTCGATGTATTTGCGATACTCGTTGAGGGTCGTCGCGCCGATGCACTGCAGCTCGCCGCGGCTGAGGGCGGGCTTGAAGATGTTGGAGGCGTCCATCGCGCCCTCGGCGGCGCCGGCGCCGACGATGGTGTGGAGTTCGTCGATGAAGATGATGACGTTCTTGGCGCGCTTGATCTCGTCCATCACGGCCTTGATGCGCTCCTCGAACTGGCCGCGGTATTTCGTGCCGGCGACCATGAGGGCGAGATCGAGGGTGATGACCCTCTTGTCGGCAAGGATCTCGGGCACGTTGCCCTTGGCGATTTCCTGCGCGAGGCCCTCGACGATGGCGGTCTTGCCGACACCGGCTTCGCCGACGAGGACGGGGTTGTTCTTGGTGCGGCGGCAGAGAA
>PNKG01000346.1 GCA_013822585.1 Opitutus sp. | reverse complement strand
TTAGCCGCCGGAAATGCGGTGCCGGCGTCGCCGGGCGGAAGGTGGAGCGCATAGATCCCAATGCGCTCGTCCTCGGAACGCGTTGGGGTCAACGCGCTCCACCGCAATCAACTCAGCGGCCGCCTTCGACGCGATTGCGCAGGAAGGAGAGCACGTCCTGGAATTTCGCCGCATTGGCCGAGTCGACCGTGACGAGGTTCTCGTGGGCCTCGAGCACCAGCTTGGCGCTCTCGATCTCCGTTTTCTTCTCGTCGGTGAGGGCCGTGGCCGGGCCGCCGTCGAAGGCGAGTTTGAACTCGCCTGCATCGACCGTGGCCAACCGGTGCAGACCGAGATTGCGGATGAGTTCGAGGTTGCGCTCGCCGACGCGCACCAGAGTCAGCCCGCCGGGCGGCGTGTGTTTCTTCAATTGCATCGCGGCGCCGGCCAGCACGCCGAGGAAGGTGCTGTCCATGCTGGCGCAGTGCTGGAAATCGAGCACGAAGCGGGTCTTCCCCTGCCGGGCCAGCTCGCCGATGAAGTCCTTGAGGCTGCCGCTGTTCACGAAAGACGCCCGCCCCTCGATGCGGATCAGCACCGGGTCGGAGTAGGCGTTGACGAGGAAGGTGGGTTTGGAAGCTTCGGGCACTGGCAGTTCGTGGAATTTGTCGGCGGGCTTTGCGCCCGACTCTCTTGCGATTTGTCGGGGGTAAACCCCGACCTACATGAAAAGAAAGAAAAGCGGCCGGACCCGGAGGATCCGGCCGCCGGGAAAACCAATCAGTTCTTCGACACGATTTGGCGCAGCACGTAGGGCAAAATGCCGCCGTGCTGGTAGTAATCGATTTCGATCGGCGTATCGATGCGACACGTGACGGCGACGTCGGTTGCCGTGCCGTCCTGGCGGGTGATGCGCAGCGTGAGGTCCTGCTGCGGCTTCACGGTGGGCGAAAGACCGATGACGTCGAAGGTCTCGGTGCCGTCGAGCTTCAGCGTCTGCGCGGTCGTGCCTTCCTTGAACTGCAGGGGCAGCACGCCCATGCCGACGAGGTTGGAGCGGTGGATGCGCTCGAAGCTCTGCGCGACGACGACCTTCACGCCGAGGAGGTT
>PNKG01000345.1 GCA_013822585.1 Opitutus sp. | reverse complement strand
GACCAAGGCCGATCTCCACGCGACCGTCTCGCTCGCCGGCTGGGTCGACTCCGTCCGCGACCACGGCGGCATCATCTTCGTCGACCTGCGCGACCGCCAGGGCATCACGCAGGTGAAGTTCGACAGCGCGCTCCGCGAGCAGGCCGCCCGGCTCAAGGACGAATCCGTCATCGGCATCACCGGCCAGGTCGAGAACCGCCCCGCCGACATGGTGAACAAGAATCTCCCGACCGGTGAGATCGAGGTCGATGCGACGGAGTTGGTCATCCACAACATTTCCGAAACGCCGCCGTTCCCGCTCGACGACGCCGGCGGCGACAAGGTCAACGAGGACCTCCGCCTCACCTACCGTTACCTCGACCTGCGCCGGCCGAAGATGCGCCGCAACCTCGCCGTGCGCCATCGCGCCACCAAGGCCGTGCGCGACTACTTCGACTCGCAGGGCTTCTACGAGGTCGAGACGCCGGTGCTGTTCAAGAGCACGCCCGAGGGCGCGCGCGAATACCTCGTGCCGTCGCGCATCCACGCCGGCCAGTTCTACGCGCTCTCGCAGTCGCCGCAGCAGTTCAAGCAGATACTCATGGTCGCGGGCGTCGAAAAATATTTTCAGATCGCCCGCTGCTTCCGCGACGAGGATCTGCGCGCCGACCGCCAGATGGAGTTCACGCAGATCGACGTCGAGGTGTCGTTCATCGACCGCGAGGGCATCTACGCGCTCTTCGAGGGCATGTTGAGAAAGGTCTGGAAGGACGTCCTCGACCACGATCTGCCCACGCCGTTCCCGCGCATGGCCTACAAAGACGCGATGAACCGCTACGGCGTCGACAAGCCCGACACGCGCTTCGCGCTGGAACTTGTCGACTTCACCGACACGTTCCGCCACTCCGGCTTCAAGGTCTTCCAATCGACCGCGGCCTCCGGCGGCTCGATCAAGGCGGTCAACGCCAAGGGCCTCGCCGATGCCACGCAGGGCGAGATCACCTCGCTCGAGGAATCCGCCAAGGCGATGGGCGCGAAGGGCCTCGCCTACATCAAGGTCGAGAAGGGCGAGTGGAAGTCGCCGATCGTGAAATTCTTCACCGACGCGGAGAAAGCCGACCTCACC
>PNKG01000344.1 GCA_013822585.1 Opitutus sp. | reverse complement strand
ACTCCGGAAGAGAGCCGCCGCCTGTCCGTGGAGAATGACCTCTGGCGCGCCACGCGCCCGACGGAGAGTGTCGCCGCCAACCTCCGCCGCCTGCGCGCGCAAGGTGTCCCGGAAGCCGATCTGGTCTGGTTCTCGCCGAAGCTGACCGAACTATGGGACACCGGGCCGGCCCGCGATTTCGGCTGGCTGTCTCCCGACGCGGTGGCGGCGATCCGCGCGGTGGACCGCCGCTTCGCGCCACGATTGCGCGTCGCGCGCGTCCGCCGTGAAGTGGGCATCGACCTCTCCGGCGGCCAGAAGCCGGAACTCGTCTCGCTGATTCTCACGGAGTGGCACCAAGCAATAATCGCCGCGCTCGAACCCGCGCAACTGGCGGAATTCGCCCTGTGCAACTCGCCCGCCGCCGTGCGCGTGCGCGACCGGCTCTCCGGCGCGAAGCTGACCGTGGCCGAGCGCCGCCAGGCCTACCTCTGGGAGTCCGAATTCGACGACGCAGCCCGCGCCCTCGGCACCGCGCGCGATCGCCACTATCGCACACTGCGGCTCGAACACTGGACGCGCCTGCGCACGCTCCTCGGCGATCCTCGCGCCGCCCGCTATGTCCGGGCCGCCGAACCCGATTTCGCCGCGCAACAACGCGCCTGGGCTGCGGACGACCCGGCGGCGCTCGATGGCTGGCAGATTCTCGAAACCTTCCGCAGCGCCCTGGCGGCCGGGTCGTTGGGCGGACAGACTCCCACTGCGCTCACGGAGCAGGCTGGCGCCGCCCTCGAAGCCCGCATCGGCGCCGAGGCGCTGGCGCGCTATCGTGCCACCCCCGAGGGACACTGGCTCGGCCCGCTTCCGCGGCGCCACGCCAATTCCCCGCGGTGATCCGCCTCAGCTGAGGCGCGGCGCCGTTGCCAACTTCTCCTCGCCCTGCGGCGGCCATTGCACACGCTCCGACTCATGCCGCGCGTGCCCTGCTTCCCGGTCAGCGACCACTGCGACGGGCGGCGTTTTTCGAACCCGCCCGGCCAGCCGCAGGCGCGCTCGTTCTGGGCGCTGCCGCGCTGGTGGTGGCAGCAAACCGTGCTCGGGCACGGCGAGAGCTGGCCGGAAGACCTCCCGCCACCACGC
>PNKG01000343.1 GCA_013822585.1 Opitutus sp. | reverse complement strand
GCAACCTACCGATAAAATGTCCGTTACTTCAGCCAGCATGGTCGCAGAGCTCCGCGAGAAAACCGGCGCGGGCCTGCTCGATTGCAAGAAGGCCCTCGACGAGGCCAAGGGCAACATGGAGGAGGCCGAGACGATCCTTCGCAAGAAGGGCGTCGCCTCCGCCGCCAAGAAGGCCGGCCGCTCCACCTCGGACGGCCTGATCGAGGCCTACATCCACGTCGGCGGCAAGGTCGGCGTCATGGTCGAGATCAACTGCGAGACCGACTTCGTGGCCAAGACCGACGATTTCAAGACGTTCTGCCGCGACATCTGCCTGCAGATCGCCGCCGCCAACCCGAGCTACGTCCGCCGCGAGGAAGTGCCGGAGGCCGAACTCGCCAAGGAGCGCGACATCGCCGCCGCCCAGCTCGCCGGCAAGCCCGCCGCCGCGATCCAGAAGATCGTCGAGGGCAAGCTCGAGAAGTATTACTCGCAGGTCTGCCTGCTCGACCAGCCCTTCGTCAAGAATCCGGACAAGACGATCAAGGACATCCTGACGGAGAAGGTCGCGAAGCTCGGCGAGAACATGCAGATCCGCCGCTTCGTGCGTTACCAGCTCGGGGCCTGAGACCCGCGCATTGCTTTGCCAAACGCCCCCGCCGCAAGGTGGGGCGTTTTGTTTTTCCCCGATGAAAGTCACCCGGCAACAGATCATCGCCCGCGGCCTCGCGAACCGCTGTCCGAACTGTGGCGGCCGCTCGCTCTTCCGGGAGGGCAGGATTTTCGAACTCAACCGGGCCTGTCCTCGCTGCGGCCTCAGGCTCGAGCGCGAGGAGGGGTTTTTCCTTGGAGCGATGGCGCTGAACTACGGCGTCACCTGCTGCCTGTTCCTCGCCCCCACGGCACTGCTGTGGCATTATGGTGCGCTCGGCAACACGGCCGCGATTGTCGTCGCCCTCGCCGGGGCCTTCCTCCTCCCGGTGCTGCTCTACCGCTCGTCGCGCAGCTGGCAGCTGATGCTCTATTATTTCTTCCTGCCGCAGCACCTGCC
The DNA here is from genome assembly GCA_013822585.1 of Opitutus sp. Taxonomy (GTDB): domain Bacteria; phylum Verrucomicrobiota; class Verrucomicrobiia; order Opitutales; family Opitutaceae; genus Didemnitutus. Next base: position 100 of record PNKG01000343.1, on the reverse strand, counting down.
AGCCAACCGCCGGCAACTGTCCGTCCACGAGGACGAGAACGTTTAGCGGGGCGGAGTGGCCGCGAAATTTCTGCTTCCGTTTTCGGCCGGGCATCCTACG
>PNKG01000342.1 GCA_013822585.1 Opitutus sp. | reverse complement strand
ACCACGGCCGCCGGCGCGCGCCTCCTCGAACGCTGGCTCGCCGCGCCGGTCCTGGATCTCGCCGAGATCCGCCGCCGCCAGACCGCCGTCGGGGAGTTCGTCGCCCAGCCGAGCGACCTCGCGGAGATCCGCGGGCTGCTCAACAAGGTTCGCGACATCCCGCGCATCCTCGGCCGCCTGCAGAACCGCCTCCGCAATCCCCGCGAACTCGGGGGCGTGCGCGACACCCTCGCCCAACTGCCGGCGATCATGGCCTGCCTCGACCTGCTCGACTCCCATCTCGTCGGCAGCCACGACGGGCACGTCTCCAGGATCCGCCAGCGCATCACCGCCCTGCCCGCCCTGCGCGACCTGCTCGGCCGGGGCCTTGCCGACGAGTTGCCCAACGACCTGGCCGACGGGAACTACATCCGCGCGGGCTACGATGCCGGGCTCGACCGATTGCGCAGCCTTACTTCCGACAACAAAGGCTGGCTGGCGGAGCTCGAGCGCAAGGAGCAGGAGCGCACCGGCATCAAGAGCCTCAAGGTCCGCTTCACCTCGGTCTTCGGCTACTACATCGAGGTCACCAAGGCCAACGTCCACCTCGTCCCGTCCGACTACGTCCGCAAGCAGACCACGGTGAACGGCGAGCGCTACGTCACCGAGGAGCTGAAGCAGAAGGAGAAGGAGATTTTCTCCGCCGAGGAAAAGTCGCTGGCGCGCGAGCAGGAACTCTTCACCGACCTCGTCGGCGCCGTGCTGGAGGAATCCGCCTCCCTCACCCGCACCGCCGAGGCCCTGGCGGAACTCGACGTCCTCGCCGGCTGGGCCGTGCTCGCCCGCGAGTGGGACTACTGCCGGCCCGACCTCGACGAAGGCGACTCGCTCAGCATCACCGACGGCCGCCATCCCGTCGTCGAGCAGATGATGAAGCAGGAGCGGCTCGGCCTGGCCGGCAGCCACACCTTCGTGCCCAACGACGCCGCCCTGTCGGCCACCGACGCGCAGATCATCCTGCTCACCGGCCCCAACATGGCGGGCAAGTCGACCTACATCCGGCAGGTCGCACTGATCGCACTCATGGCGCAGATCGGCTGCTGGGCGCCGGCGAAGTCGTGCCGCCTCGGCCTGGTCGACCGCATCTTCTCCCGC
>PNKG01000341.1 GCA_013822585.1 Opitutus sp. | reverse complement strand
TTGACCGAAAAGTTCCTCCTCTACGGCAACGCCATCCACCTCGCCGGCGCCGTCACCGCCCGCAAGAACCAGCGCGCCACCGCCTCCGACTGGATGGAACTCGAGAAACAGCGCGGCATCTCGATCTCGTCCACCGTTCTCCAGTTCGATTTCGCCGGCTGCGCGGTCAACCTCCTCGACACGCCGGGCCACAAGGACTTCTCCGAAGACACCTACCGCGTGCTCACCGCGGTCGACGCCGCACTCATGGTCATCGACGCCGCCAAGGGCGTCGAGTCGCAGACGCGCAAGCTCTTCGAGGTCTGCCGCCGCCGCGGCGTGCCGATCTTCACCTTCATGAACAAGTGCGACCGGCCGACGCGCAACCCGCTCGAACTGCTCGACGAACTTGAAAGCGTCCTCGGTCTCCAGTCCTCGCCCGTCATCTGGCCGCTCGGCAGCGGCCCGTCGTTCAAGGGCGTCTTCGACCGCCGCACCAGGCAGGTGCACCTCTTCGAGCGCGTCCCCGGCGGCGCTTACCAGGCGCCCGTCAACGTCACCTCGCTCGACGATCCGCAGGTCCGCGCCAAACTGGACGACGACACCTATGCCGCCGTCACCGAGCAGCTCGAGATGCTCGACGGCGCCGGCCATCCCTTCGATCTCGACGCCATCCAGCACGGCCGGCAGACACCCGTCTATTTCGGCTCCGCCGTGAACAATTTCGGCGTCGAGCTCCTCCTCAACGGCTTCCTCCAGGACTCCGTCCCGCCCGCGCCCCGCCGCGCTGTGGTCGTCGATGCCGCCGCGCGCCCCGACCAGCTCTCCGACGCCCTCAACTCTCAACCCTCAACCCTCAACTCGCGGGTAGTCCCCGTGGACTACCCGCGCTTCTCCGGCTTCATCTTCAAGATCCAGGCGAACATGGACCCGAAGCACCGCGACCGCATCGCGTTCCTGCGCGTGTGCTCCGGCAAGTTCGAGCGCGACATGGTCGTCACCCACCAGCGCACCGGCAGGCAGGTGCGCCTCTCGTCCTCGCACAAGCTCTTCGGCCAGGAACGCGAGACGGTCGACGAGGCCTTCCCCGGCGACGTGATCGGCCTCGTCGGCCACGACGCCTTCGGCATCGGCGACACGCTCACCGAGGACCGCACCATCC
>PNKG01000340.1 GCA_013822585.1 Opitutus sp. | reverse complement strand
GGCGAAGTTGAACGCCGAGGATCCCGGTCTGATCGACGTCTTCGAGTGCATCATCGGCGGCATGGAAGTCGCGCCCGCCTACTCGGAGCAGAACGACCCCTTTGTGCAGCGCGAGATGTTCGCGCAGCAGGTGGGCGAGGAGCAGCAGAAGATGGACACCGACTTCCTGCTCGCGCTCGAGCACGGCATGCCGCCCGCCGGCGGCATGGGCGTGGGCATCGACCGCCTCTGCATCCTGCTCACCGGCGCCGAGAGCATCCGCGACGTGATCCTGTTTCCTTCCCTGCGCCCGCAGGTCGCAGGGAGCGATAAGCCGTAAGCTTTAAGCTGTAAGCTTCGAAACATGACTGGCAGTTTGGGCTTACAGCTTATCGCTTAAAGCCTATCGCTTCCGATGCCCTGGCCGATCTACCTCGCCCTCAAGCAGCTCTTCCCGACCGGGCGGGTGTCGTTCTTCACCCTGATCTCGATCCTCGGCGTCGGACTCGGCGTGGCGCTGATGCTCGTCTCGACGAGCGTGATGGGCGGCTTCGGCCACCAGATCCAGCGGATGATCGTCGACACGCAGGGCGAGGTGCAGGTGCGGGCCCGGCTGCCGCTGAACGGAGGCTCCGCGCCGGACGTCGAGCGGGTGCTGGCCGCCGCGCCGTCGGTCGCCGCCTACGCGCCCTACGCGGCGGGTTTCGTGATGTTCGAGCACGAGCATCGCCCGGCCTTCCCGTCGATCACGGGCTTCGATGTCGAGCGCATGAAGCAGGTCATCCCTCTGCAGCGCTACCTGATCGCCGGCTCGTTCGACGACCTCGACGACGACTCGGTGATCGTCAGCTCCATCCTCGCCCGCAACCTCGGCATCGGCGTCGGCGACACGGTGAGCGTCTACTCGCCCCTCATGATGGAGCGCCTGAAGCGCAACGAGGTGCTGCTGCCCCGCGAGGTGCGCGTCGCCGGCATCTTCCAGATCGGCCACCAGCAGCTCGACAGCTCGACGGTGCTGTGTTCGCTCCGCCTGATGCAGGACCTTTACGGCCTCGGCCGTTCGATCCACGGCTACAACGTGCGGCTCAAGCCCGGCCTCGACGAATATGCCGCCGCGGCGCAGCTCAACGCCGCGCTGCCCACCACCGCCTACGCGCTCACG
>PNKG01000339.1 GCA_013822585.1 Opitutus sp. | reverse complement strand
TCAGCCGACGAGCGGCGGCTACACTTTCGGAGGCTGCGGAGCGGCGGGGGCTGCGGCGGGTTTCTTCTCCGGCAGCGCGCGGGTGGCGATCTCGGTTTTGAAGCGCGTGACGAGGTCGGCGAGCTTGTGGACGCCTTCGTCGCCCTTGGCGCGGCTGCGGACGGAGGCGCTGAGCGCTTCCGCTTCCTTTTGGCCGAGGACGAGCACGTAGGGCACCTTGTCGAGTTCGGCGCGGCGGATCTTGGCGCCGAGCTTGTCGGAATGGGTGTCGAGCGTGACGCGCAGGTCGGCGGCCTGGAAATCAGCGAGCGTGCTTTTCGCGAAGTCGAGGACCTTGTCGGAGATCGGTAGGATGCGGACCTGCTCGGGCGCGAGCCAGAGCGGGAAGTCGCCGGCGAAGTGCTCGATCAGCACGCCGCAGAAGCGCTCCATCGAGCCGAAGGGCGCGCGGTGGATCATCACGGGCGTGTGCGCGGCGTTGTCGGCGCCGATGTAGCTGAGGCCGAAACGCACGGGGAGCACGTAGTCGACCTGCACGGTGCCGAGCTGCCACTCGCGGCCGATGACGTCCTTGATCACGAAGTCGATCTTCGGGCCGTAGAAGGCGGCCTCGCCGGGCTCCTCGGTGAAGGGGACGCCGAGGGTCTGGGCGGCCTCGCGGCAGGCGGCCTCGGCGAGGTCCCACTTGGCGGGGTCGCCGGCGAATTTCTTGCCGTCGGGGTCGCGGAGGCCGACGCGCACGCGGTAGTCCTGCATGCCGAGGGTGGTGAGCACGGTCTTCACGAGCGAGAGGCAGCCGAGGACTTCCTGCGCGACCTGTTCGGGTGTGCAGAAGAGGTGGGCGTCGTCCTGGGTGAAGCCGCGGACGCGGGTCATGCCGTTGAGTTCGCCGGATTGTTCCCAGCGGTAGACGGTGCCGAACTCGGCGAGGCGGACGGGGAGGTCGCGGTAGCTGCGGGGTTGCGCGTCGAAGATCTTGATGTGGTGCGGGCAGTTCATCGGCTTCAGGAGGAAGCCGTCGATGAGCTGGTCATCGGGGAGGACGCGGTCCTGGCCGATGGTTTCCCTGCCGGTGCGCTCGTTGATCGTGGCGGCGAACTTCTGGGAGATGGCCTCGATGCGGTTCGACATCTCGGCGCAGGAGCAGCCGGAGTTGATCAA
>PNKG01000338.1 GCA_013822585.1 Opitutus sp. | reverse complement strand
CGCGGCGGCCGGTGGCGGAGACGATGCCCATCGTGACCGTCTGGCCGATGCCGAGGGGATTGCCGATGGCGAAGACGACGTCGCCGACGCGGAGCTTCTCGCTGTCGCCGATGGTGACGGAGGGCAGGTTCGTGGCGTCGATTTTGATGACGGCGATGTCGGTCTTCGGGTCGGCGCCGACGAGCTTGGCGGGAAACTCGCGGTCGTCGCTGAAGGCGACTTTCAGCTCGTCGGCCTCTTCGACGACATGGTTGTTGGTAAGGATGTAGCCGTCGGGGGAGATGATGACGCCGGAACCGAGGCCGCTGAGGGTCTGCTCGCGGTCGGGCAGGTTGCGGCCGTAGAATTGGCGGAGGATTTCGGGCACCTGCTGGCGGACGATCTTGCTCGAAAAAATGGAAACGACCGCCGGGCGCACGTCGGCCAGCACGTCGGCATAGCTGGTGAGGGCGGGCGGCTGGCCCTCGCCCACGGGCGTGGGGTCGAGCTTGAGGGTGGGGTGAGGCAGATCGGCCTTGGCCGCGGACTTGGCGGGGACGGCGGGTTTGGTCTGGGCGCCGAGCGGCAGCAGGCCGACACCGATGAACAGGGAAACGACAGCCAAGGTGGTCTTCATGGGATGAAACTGGAGCGAGGCTCGGACACTAGCCGAAGCCGGGGGTTCCGCAACTGCGGGTCAGAAGCCCTTGATCTTGAAAAGGCTGGTGACGCTCTCGTTGCTGTTGATGCGGACGATGGCCTCGCCGAGGAGCGGCGCGATGCTGAGCACCGTGATGGGCAGGCCGCGAGTGTCAATCGGCACGGAATTGGTGGTGATCAGTTCGTCGATCGGGCCGCCCTTGAGCCGCTCGTAGGCGGTCTCGCCGAGCACGCAGTGGCTGATGGAGGCGCGGACGCTCTTGGCGCCGTTCTCGCGGAGGATGTTCGCGGCGGCGACGATGGTGCCGGCGGTCTCGGTGATATCGTCGACCAGCAGCACGTCGGAGCCGGCGACATCGCCGACGACGCTGGTGGCGGCCACCGTGGTGGCGTTGATGCGCTTCTTGGCCACGAGGGCGAGTGAGGCGCCGAGGGCGTCGGCGTAGGCGGCGGCCATCTTCATGCCGCCGACGTCGGGCGAGCAGACGACGAGGTTGGGGCTGCGCTTGGTGGCGAGGTATTGGAAA
>PNKG01000337.1 GCA_013822585.1 Opitutus sp. | reverse complement strand
GTAGGCGTCGAACTCGCGGAGCAATTCCTTGTTGTCGCACGCAAGGCCGGCGATGCGGTTGTCCTTGATGTCGATGGTCAGCGGCGTGGCGGCAATGTCGCCGTATTTCTGGCAGAGATAGTCGCCCACGACGCCGTCGACGACGAAGCGGCCGTTGGAGTTGAACGGCGAGGTGAAGATCTCGCCGCCGGGCAGGTTGCCCCACTTCTCCGGCGAGATGAGGCCGGAGGTCTTGACCCACTTCAGCGATTGGGAAAGTTCGGCCACGTAATCGGTGCCGGCGGCGGTCCTGCAGGTGACGCGTTTGGCGCGGCGGCATTTCTCGATCAGCTTTTGCGAGAGGGCGTCGATGGCGAGGAAGTCGGCGCGCATGCCCTCGAGCATGATCTGCCGGTTGATGTTCACCATGTGCCCGTGGCGGATGCGGCGCGGGTTGATGACGTCCATCATCTGCATACGGGTGCGCAACTCGCCGGTCTGCGTGATGCAGGCGTAGAGGGAGACCTGCGACTGTGCGAGGTGCGCGAGAATCTCGGCGGGCATGTCGCGGTGCGGGCGCGGGCCGTATTCCTCGAGGATGAAGACGTCGTAGGCGGCGCCGGTCTTCTCGACCTCGGCGACGAGCGCGGCGGCGATCTCGGCGCAGGCGGTGTCGGCGATGATCGTCATGCGCTCGTGCTGCTGCAGGCGCAGGCAGACGTGGATCGCGTTGTGGGCGCCGGGCGTCAGCTCCGGGTCGAAGGTTTTCGGGAGCGTGGCGGCGTGCGGCATAGAGGCGGAGCGGAGCGCGGAGGGCGGAGGGCGGAGCGCCGGAAAGTGCGGCGTGGTGCGGGGAGCGTCGGAATACAAGGGCGGGAGGTGTTAGAGGATCTTTCCTCTTAATCTTTCTCTTTCTCTTCAATCCCCCGGGTTGCGCGCGGCAGGGAAACGGCGACGAAGGGGAGAAAGCGAAAGATTAAGAGGAAAGAGAAGGATCGTTAGAGCGTCAGGCCGTGGTGGGTTTCGGAAATGATGTAATCGACCACGGCTTTCAGGTCTTTGGTCTTTTCCCAGACGGCGATCTGGCGGTCGGCCCCGGTGCCGTGGGCGAGGATGGTTTGGACGTAGTTGACCTCGTTGCGCGAGCCGAGTTCGTCCACGACGTCGTCGATGAACTCGAGGAGCTCGGCGATGAGGGA
>PNKG01000336.1 GCA_013822585.1 Opitutus sp. | reverse complement strand
TTGCGCGCCGCCGGGCCGGGGCTTTGCTCTCGTCCCTTCCAACCCATTTAAGTCATGCAAGAAACCGTCATCCTGGAGTGCACTGAGGCCCGCAAAGAGGGCAAACCCGTCTCGCGCTACCTCACCAAGCGCAACAAGAAGACCGTCACCGAGCGCATCGAGAAGAAGAAGTATAACCCCCATCTCAAGCGCCACACGCTCCACAAGGAGATCAAGTGACGGTTCCCGCGCGGCTCCGTGCCGCCCGGAAATAACGAAGCCGGTCCTGCGACCGGCTTTTTTCGTGCCCGCTTCCGGCAAAGCCGGTCTCAGGAGGATTTCTGCGCCGCCGCGGCCGGGGTCCGGGCTCCGGACTGCGCGGCGAGCTGCGCGCGGCGGTTGGTGCGCCAAGCGTCGCGATGTTTGCGGATCCAGTCGAGCAGGGCGCGCTCGAAGCCGATGTCGTAGCCGAGGCGCTCCGACTCGATCCACTTGTGCTTCAGGATCTCCTCCCGCTCGGCCAAGAACTCCTGGTAGAGGTTCGACTGCTTGACGAACTCCTTGGAGCCTTTCGTATCGCTGGGGGCCGGGGAGGACATGAGGGTGGTGGCGCGGTAAAACAAGTAAGGTGCGGGGTCGGGTGCTGTCAATCGGCTAGACCTTGAGCTTCGCCAGCAGCGTGGTGGCGATGGCGCGGAAGACCCCCGCCGGCTTGCTCTGCGGGTTGTTGACCACGACCGGCAGGCCGCAGTCGCCGCCGGCGCGGATCTCGGGGAAGAGCGGCACCTGGCCGAGCAGCGCGGTGCCCAGCGCCTCGGCCGTGGCTGCGCCGCCGCCCTCGCCAAAGAGCGCCTGGCGGTGGCCGGCGGTGTCTTCGAACCAGCTCATGTTCTCCGCCACGCCGAGGAGCGGCACGTTGACCTTCTGGAACATGATGCCACCCTTGCGGGCGATGTTGGTCGCGGCGGTCTGCGGCGTGGTGACGAGCACCGCGCCGTCGAGCGGCAGGGTCTGCACGAGCGAGAGCTGGGCGTCGCCCGTGCCGGGCGGCAGATCGACGAGCAGCACGTCGAGCTCGCCCCACTTCACGTTCTGCACGAACTGCTGGATGGTTTTCATCACCATCGGGCCGCGCCAGACGACCGGCGTGTTGTCGTCGACCAGGAAGCCCATCGACATGACCTTCACGCCGTGGCGCTCGAGCGGG
>PNKG01000335.1 GCA_013822585.1 Opitutus sp. | reverse complement strand
ATTGGACGTCCGCGCGGCGAAGGACTGAAAGGCGGGAGGGGCTTTGCGCCCCGACATTCAGCATTTCGTCGCTCAGGGAACGCGGTTCTCCACCGAAGCCGCGGTCCGGTCGCCCTGCGATTTCCCTCTGGCCTCAGTCGTCCGTCCTCTGTCATCTGTTCTCCGCTCCGTCGCGCCCATGAGCCTCCGCCGTTTCCGCCCCTACTTCCGCCACCTGCTGGCGAACCGCCGATCGTTCGCTGCGGCGGTGTTCTATGGCTTGATCTTTGGTGCGGCGAGTGGTCTCGGCCTGCCCGCCGTGGTCAACTATGCGTTTCCACCGATCTTCGACCGATCCGACGGGGGGCTGCCCCTCGCGACGGTCATCCAGATCGCCTTGTCGATCCCGCTCCTCTTTCTGCTGCGCGCCGTCAGCGGCTATCTCAACAGCTACTACGTCGCTCTCACCGGCACGCGCGTGCTGGAGGCGATCCGCCTCGAGTATTTCCGCAAGCTCCAGCTGCTGCCTCTTTCCTTCGTGCAGAACCGCCGCGCCGGCGACCTCATCTCCCGCGGCCTGGCCGACACCGCGCAGCTCCAGGCCACGCTCACCGTCCTGGCCAACGACGGCGTCAAGCAACCCATGGCGCTCGTCGGCGCGCTCGGCTTCCTCATCTGGCAGGCCTTCGTCACCGAGGGCGTCGGGCTTGTGCTGCTCGGCGTCGCCACCGTGCCGCTGCTCGTCCTCCCGATCCGCTACGTCGGCCGCAAGATCGTCAAGCGCGCCGAGCACATGCAGGCGCAACTCGGCGGCGTGACCTCCCATTTCTCCGAAAACCTCGCGGCCGCGCGCGAAGTCCGCGCCTTCGGCCTCGAAGAACGCGAAGCCGCCCGCTTCGGCGCGGCGACGAATGCGCTCGTGCTCGCGCAGATGCGGATCGCCAAATACGCCCAGGCCCTCACGCCGGCCATCGAATTCCTCTCCGCCATCGGCATCACCGCCACGATGGTCATCGCCTACGGCGGAGGCGTGAAACTCGAGACGTTCATGGCCATCGTTGCAGCGCTCTACATGGCCTACGAACCCGTGAAGAAGCTGGGGGCGATCAACAACGAACTCAAACGCGGCGAGGCTTCCCTCGACCGCCTCGAATACGTCCTCCACGAACCCGTCTCGATCGCCGACCCCGCGCAACCCGCCGCGGTCG
>PNKG01000334.1 GCA_013822585.1 Opitutus sp. | reverse complement strand
GCGATCCTCTCGATGGCGGCGGGCTTCGTGCTCTCCTGCCTCGCGCTGAACGGCGCGCTGGCCGACCCGGCCGCGAAGCAGGTCTTCAATTTCGAGTGGTTCGACCTCGGCCAGGGCGCGCTGCGGCTCGGTTTCCTGCTCGATCCGCTCACGGCCTTCATGTGCGTGATGGTCACCTTCGTCGGCCTGCTGATCTTCATCTTCAGCACGGGCTACATGAAGGAAGACGCCAACTTCACGCGCTTCTTCTGCTTCCTGAGCCTGTTCGCCGCCGCGATGCTGGGCCTAGTCGTGGCCAACAGCCTCCTGCTCCTCTTCATCTGTTGGGAACTCGTCGGCCTCGCCTCGTATCTGCTCATCGGCTTCTGGTTCCACAAGCCGTCCGCCGCCGCCGCCGCGAAAAAGGCCTTCATCACGACGCGCATCGGCGACCTCGGCCTGCTCCTCGGCCTGCTCTGGCTCCAACACGCGGGCGGCACCCTCCTCTTCTACGACGGTGGCAACGGCGCGCTCGAGGCCAACGTCCTCAACACGCTCCTCGGCCAATCCGTCTGCGGCGGCCTCGCGCTCTCGACCGCGATCGGCCTGCTCATCTTCTGCGGCGCGGTCGGCAAGTCCGGTCAGTTCCCGCTGCACGTCTGGCTCCCCGACGCGATGGAGGGCCCGACACCCGTCTCCGCGCTGATCCACGCGGCCACGATGGTGGCCGCCGGCGTGTTCCTCATCGCGCGCGTCTTCCCGCTGATGGCCGCGGACCAATTGCTCGCGGACGTCCCGGTCCACGCGCTCACCGTCGTCGCCTTCATCGGCGCGATCACCGCGCTCTTGGGCGCCTGCATCGCCGTTGCGCAAAACGACATCAAACGCATCCTCGCCTTCTCCACTGTCTCGCAGCTCGGCTACATGATGCTCGCCCTCGGCGTCGGCTCGTGGGTCGCCGCGATCTTCCACCTGCTGACACACGCCTTCTTCAAGGCCCTGCTCTTCCTCGGCGCCGGCTCGGTCATCCACGCCGCGCACCACGAGCAGGACATCCGGGCGCTCGGCGGCCTGCGCTCGTCCATGAAGGTCACGTTCGCGACCTTCGCCGTCGGCATGATGGCGCTGGCGGGCGTGCCGTTCCTCTTCTCCGGTTTCTGGTCCAAGGAAGCCATCCTCCACGCCGCGCACACGATGGAAGGCAGCGCCGGCCTCCTCG
>PNKG01000333.1 GCA_013822585.1 Opitutus sp. | reverse complement strand
CCAAACAGCCTGGCGCGCAGGAGACTCGCGAGTGCGCCGCGCCGCTCTCAGGCTTTGTCGCCGCCGGGACGTGGGCAACCACCGGCCGGGTGGAAGCCGGCCCTGCTCTTCGGCGACGAAAAGCCCGCCGCGCGAGCGCGGCGGGCTCGAAACAGGGCGGTGGATGAGCGTCGCTCAGTTGGCCGCCTTGACCGGCACGAACCCAGCCTTCGCGACAATCGCCTGCCCTTCCTCGCTCAACAGGTAGGTGATGAACTCGGCGGCGAGGCCGGTGGGGTCGCCGTTCGTGTAGAAGAAATTCGGGCGCGCGTAGGGATACGTCTTGTCGTGCACCGCCTCGGTGGTCGGCAGGACGACCTTGCCGTCCTTGCCGACGATGCCGACGACCTTGACGCCGGGGGCGTGGATGTAGGCGATGCCGACGTAGCCGATGCCGTTCGGATTCTTCCCGACTTCCGCGGCGATCTGCTCGTTGCCCGCCATCTTCTGGGAGGAGCCGGCGTAGTCGCGCTTCTTCATGGCGAGGTCCTTCCAGTCCTGGTAGGTGCCGGAGGAGGTGTTGCGCGTGTAGATGGAGATCGCGCCGGCGTTGCCGCCTACCGCGCCCCAATCCCGCACGTCGCCGGCGAAAATCTGCTCCACCTGGCGGAGCGTGAGCTTTTCGATCGGGTTCGCCTGGTTGACGACGACCGCCATCGCGTCCCACGAGACGATCACGGGTTTCATCGTCACGCCCTTGGCCAGTGCGGCGGACATCTCGGTCGGACGGGCGCGGCGGGACGACATGCCGATGTCGGCCGTGCCGTCGGTGATGGCGGCGATGCCGGTGGTGGAGCCCTCGGCGGCGATCTCGAAGACGACGCCGGGATTTTTCGCGCGGAAGGCCTCGGCGACCTGCGGCACCATCTTGGCGCCGAGGGTGTCGGAGCCCTTGATGACGAGCTTGTCGGCCGCGGCGGCGCCCGTGGCGAGCGCGGCGGCGAGGGAGAGCGAAAGGAGTTTCTTCATGGGTGGGTGCGTGGAAGGGTGGTGGTTAGAATTTGATGTTCAGGTCGGCTTGCAGGAGCCAGTAGGTGTCGAGGGCGTTGTTGCTGCCGATGTCGCCGGTGCCGGAGGCGATCACGCTCCGGTTTTTCCGTTGGGCCTTGGCGTAGGTGAGGCTGAGCTGGGTGGCGGCGCCGAGGGCGTAGTTGCCGCCGA
>PNKG01000332.1 GCA_013822585.1 Opitutus sp. | reverse complement strand
ACGAAGTCGCGCGTCACGCCGTATTTGCCGCCATGCATGCCGCCGGCGTTGCAGGCGATGTTGCCGCCGATGGTGCAATACGCCTTCGACGACGGATCCGGCGGATAGAACCAGCCGAACTTCGCCGCCGCCTCCTGGATCGCCTGCGTCGTCGCGCCTGCCTGCGCGTGGACGAGACCCGCGTCGGCATCGACCGAGACCCGGTTGAGCCGCCGCATGTCGATCACCCAGCCGCCGCGCACGGGCGCGGCGGAGCCCATGAGCGTCGTGCCGCGTCCGCGCACGGTCGCGGGCACGCGGTGCTTGTTCGCCAACTCAAGCACGATGCCGACGTCGCTCTCCGTGCGCGGCGTGATGACGGCGGCGGGGAGAAACGAGACCTTGCTGCTGTCGAATGACGCTTCCCAGCGCCCCTGCTCCGAAACATCGACGCGCGCGCCGAGGCGGCGTTTCAACTGGCGTGTGGCGGCGGCGAACTTTTCGCTCATGAGGAGAACACGATTACGGCCGCGCAGGAGCGCGAGCAAGCGTTGGCACTGTCAGGGACAGACAGAGGGCCACAAAAGGCACAAAAACGCAAAGAACTGACCGCACGCTTCTACCTCAGCTGCGACCCGATCTTTTTCTGTGCTTTTTGCGTTTTTTGCGGCCCATCCGATTTGTCGTCAGCTCGTCTCACCCTTCGTGAGCTCGATGGCGAGCGTGCGGCAGCCCTTCAGGTCGGTCTTGCCGGTGCCGAGCATCGGGATCTTGTCCACGCGCCGGATGATGCGCGGCACCCAGAGGTTGGGCAGGCCGGCTTCGAGGAGCCTCGCGCGGACTTGTTCGGCGGTGACCTCCATTGTCGTCAGCAGGACGAGCGCCTCGCCCTTCGAGGCGTCGGGCACGCCGGTGACGACGGCGGTCGGGCCTTCGTTCTGATCCCAGCCGAACAGCTCCGCGATCCGGGCCTCGATCGTGCCGTGCGGCACCATTTCGCCGCCGATCTTGGAAAACCGCGAGAGCCGGCCCTCGATGTAGACGAACCCGTCGTCGTCCATGCGGCCGAGGTCGCCGGTGACGAACCAGCGGCCCTCCTTGATCGCGCCCGCGGTCTTCTCCGGGTCCTTGAGGTAGCCGGGGAAGATGTTCGGGCCCTTCAGCCAGAGCATGCCGGTCGACGACATCGGCAGCTCCTCGCCGGTGTCGGGGTCGACGATGCGCGCGG
>PNKG01000331.1 GCA_013822585.1 Opitutus sp. | reverse complement strand
CCTCGCCGGCTGCGACCACCGCGGCGAGGTGCGGCGGGAACTGCTTTGCGAAGAGTCGGCAGGCCTCGTGGATGGGCCGCCCCTGCGCGACCTGCTCGTGGACGCATTCGAGGAGTGTGCGCGCATTGCCCTCCGGGGCGTCGTCGGCCAGCTGCCTCAGCGCCTGGTCCGCCGTGACACCGGCGCGCAGGAGCATTTCGAGTTGGTGGAGCAGCGGCACGAAGTCGCCAACCGGGATCGTGAGCCGCGCAAGTTTCCGCGGCGGCGCAACCGGCCGGATTTCGAGCGGCCAGAGCACGCGCGAACGCAGTTTTTCGCGCAAAGCGGCCTCATCGGGTGCGGCCTCCCGGAAGGACCGGCGGGTTCCCGACCGGTCAATGGCACTGACGGCGTAGGCGGGCATGTCAGTTGGGCAGGCGCACCCGCACGGGCTTATCGGAGAGCGGAAGTCGCATTCGTCGTTCGCCGAGGCATAGCAGCACGGCCTCGGGATCGATGCGCTCGACGCGGAACGACTCCACGCTATCGCCCGCTTCCACCAATCGTTCGTTGACGACGGCGCACGCCTTCGGCCCCGCGATGAGACCCGAGACATGCACCAACACCTCGCGACCCGCTCCCTCGGGAGCAGCGCGCACCGCGAAGGGATTCACGGGCTCGCCGGATTTTGTCGTAGTCGCCGTGAGATCGATGACCCCGTCGGCATTGGGGACCAGCGCCGGCTCTTCAGCTGCAACTCGGGGCGCGCCCGGTGCGACAGCTGGCGGGGGATTCACGGCCAGCGGAATGGTCGGTCCGCCCGTCGCGGGAATCGACGGTGTCGTTTTCGACGGCAGTCCGGATTTCAGGGCCTCGTTCTGGCTCAACAACGCCTCTATATACTGGGCCTGCTGGCGCACTTTGGCTGCGAGATCCGGCGCGCCCGGTGCGACGGGTGCAACCGCTGCGGGCTGAGGTGCAACCACGGGACGAGCCGGCAAAGGAGACGGCGGCACCGACGGTGCCACCTGACATCCAGCCAACACGAGCAAGAGGGAGAGGAGGAAATATTTCATGGTCGCTGGGGGGTGTTCTGTGCGAGCGCGGGCGACGGCTTCACCTGGCTGCGGTCGAGGGTTTGGGTGACGTAGAGGTAGAAGGGCTTTCCGGCGGGCACGCGGAGGTAGAAGCCGTCGCGGGCAATCGCTTCCCGCATCGCCTGCGCATACTCGCGGAGCACGGCCCC
>PNKG01000330.1 GCA_013822585.1 Opitutus sp. | reverse complement strand
CGCGGCCACGCGCAGGAGTCCGACAACGGCCTCGTGACCTTCCCCTTCACCATCCGCAACCAGGTGCTCACGTCGTTCAGCACGCTCGAAGCCGCGGTCGCGCTTCGCGCCGAGCTGCTCGCGATGCAGCGCGATTTCCCGAAGGAAACCGCCGCCGCGACCGCTGCCAGCAAGGTGAAGGCCTACGTCTTCGGCGACGACGGCGACCCGGCCCGCGCCTGGGCCTTCCTTGATCTCCTCGCCAAGCACCGCATCGAAGTCCGCGCGCTCGCGAACGAGTTTTCGGTCAACGGCCGCACCTACTCGCCCGGCAAGGCGTGGGTCGTCCTCACGCAGCAGTCGCAGTATCGCCTGCTCACGGAAATTTTCACCAAGCGCACGCAGTTCGAGGACACGATTTTCTACGACGTCTCGGGCTGGACCATCCCGCTCGCCTACAACCTGCCCTACGCCGAGCTCGAACAGGCGCCCGCCACCGGCGCCGTCGTGGGCCGGCCCGCGTTCCCCGCCGGCGCACTCGTCGGCGGCCACAGCATCTACGCCTACGCGTTCAACTGGAACGGCTACTTCGCCCCGCGCGCGCTCCAGCGGCTGCACCGCGCCGGCATCACCGTGAGGGGCCTCACCAGCGCCATCGAGGCGCTCGCCGCCGACGGCTCGCGGGTCGCCTTCGCGCCCGGCGCCATCCTCGTGCCGGTCGGCATGCAGACGGACAAAGCCGCACTCATCCGCAGCGTCATCGACACGATCGTCAAGGAGGACGCCGTCACCGTCCACGGCCTCGGCACCGGCCTTACGCCCAAGGGCGTCGACCTCGGCAGCTCCTCCTTCGTGCCGCTCGCCCCCGCCCGCGTCGCCCTCGTCGTCGGAGACAGCGTAGACCCGCACGACATCGGCGCCGCGTGGCACGTGCTCGACCAGCGCGTCGGCCTCACGCCCACGCTGCTCGAGATCGACCAGCTCGGCCGCGCCAACCTCGGCCGCTACAACGTCGTCGTCATGGCCGACGGCCGCTACGACGATCTGCCCGCCGATGCCGCGGCCAGCCTCAAGACCTTCGTCCGCGGCGGCGGCACGCTGCTCGTGATGGGCCGCGCCGCGCAATGGGCGGGCAAGAACGAGCTCGCCGCGCTTGAATTCACCGGCGGCGGCGCGCCCGGCATCGGTGCCGGCCGCAACGCCCCGCCGTCCACCCCCGTCGAGGGCGCCGAGAGCGGCAAGCGCTA
>PNKG01000329.1 GCA_013822585.1 Opitutus sp. | reverse complement strand
TCTGGATGACGCGGCGGATCTCGTTCTTGCGGCCGACCACGGGGTCCATCTCGCCCTTGCGGGCCAGCTCGGTGAGGTCGCGGCCGAAGGCCTTGAGGGCTGGCGTCTTGACCTCCTTCTTGTCCTCGGAACCGGAGCGGGGGGCGACTTCCTCGCCGCCTCCACCGCCGGCGCCCGCGGCGCCGGCGGAGCCTGTGCCCTCCCCGCCCTGGCCGGCGGAGAACTGCGGATCGAGTTCGCGGAGGATTTCGTTGCGGGTGCGCTCGATGTCGATGTCGAGCGACTTGAGGACGCGCGCGGCCACGCCTTCGCCTTCGCGGAGGAGGCCGAGGAGGATGTGTTCGGTGCCGACGTAGGAGTGGTTGAGGGCCTTGGCTTCCTTGCCGGCGAGGGCGAGGACCTTCTTCACGCGGGGCGTGTAGGGGATGCTGCTGGCCGGGGTCTTGGTCTCCTGGCCGGTGCCGACCTGCTTTTCGACTTCGCCGCGGACGGTCTCGAGGTCGAGGCCCATCTTCTGGAGAACGCTCACGGCCACGCCCTGCCCGAGCTTGATCAGGCCGAGGAGGAGGTGCTCCGTCCCCACGTAATTGTGGTGAAAACGGTCCGCCTCCTTGCGGGCCAGCGCGAGCACCTGCTGCGCGCGTGGCGTGAAATTGTTCATGGGTTCCATGGGTGGTGGGCCTTGGTGGAATCGGTTACTTGGTGGCGTTACTGAAGTCGGGACCGGGCAATTTGGCAAATTCCCCGCGCAGCAGCTGGCCGCGGAGCACGTCGCGCTGGCCGGCCTCGACCGAGCCCTTGGCGCCGTGCTGGATATGGCCGGGCTGGCACTCGATGAACAGCCGGTCGACCACGGCCCGGTGAGTGTCGGGGAAGACCCCGAGATCGATGCCGAGACGGATGAGCGAGAGGAGATTCATCGCCTCGCCGGAGTTGAGCAGGAAGCCGTGCTGGAGGATGCCGTAGGCGCGGCCGATCTTGTCGAAGAGTTTCGTCGGCTCGGACTCGATGAGGCGCTCGCGGGCGTTGAGTTCCTGCTCGATGATCGTGTTCAGCACGCCGGTGAGGTGCTTGATGATGTCCTCCTCCGTCTCCCCCAGCGTGGTCTGGTTGGAGATCTGGAAGATCGAGCCGCTCGCGTCGGAGCCCTCGCCGAACAGGCCGCGCACGGCCATGCCGAGCTGGTTCACGGCGCGCACGACCTTTTCCATCTGGCCGGAGATGACGA
>PNKG01000328.1 GCA_013822585.1 Opitutus sp. | reverse complement strand
ATGAACCGCACTTTTCCCGGCGGCGCCGGCCGCTGGGGGATGCGCCGCACGATGTTCCGCGAGGGCGGCCTGCCCCACTCGCTCGTCGTCATCGCCGACCTCAGCCAGCCGCTCCGCGAAGAGGAGCTGAAGGCGTGGCAGCGGCTCGTCCGCGTCATCGGCCACGAGTTGAACAACTCCCTCGCCCCCATCAAATCCATCGCCGGCTCGCTCTCGACTATGCTCAAACGCGAGCAGAAGTCCGCGGACTGGGACGAGGACCTGCGCAGCGGCCTCGAGATCATCGAGACCCGCGCCGAGGGGCTGAACCGCTTCATGCAGTCCTACGCGCGGCTGGCCAAGCTCCCGCCGCCGACGAAGCTGCCCGTGCACATCGGCCCCCTGCTCCGCCGCGTCGTCTCGCTGGAGACCCGCACCCAGGTCGCCGTGGCCGAAGGGCCGGACATCGTGATCGACGCCGATGCCGCCCAGATCGAGCAGGTCATCATCAACCTGGTGAAGAACGCCGTCGAAGCCACGCCGGAGGCCGGCCAGTCGGGCCATCCCACTTGCTGCGTTCGGGCCGGCTGGCGCACCCTGCCCGGCGCCGCGGAAATCTTCGTCGAGGACGACGGCCCCGGTATCGCCAATTCCCAAAATCTTTTCGTGCCCTTCTTCACCACGAAGCCCTCCGGCTCGGGCATCGGCCTCGTGCTTTGCCGCCAGATCGCGGAAAATCACGGCGGCTCGCTGAGCCTGGAGAATCGCACGGACGCCACGGGTTGCGTCGCCCGCGTGCGCCTCCCGGCCTGAGCCCCGCGCCAGCGCCTTGGAGGGCGGCGCTCCGTCGCCGTCGCCTTCATCGCGCAATTTGCCGCTCGGCCCCCTTCCCACTTTTGGGACAGCCGCTTCCCGCCTTCGCTCTGGCCCTTGAACCGAGAAGATCGGCCGACTTTCCTAACCAGCTTGCAGCTTAACGCTTAAAGCTTGTCGCGCCGTTGGCACGTGCGGTGCGTTAGACGGGCGAATTCCCCGACGTTTTCAATGGATATTCCCCGCCCCAACGCAGCCAAGGAAAAGCGCAAAAAGCGCATCATTTACGGTGTGATCGCCGCCGCCGCCCTGATCGGCATCACCGTCGTGCTCGCGCGCCTGAAGCCCGCCGCCCCGACGGTCGAGCGCAACCTCGTCTGGATCGACACCGTGAAACGCGGCCCGATGGTCCGCCAGGTGCGCGGCCTCGGCACGCTGGTGCCGG
>PNKG01000327.1 GCA_013822585.1 Opitutus sp. | reverse complement strand
TGAAATATTCCGAGTGCGCAAGAAGGGCGAGGCTGCCGAATTGATCCATCAGGCAGATCAGATCCTGTTCGCTCAGGGAGAAACGGAGCGTAGCTTCAGCCTCTATGACCACACCCGGCGGCGCGACCAGCCCGAATACGTGATTATTCGCCCGGTTGACAAAGGACGGCTCAACTCTCGTGGCACGCATGTGCTTGATCTCGAGCTTTCGACCCCTAGGGGCGGCCTCCAGCTTCGCCCCAGCCCATTTCTCTTCACGGCTCCTGGCGATGGCTACCAATCGACCCTCATCGCTCCGTCCAATGTCGGCACAGACTCGGTCGATATTTTCGTGCGCTTCGAAAACGGCAATTACGGGCGCTTCACGATCGCAGGATCGGGCAAGCAATACGATGTGGAATCCTTCCTAAACCCCGACCGTTCGCCCAATCTGGAATACGATCGCGAAAAGGAAATCACGGTCGTGCCCACCGGCAAGCCGGGCATCGACCTGCTCTACCCGCCGAAGAGCGAGACCAAAAAATCGCCTTGAGCGCCCGCGAGGAATTCCTCGTCGGCAACCTCTACATCAACCGCGGCAACACCGGCGCCATCCGTTCGGCGGTTTCAAGATGTCCGGCGGCGGCACGAAGGCCGGCGGACGCGAGTATCTCGAGAACTTCCTCTTCCCGCGCCTCATCGCCGAGAACGTCCTGCGCCGCGGCTTCACGCCGCCGGACGAAGGCGAGTAAGCGCGCACGCGGGCGACACCGCCAGACTCCTCCAACTCAGGCGCGCCGAAACCGGCGCGCCTTCTCTTCTGGTAGCGCAGGCGTCCCGCCTGCTTCTTTCGTTCTTTGCAGGCGGGACGCCTGCGCTACTTTTCTCGCGTGCCGCGGGCCACGGCATTTTCGCCCATGCCCGTCCACAGCGGCTTCCACACGCGCGGTTACCTGCCACACCTCAAGGTCGAGGGCGCGACCTACTTCGTCACGTTCCGCCTGGCCGATTCGCTCCCTCACGAAGTCCTCGAGCGCCTCGATGCGTGGCGCATCGACCAACTCCGTCGCGCGAACGGCGGCGAAGCGGTCGCACTCGACGAGCAGATGTCGGTGTGGATCGACGAGCAGCTCGATCGCGGCAGCGGCGCGTGTTGGCTGCGCGATGAGCGCGTCGCGACGCTCGTCGCGAATGCACTCCGACATTTCGACGGTGAGCGCTATCGGCTGCCCGCGTGGGTGGTGATGCCGAACCACGTCCACGCCC
>PNKG01000326.1 GCA_013822585.1 Opitutus sp. | reverse complement strand
ATGCCCCCATGTTGCGCTGGCGAACGTGGTTCCAACGTCGGGCATAAAGCCCCTCCCACCAGCCAACCCCGGGCTGGCTCCCTTTGTCACACAACTGTAACCCAGCCTGATTGACCGAGCCGGGCGCGCCCGGCGAGTTTGGCGGCGCAGTTTTGTGAATCCCTCCTCCGCCACAGCTCCCGTCGCCTCTCCGCCGCGTCTGCCGACTCGCGAGGCTTTGCTGCGCAAGCGCCGGAGCTGGTTCTTCGGGCTCTCGGGCGACAAGGTCGCGAAGCTCTTTTTCCAGAGCAACGCCACCGTTTCGGTCATCGTGCTGGCGCTGATCACGTTCACGATCTTCCGCGACGCCGTCGGCTTCATCCCGCAGAACCGGGAGAACCTGTCCATCTATCGGCGGGCCGGACTCGAGTTCGTCGACCTGCTCCGCGCGCAGGTGAAGGACTACTCGGCGATGAGCCGTTTCCTGAGCGACCTGCGGCTGCGCGAGTTCGAGCGCCTCACGAAGCGCGCCGGGCTCGCGCCCGCGGCGGCCAACGCCCGGCTCGGGCCGCTCGACACATATGCGGACCGGTTCGCCAACGCGATTTCGGATCACGAGACGATCCTCGGCCACATGACCGACCTCGTCTCCTCGCTGAAGGAGCGCCACAAGGTCGCGGCCGACCTCAGCGAGGCAAAGCAAAACCTGATCGATGGTCTGCGCGGCGCGACACCCGAGCGAGCCGCGCTGCTGAAGCGCGAAGCCGACGCGATGGAGATCGAGGTCATCGATTTCAAAGCCGAGGTGCAGCCGCTCCTTGCGATGCTGCCCGAGGTGACCGCCGCCAACGCCACTCTCGCCGCGACGCTCAAGGAACTCTCGACCGGTCTGCCCCGGCTCGACGAGCCTGCCGCGCAGCGGCAACTCGGGAAGTTTCCCGGTTTCATCGGCCGCTACCTGGAGCAAACCGTCACGACCGCGCAGCGCATGCAGGCATGGACGCCCGACCGGCCGGTGACGTGGCTCGAGTCGTTCAACGCCTTCGCCTTCGGCCGCCACTGGATCACCGCGAGCTTCTGGCAGGACTGGTATGGCATCATCCCGCTCTTCGCCGGCTCGCTGCTCATCGCGATGATGGCGCTCTGCCTCGCGATCCCGCTCGGCGTCGCCGCGGCGATCTACGTCAACCAGGTCGCGGCGCCGCTCGAGCAGCGCCTCATCAAGCCCTACATCGAGTTCATCGCGGCCATCCCGAGCGTCGTGCTCGGC
>PNKG01000325.1 GCA_013822585.1 Opitutus sp. | reverse complement strand
ATTCCGCGCGCGCCGCCGAAGGAGGGGCGGCGCAGCGCGAAAAAGGGTTCAGGCGGCGGGTTGCTCCTTCTTGACCTTTTCGTTGAGGACGCGGACGAACGCGGCTCCCTGCATGGTGAGCAGGCCGAGGAACATCGAGCGCAGCGCTTCGAACGACGGGAGGTCGGCCAGCTTCGCGAGTTCGGCGGCGGAGAACACCTTCCTGTCCAGCACGCCGACCTTCACCTCGAGCTTCTGTTTCTCCTCGACGAACTTCTTGAGGACCTTGGCCACGCCGGCGGGGTTCTTGCCGCCGACGACGACGGCCGTCTGGCCGGCGAGGGACTTGTCCACCTCGGGCAGGCCGAAGGCCTTGGCCGCGACGCGGAACGAGCTGTTCTTCACGACGTGGAACTCGGCCTTCTCCGGGGCGAGGCGCTTGCGCAGCTCGGCGGTCTCGGCGACGGTCAGCTTGGTGAAGTTGGTGAGGATGACGTAGTCGGACTTCTTCAGG
The DNA here is from genome assembly GCA_013822585.1 of Opitutus sp. Classification (GTDB taxonomy): domain Bacteria; phylum Verrucomicrobiota; class Verrucomicrobiia; order Opitutales; family Opitutaceae; genus Didemnitutus. The sequence continues at coordinate 775 of PNKG01000325.1, read as the reverse complement.
TGCGTCGTGACCTCGTCGATCAGGAATTTCTTTTCGGCTCTCATGGGTGACGATGCTCCTTAGAATTTGCTGAACTCGGTCGAGGCGATCTTCACGCCGGGCGACATCGAGGACGAGATGGTGACGGACTTGATGTAGTGGCCCTTGAACGCGGCGGGCTTGGCCTTGCCGATGGCCTCGAGGACCGCGGCGGCGTTCTCGGCGATCTGCGCCGGGGTGAACGAGCGCTTGCCGATGCCGACGCCGATGTTCGCGGTCTTGTCGACCTTGAACTCCACGCGGCCGGCCTTGACGGCCTTGATGCCCGCGGCGATGTCGTCGGTGACGGTGCCGGACTTCGGGTTCGGCATGAGGCCCTTGGGGCCGAGCACGCGCGCGAGCGTGCGGACCTGTTTCATCGCCTCGTTGGTCGCGATCGCGACGTCGAAGTCGAGCCAGCCGGACTGGACCTTCGCCATCATGTCGGCGAGGCCGGCGAAGTCGGCGCCGGCGGCGAGGGCCTTCTCCGCGTCGTCGGTGAAGACGAGCACGCGAATCTTCTTGCCCGAGCCGTTCGGGAGCGGCGTGGTGCCGCGCACCATCTGGTCGCCCTGCGCCGGATCGACGCCGAGGCGGAAGGACAGCTCGACGGTCTCGTCGAACTTGGCCTTCGGGAACTTCGAAAGAATCTCCACCGCCTCGTTGAGCGGGTATTCCTTCGACAGGTCAGCGGCCTTGACGGCGCTGTGGTATCGTTTGCTGTGTTTTTCCATTGGCTACTCCTGCGGTGCGAACG
>PNKG01000324.1 GCA_013822585.1 Opitutus sp. | reverse complement strand
GGTCGGCAAGGACTCCATGAGCATGAGCACCGTCTGGAAGGACGGCGGGGCTCAGAAGCGCATGACCGCGCCCGTTTCGCTCGTCGTCTCCGCCTTTGCCGCCGTCGAAGACGTGCGCCTCACGCTCACGCCGCAACTGCGCTCGAGTTCCGAAAGGTGGTCGCCGCTGTCCCCAGCGGCGACAGGCGTCGGTGGAGACACCGACGCCCACCCCGAGCCGATCGGAGACACCGTCCTGCTCCTGCTGGATCTCGGCCGTGGCCGCAACCGCCTCGGCGGCTCGATCCTCGCCCAAGTCTACTGCCAGACCGGCGCCACGCCTCCCGACGTCGACCGTGTCGCGGACCTGAAGAATTTCTGGGCCGCCATCCAGCAGCTCGGCCGCGAGCAGAAGATCCTCGCCTACCACGACCGCTCCGACGGCGGCCTCCTTGCCACGGTCGTCGAGATGGCCTTCGCCGGCCAGACGGGTGTCGAGCTCGACCTCACCGAGCTTGCCTCGCGCAACATGAGTGGCGCCGCGGCCGATGCGAAAGCGGCGGCGCTCCCGGAGGCCGCGATCTGCGGGATGCTTTTTTCCGAGGAGCTCGGGGCCGTCATCCAAGTCCGCGGCGCCGATCTCCCCGCGGTCCGCGCCACCCTCGCCGCGCATCAGCTCGACAGCTGCGCCTCACGCCTCGGCAGCCTGGCCGGAAACCATTCATGCCGTATTACGGCATTTTCCCGCGAGCTGTTTTCCGCCGATCTTTTCACGCTGCGCGCGCTCTGGTCCGACGTCACGTATCGCATCCAGTCGCTGCGCGACAACCCGGCCTGCGCCGAGATGGAGCACCAGCTCCGCCAGGAGAGGGACAACCCGGGCATCACCCCGAAGCTCACGTTCGAGGTAGGGCGAGTCGCCGCCGGCGCGCCGTCCCTCGAAGCTGTTTCAAGTCGACGGCTCGCCGGGGACGGTTCGCCCTACCTACAAACAAGCGGCGCGCGCCCGAAGATCGCCATCCTGCGCGAACAGGGCGTCAACAGCCACGTGGAGATGGCCGCGGCCTTCACGCGGGCCGGGTTTGCCGCCGTCGACGTGCACATGACGGACATTCTGGACGGCCGTGTCTCGCTGGACGGATTCCGCGGCCTCGCGGCGTGCGGCGGCTTCAGCTACGGCGACGTGCTCGGGGCCGGCGAAGGCTGGGCCAAGAGCATCCTTTTCCACGAACGAGCGCGCGCCGAGTTCGCGGCCTTCTTCGCCCGCGAGGACGCGTTCGCCCTCGGCGTGTGCAACGGCTGCCAG
>PNKG01000323.1 GCA_013822585.1 Opitutus sp. | reverse complement strand
TCCGTGTTCGTGCGCGTGAGCGGCTTCGAGCCGCGCGAGCTGATCGGCGAGCCGCACAACCTCATCCGGCATCCGGACATGCCGCGGGCGGTTTTCCGACTGCTGTGGCGGACGATCGGCGAGGGGCGCCCTATCGTCGCTTACGTGCTGAACATGGCGAAGGACGGGCGCTATTACTGGGTCGTTGCGCTGGTGATGCCGTTGCACGAAGGATACCTGTCCATCCGCTTCAAGCCCAGCGCGCCCCTCCTCGCCGAGGTGGAGGCGCTCTACCGGCAGATGCGCGCGGCGGAGAAAAGACACGGCGACGCGGCCGAGGCCGGCCGCGCCGGCATGGATGCGGCCGAGGGTCTCCTCGGCGAGGCCCTCCGGACGCGCGGCTTTGCCAGCTATGCGGCCTTCATGCAGGCGCTGATGCACGCCGAGATGCAGAGCCGCGAGCGCGGCCTCCGCTCCGCCCCGCCGCCCCTGGTGGCGGCGGGGTGCGGCGATCCCGCGCAGGCGGCGCGGCTGCAGGCGATCATCGCCGAAGGCGAGCAGGCCCGCGCGCAGATCGACCGGCTTTACCGGCGCCTCGACGAACTGGCCGGTTTCAGCCGGGCGCTCGCGGAGAAGTCCACCTTCGTCACCGAGCTGACGCGCGACATCCGGTTCGTCGCCCTCAGCGCCTCGATCAAGGCGGCGAAGCTCGGCGACGAGGGCAGCAGCCTGGGGATCATCGCCAGTTTCCTGTCGGAGTCCTCCACCCGCACGGCCGGCGACGTCCAGCGGCTGACGGTGCGGATCCGCGACATCACTGCCGAGCTTGCGGAGGTCAGTTTTCATCTCGCCGCCGCGCGCCTGCAGATCGAGATGATGCTGATTTTCTGCCGCGAATTGCTCGCGGGCCAGGCGAGCGCGGGCGGAGCCGGTCGCAGCCGCGCGCAGATGATCGACGATCTCGGGCACGCGTTCGATTCCTCGGCGGCGGGCGCCGCCAAGGTGCTCGGTTCGCTCGGCCAGCAACTGCACCAACTGGGCGGCGAGGCCGAGGGGCTGCGCCGGACGATGCTCATGCTGCAAGTCGCCCAGGTCTGCGGCAGGGTGGAGACCAGCCGCATCCGGGCCGACCTCTCGGTCACGGCGATCTTCGACGAGGTGAGCGATCACATGCGCAAGACTTCCCTCCAGCTTTCCGAGCTCAGCGAAATCACGACGCGCTTCGCCCGCCTCGTCCATGAGGCGCCCGAGATCGAGCGCGAGATCGACCGGAGCCTGGCGCGCATCAAGCAGCAGATCGGCGGGTTCGCCGCC
>PNKG01000322.1 GCA_013822585.1 Opitutus sp. | reverse complement strand
CCTCGCGCAGCGCGAACGACGCGTGCACGCAGCAGTAGTCGAACTCGATGCCCTGGCCGATGCGGTTCGGGCCGCCGCCGATGATCATGATCTTCTTTTTCTTCGACGGCAGGATCTCGTTCTCGTCGCCGTAGCTCGAGTAATAATAGGGCGTGAACGCCTCGAACTCGGCCGCGCAGGTGTCGACGAGGCGGTAGGTGGTCTGGACGCCGGCCTGCTTGCGCGCGGCGCGCATCGTGTCGAAGTCGGTCTTGAGGAAGTGCGCGAGCTGGGCGTCGGAGAAGCCGAACTGCTTCGCGCGGCGCAGCGTGCGCTCGTCGAGCTGCGCGAGGGTGAGCTGCTTGAGGTCCTGCTCCATCTCGTGGAGCTCGCGCAGCTGCGTGAGGAACCACGGGTCGATCTTCGTCAGGTTGAAAATCTCGTCGACCGACATGCCGGCCATGAAGGCCCAGCGGATGTAGTAAACGCGCTCGGCGTTGGGCGTGCCGAGCTTCTGGCGGAGCGTCTGCTCGTCGGGCAGCTCGTCGCCGCCCCATTTGCCGCCGCCGCCCCAGCCGCGCGCGCCGGTTTCGAGCGAGCGGAGGCACTTCTGGAACGACTCCTTGAACGTGCGGCCGATGGCCATCGCCTCGCCCACGGACTTCATGGCGGAGGTGAGCGTGGCGTTGGCGCCGGGGAACTTCTCGAACGCGAAGCGCGGGATCTTGGTGACGACGTAGTCGATCGTCGGCTCGAAGCTGGCGGGCGTGAGGCGCGTGATGTCGTTGCGCAGTTCGTCGAGCGTGTAGCCGACGGCGAGCTTGGCGGCGATTTTCGCGATCGGGAAACCGGTGGCCTTGGACGCGAGGGCGGACGAGCGCGACACGCGCGGGTTCATCTCGATCACGACCATGCGGCCGGTCTGCGGGTCGATGGAGAACTGGATGTTGGAGCCGCCGGTCTCAACGCCGATCTCGCGGATGACGGCGAAGGAGGCGTCGCGCATCGCCTGGTATTCCTTGTCGGTGAGCGTGAGGGCGGGAGCGACGGTGATAGAGTCGCCGGTGTGGACGCCCATCGGGTCGAAGTTTTCGATCGAGCAGATGACGACGCACTGGTCCTTGTGGTCGCGCATGACCTCCATCTCGAATTCCTTCCAGCCGAGGAGGCACTCCTCGATGAGGACCTCATGCGTCGGCGAGGCCTCGAGGCCGCCGTTGACGATCTGCTCGAACTCCTCGCGGTTGTAGGCGATGCCGCCGCCGGTGCCGCCGAGCGTGAACGACGGGCGGATGATGAGCGGCATGGTGCCGAT
>PNKG01000321.1 GCA_013822585.1 Opitutus sp. | reverse complement strand
CACAGCGACCTCGTCCGCGAACACCTCCTCACCCAGCCCTCGAAGCTCGGCTCGGAAAAATTCGCCGCCCTCCACGAGGCCTTCCTCGAGGACGGAGCCTTCATCTACGTGCCGAAGAACACCGAGGTCGCCCTGCCCTTCGGCATCTTCCACTACGCCGCCGGCGCGGGCACCGCGCTCTTCCCCCACACCCTCGTCGTCGCCGACGAAAACGCCAAGGTGTCCGTCGTGGACTTCTTCCGCACTTCCGGCACCCCGGTTCCCGGTTCGTCCAATTTCCCCATGGCTGTTGTCGGTCATCTCGCCGTTGGCGGCAACGACCTGTTCGCCGGCCACGGCGCGCAGATCACCTACGTCGCCATGCAGGACTGGAGCCCTGCCGCCCTATCGTTCCAATTCAACGCCACCGTCGCCCGCCGCGACGCGCGCGTCCTCTCCCTCAATCTCCACGCCGGTGCGCGCCAGGCCCGCCATGAGAGCTTTTCCCAGCTCCAGGCGCCTGGCGCGCATTCGGAGATGCTCGCGCTCACCATCGCGCACGGCGCGCAGGAATTCGACCAGCGCACGCTCCAGATTCACCAGGCGCCCAACACCTCCTCGAATCTCCTCTACAAGAACGCGCTCCTCGACCAGTCGAAGACCATCTTCTCCGGCCTCATCGTCGTCGACCCCGACGCGCAGAAGACCGACGCCTACCAGTCGAACCGCAACCTGATGCTCTCCGACGACGCCGAGGCGCACTCGCTCCCCGGCCTCGAGATCCAGGCCAACGACGTCCGCTGCACGCACGGCGCCACCTCCGCCCGCATCCCCGCCGAGCAGGAATTCTATCTCCAGTCCCGCGGCATCGCGAAGGCGCAGGCCGACGAGTTGCTCGTCTTCGGTTTCTTCGAGGAAGTCCTCGGCAAGATCGAGAACCAGGAACTCCACGACCGCCTCAGCGAAATCATCCGCGCCAAATTCAAGGAGTGAGTTTCGACACAGAGAAAAACCCGAGAACCACAGAGGACACGGAGCAACCTAACCCCAATTTCAGCTACTCTGTGACCTCTGTGCTCCTCCCTCTGTCTCTGTGACTCAAAAGCAAAAATGACCAACCGCGAACGCACCCTCTCCCGCGACGTCGTCGCGCACCAGATCCCCTCCGGCGACAAGCACACGCTCCCCGCCGGCGAAACCGTGCTGATCCACCAGGTCCTCGGCGGCAGCTACACGGTGCAGACCGGCTTCGGCCTCTTCCGCATCAACGGCGCCGACGCCGACGCCCTCGGCGAACAGGTGCAGGCGTCCAACGTCGCCACC
>PNKG01000320.1 GCA_013822585.1 Opitutus sp. | reverse complement strand
CGAGAGCGCCACCGAAGGCCGCGCCGCACGGGGGAAGGGGGAATTCGAGTCGGGGCTCACGCGAATTGCTTCCGATAGATCGACGGAGCCACCCGCTCAAGCGGCAAGTGCGCCGGCGGCTTCTCGGCCTTGCCGGCGACGAAGTAGCCGCCCGGCGCGAGCTGCCCGCACAGCAGCTCCCACGCGCGCACGGCGTGCGCGGAGTCGAAGTAGATGGCCACGTTGCGAAACAGGATCACATCCCAGAGCGCGAGACTCGTGTGGCGGAACAGGTCGCCCACCTCGAAGCGGACCGCCTCCTGCAATTCCGGCCGCACCTGCCAGCCGCCGCCCTGCGGCACAAAATACCGCACGCGCCACGCCGGCGGCACGCCCGCCATCGCCTCGTCGGGGAAAATCCCCGCGCGCGCCCACGCGATCGCGTCCGGCCGGCAATCCAGCCCGGTGAGCTCGCTGCGCGCGAGCGCCTGGCATTCCGCCAGCAACATCGCCACGGAGTAGAGCTCCTGGCCGGCCGACACGCCGGGCGCATAGACGCGCACGCCGAGGCGCGTCCGCAGCAGCTCCGGCAGCACCGCGTGGCGCAGTTCCTCGAAGACCCGCGGGTCGCGAAAAAATTCCGTCACGCCGATCAGCAGCGAGTTCAGCGCGGCCGCGAGGAGCCTCGGGTCTTGCTCCACCAGCGTCTGCGCGACGGCGAGGTGGCCCGTGCCGAGTTGCCGGCGACAGGAAGCCAGCCGCCGTTCGAGCGTCCGCCGGCGGTAAACATGCGGGTTCAGCCCGGCGCGGCGCAGCAGCCAGTGAATTAGCGGATCCAGCCCGCTCCCGCCGGCCGTTGCGCCGGGGGCGCCGGCCTCGAGCAGCCGCGCCCAGGGCGGAAGCTGGCCCCGGACCGTCCGCCGCGCTCGCGGTGCGGTGCCCGAGGCGCGCGCAGCCGGGCCCGACTCCGCCCCGACGAAGGAAATATTTTCGAGATGCGACGACATTGGCGCGGAGCCGAAGCGCAGTTCACCGCAATCGGGCCCCCACGGACAGGGAAAAAATCGCAGGTCTTTCCCCCACGGTGATTCTCCGATGACACAGTGCGGCCCCCCTCCGGTTGCGCGAGGCGCGGCGAGGCGGATATCCGCCATTGACGGCTCATTTCGGCCCCCGTTTGCTAAACTCCCAAATGGGCGCCAAGTCTTCCGGTCATCCTGCACTCAAATTCAAGCGCATCGTGCTCAAGTTGAGCGGCGAAGTCCTCCGCGGTCGCGGCACGGAGCCGATCGACGATCCGACGCTCGAGAAAATGTGCCAGCAGGTGAAGGAAAT
>PNKG01000319.1 GCA_013822585.1 Opitutus sp. | reverse complement strand
CCCGTCGCTGACGAGACCCTTCTCGATCACGCGGCTGAGGATGGCGGGGTCGATGTTGCCGCCGCAGGCGACGAGCACGACGTTCTTCCCGCGCAGCTCCGCGAGCTGACAGGACATCATCGCCGCCAGCGGGGAGGCCGCGGCACCCTCGACGACGATCTTCTCCATCTCGAGCATGCGAAGGATGGCGAGCGAGATATCATCCTCCGTGACGCGCACGGCGCGGTCGACGCGGCCGCGGAGGAGGGAGAAGGCGTTCGCCCCGACCGTGAGGGTGGCGAGGCCGTCGGCCAGCGTGGGGCGGCGCGACACCGCGACGGGCCGCCCTGCCTTCAGCGCCGCGGTGAGATTGCCGGTGGCCACGCTCTCCACGGCGATGACCTTCACGCGCGGGCGCACGGATTTCACGGCGAGGGCGACGCCGGCGAGCAGGCCGCCGCCGCCGACCGGGCAGACGATGGCGTCGGCCTGCTTCACCTGCTCGAGCACTTCGAGCCCGAGTGTGCCCTGGCCGGCGATGATGTCCGGCGCGTCGAAGCCGTGGACGTAGGTCAGCCCCTCGGCGGCGACGAGCTCGTCGGCCTTGGCGCACGCGGCGGCGAAGTCGATGCCGTGCACGATCACGCGGGCGCCGAGCTTGCGGCAGGTGCTGATCTTGATGAGCGGCGCGTAGTCGGGCATCACGACCGTCACCGGCGTCTTCAGGAGGTGGCCGTGATAGGCGAGGGCGGCGGCGTGGTTGCCCGCGGAGGCGGCGATGACGCCGCGGTGGCGCTGGGCGGGCGCGAGGCGGAGGAGGGCGTTGCGCGCGCCGCGTTCCTTGAACGAGCCGGTGCGCTGCAGGTTGTCGAGCTTGCACCAGATGCGCGCGCCGGTGATCTCGGAGAGCGGGATGGATTCCGGGCAGGGCGTCGCGACGACGCCGGAGGCGATGCGTTTGCGCGCCGCGCGGATAGCGGAAAGCGTGACAGGCATGGGGGACGGCCAGCTTGGCGGCGGCGTTATGACGTGCAACAAAGATGCGGGCGCCGCGGACGGGCGTCCGGAATAGCGTTGCTGCCCGGCCCCGGCCGGCTAGAGACACGTTTCCGCGGGTGCGGCGGTTCCTTCGCCGGGCCGCGGGCCACCCTCGCCTATGTATCAAGTCACTTTCTCCGAGCAAAGTATGCGCGAGCTCAACCGGCTCGACAAGCTGGCGCAGCTGGAGGCCATCGAGCCGATCAGCAAGGTGAAGCCGGCCGACCTCGCGCAGCCGCGCGAGCCGCTGGGCCGGTTCAACCGCGGCGGAGTGGACTTCTACCGCCTGCGCGCGGGGGACTTCCGGTTCTATTT
>PNKG01000318.1 GCA_013822585.1 Opitutus sp. | reverse complement strand
TGCCGACGAGTCCGAGCCGGGCACGTTCAAGGACCGCTACATCATCCACCAGGACCCGCACCAGCTCATCGAGGGCGTGATGATCTCCTGCTGGGCGAACAACGTGAAGCAGGCCTACATCTACATCCGCGGCGAGATGCCCCACGGCGCGCGGATCTTGGAGAAGGCCATCCAAGAGGCGCGCGACGCCAATCTCGTCGGGAAGAACATCCTCGGGACCGGCTACAGCTGCGACATCTTCGTCCACCGCGGCGCCGGCGCCTACATCTGCGGCGAGGAGACCGGCCTGATCGAGTCGCTCGAGGGCAAGCGCCCGTATCCGCGCATCAAGCCCCCGTATTTCCCCGCCGTCCTCGGCCTCTACCAGTGCCCGACGATCGTGAACAACGTCGAGACCCTCTGCCACGTGAAGCACATCGTGGACATCGGCGGCGACGCCTACGCCAAGATCGGCACGCCCAACAACACCGGCACCCGCCTCTACTGCGTCAGCGGCCACGTGCAGCGCCCCGGCTGCTACGAGTTCGAGTGCGGCAGGATCACCATGGGCCAGCTCCTCAACGATGTCTGCGGCGGCCCGCTCCCCGGCCGCAAGTTCAAGGGCGTCATCCCCGGCGGCTCCTCGGCCAAGGTCCTGCGCTTCGGCGAGAAATTCAAAATCAAGCGGACGGACGGCTCGCTGGCCGAATTGGGCGTCGAGGACCTGCCGCTCGACTTCGACACGCTCGCCGCCGCGGGCACGATGGGCGGCTCCGGCGGCGTCATCGTGATGGACGACTCCGTCAACATGGTCGAGGCCCTCGCCAACCTGAATTCCTTCTACGCCCACGAGAGCTGCGGCCAGTGCACGCCCTGCCGCGAGGGCTCGCTCTGGATGAAGAAGATCACCGCCCGCATGGTCGACGGCCACGCGCGCCCGAACGACGGCGAGCTGCTCAAGAACGTCGCCGACCAGATCGCCGGCCGCACCATCTGCGCGATGGGCGAGGCCTGCTCGTGGCCGACCCAGAGCTTCGTCGCGAAGTTCCCCGAGGAATTCAAGGGCTACGCCAACGCGGCGAAAGCGGAGGGGGCGACGCCGCTGGTCTGAACTGCAACGAAGATGGAATCCAGAACCCAGAATCCAGAATCCAGAAGGACTCCCGCCAAGAGCTTCGAGGATCTGCTCGTGTGGCAAAAAGCGCACGCCTGGGTTCTGGGCGTCTATCGCCTGAGCGAAGCGTTTCCCGCGAAGGAGAGCTTTGCGCTCACTTCCCAACTGCGCCGCGCGGCGATGTCGGTGCCGGCGAATATCGCGGAAGGATTCAAGAAGCGCGGAGTCCGCGACAAGGCA
>PNKG01000317.1 GCA_013822585.1 Opitutus sp. | reverse complement strand
GGTGACGGTGCACACCTGGTCGGCGGGGATCCGGGGATTCCGCGGCTATCGCGACCTGCGGCTATTTTGCGGCGACGAACTCGTGCTCTCGGCGTCGACGCTGTGGGTTTACGTGAATCTCCGCACGAAGTCGCTCGCGCGCGTGCCGGAGGAGCTGGCGGCGCAGTTTCCTGTCGGACAGGCGGAGATGTTCAAGCCGGACCTGGATCGCGTGCGCCACGAGCCGCCGGCCGCGACGGCGCCGGCGACCGAGGTGGCGCTGCGCTATGGGGATTTCGACGGCAACTCGCATCTGAACAACACGGCGTATTTCGACGCCTTGCAGACGGCACTCAGCCGGCAGGGCCTGCCGGTGCATCCGCGCGGGATCGAAGTGCAGTTTCTGAAGGAAGTGGTGCTCGCAGTGCGGGCGATCGAGGTCGCGCTCGAGCCGCGCGACGGCGAAGCCCGCGTGGCCTGGCGCAATGGAGCCGAGCTGAACGCGCAGGGCGTGGTGCGCGGCTGAGGGGCGAGATCGGGAGACAGGAAAATGGTCTCGCCCGGGAGGGCGCGGCTACCGCCGCGCCGCAAACCGCCCGACGCCTCGCACCTCAACGGCTCGGCGGTAGCCGAGCCCTCCACAGGCGGGCGGCGGGATTTCCTGGCGCGCTTACTCGAACTTGCGGCGGAAGTCGTCGAATTCGCGGCGGAGATCGGCGAACTGGCGTTTGAGGTCGGCATTGTCGGCTTCGAGTTGCGCGAGGCGGCCTGTTGGCGAAGGTAGGGCGAGTCCTCCGGACGAGCCGCGAGCGATGTCCGCGCCCCGGGACGGCTCGTCGGGACGACTCGCCCTACCTTGCAGCAGCGGCGGTTCGCCGCAGAGCAGGTGCGTGTAGCGCGATTCCTTGGTGCCGGGCTGGCGCGGGAGGACGGCGACGAGCGCGGGCTGCGGGGCGTCGCGCGTGGCGAGCGAGCCGAGCGCGGTCTGCACGTCGGCGAGGTCGGCGAATTCGTGCATCCGGCCGCTGCGGCCGCGGAGTTCGCCGGCGGTTTGCGGACCGCGCAGGAGCAGCACGCAGAGCGCGGCGATTTGCGCGGGGTTGAGTTCGAAGATCTCGCGCATCTTGTGGGCGAACTTGAAGACGCGGCTGTCGCCGCCGGTGATGACGACGGCTAGGCGTCTCTCGCGCAGCTTGTCGAGGGCGCGGTTCACGTCGGCTTCCGCAAGCGTCATGACCGGCTCGCGGTTGCTGAGCTGGTTGCACGCGGCGACGAGCGCGTTGAGCGAAAGCGGGTAGTAGTCGGGCGTCGTGATCTCTTTTTCGATCAGCGCGCCGAGCACGCGGGCTTCGATGGCGTCGAG
>PNKG01000316.1 GCA_013822585.1 Opitutus sp. | reverse complement strand
TTTTCCAGCAGGGCAAGTTCCTCGCCGCGCTGTGGGTGCTCATCGCCGTGTGCATGACCTATTACTTCGGCGTGCTGTCGCACATGGGCGCCGGCCACGTGGTGGTCATCCTGCTCGCCTCGATCCTCGGCATCCTCGGCAGCTACGGCGTCGCCTGGTTCGGCATCCGCATCAACACCGTCGCCAACAGCCGCGCGGCGTTCTCCGCCCTCAAGGGCAACCCGCTCGCCACCCTCCTCATCCCGCTCCAATCCGGCATGAGCGTCGGCCTGCTGCTGGTGGCCATCGAGCTGTTCTTCATGATCTGCATCCTGGCGTTCCTCCCGACGGACCTCGCCGGCCCCTGCTTCATCGGCTTCGCCATCGGCGAGTCCCTCGGCGCCTCCGCCCTCCGCATCTGCGGCGGCATCTTCACCAAGATCGCCGACATCGGCGCCGACCTCATGAAGATCGTCTTCCAACTCCCGGAGGACGACCCGCGCAACCCCGGCGTCATTGCCGACTGCACCGGCGACAACGCCGGCGACTCCGTCGGACCCACCGCCGACGGCTTCGAGACCTACGGCGTCACGGGCGTCGCGCTCATCGCGTTCCTCGCCCTTGCGCTCGCGGCCTCCCCCGCCCTCTGCGCCGTGCTCATCGTGTGGCTCTTCGCCATGCGCATCCTGATGGTGCTCACCTCGCTCGTCTCCTACTGGATCAACAGCGCGGTCGCGAAGTCCATCTGGGGTTCGTCGAAGGACTTCAACCTCGAACACCCGCTCACCAACCTCGTCTGGATCACCTCGATCGTCTCGATCCTCGTGACCTACGCCGCCAGCTACGCGTTGCTCGCCGGCAACGCCGCCGCCCCGGCCGGCCTCTGGTGGGTGCTCTCCACCATCATCTCGCTCGGCACCATCGCCGGCGCGCTCATCCCCGAGTTCACCAAAATCTTCACCTCCACCGAGAGCCGCCATGTGAAGGAAGTCGTCACGTCGTCCCGCCAGGGCGGCGCGTCGCTCAACATCCTCTCCGGCCTCGTCGCGGGCAACTTCTCCGGCTTCTGGACCGGCCTCTGCATCCTCGCGCTGATGTTCGGCGCCTACCTGCTCTCCAAGCACGCGGCCGTCGTCGCCATGATGCCGGCCGAATTCGCGTTCGCCGCGCCGATCTTCGCCTTCGGCCTCGTGGCCTTCGGCTTCCTCGGCATGGGCCCCGTCACGATCGCCGTCGACTCCTTCGGACCCGTGACCGACAACGCCCAGTCCGTCTACGAGCTCTCCCAGATCGAAGCCCAGAAGGGCATCGCCGCGGAGATCGAGAAGGACTTCGGCTTCAAGCCCGACTTCGAGTCCGCCAAGCACCAG
>PNKG01000315.1 GCA_013822585.1 Opitutus sp. | reverse complement strand
CGTGCGGTTGAAGACGGGTTTGGCGGGCGTCGAGTCCTTCGGGTCGAGCGCGAAGTAGCCGAGGCGCTCGAACTGGAAGCGCTCGTGCGTGGTCGCGGAGGCGAGCGAGGGCTCGAGCTTGGCGGTGACGATCTCGAGCGAGTGCGGATTCAAGACCTTGAGGAAATCCTCCTCGGCGGCCGGCTCCGGCACGGTGAAGAGGCGATCGTAGAGGCGCACCTCGGCGTCGATGCACTTCACGGCGCTGACCCAGTGGATCGTCCCCTTGACCTTTTTGTCGGCGTTGGGCTCGCCCTTGCGCGTGGTGAGGTCGGCGGTGCAACGCAGCTCGGTGACGGCGCCGGACGCGTCCTTCACGATCTCGTCGAGCTTGACGATGCACGCGTATTTCAGGCGCACCTCGCCGCCGGGTTTCAGGCGGAAATACTTCGGCGGCGGAACCTCGGCGAAGTCGTCGGCCTCGATGAAGATCTCGCGCGTGAGCGAGACCTTGCGCGTGGTCGGCGTTTCGTCCTGCGGATTGTTGGTCGCGTCGCAGAGCACGACCTGGTCGGCCGCGATGTTGGTGAGGATGACCCTGATCGGCTTGAGGACGGCGAGGCGGCGGAGCGCGGTCGCGTTGAGGTAATTGCGGACGACGTTCTCGAAGACGGCGATCTCGGTGACGGAGTCGAATTTCGTGACGCCGACACCGGTGACGAATTCGCGCAGGGCGGGCGCGGGGATGCCGCGGCGGCGCAGGCCGGAGATCGTGGGCATGCGCGGGTCGTCCCAGCCGGCGACGACCTTCTCCTCGACGAGCTTCAGGAGCTTGCGCTTCGAAACGAGCGTGTAGGCGAGGTTGAGTTTCGCGAATTCGTATTGGTGCGGGAGCGGACGCGGCAGTTCGAGCGACTCGAGGATCCAGTCGTAGAGCGGGCGGTGCACCTCGAACTCGAGCGTGCAGATGCTGTGCGTGATGCCCTCGAGGTAATCGGAGAGGCAGTGCGCGTAGTCGTAGAGCGGGTAGATCGGCCAGCCGCTGCCGGCGTGGTGGTGCGCGACGTGGCGGATGCGGTAGAGGAGCGGGTCGCGCAGCCAGACGTTGGGCGATGCCATGTCGATCTTCGCGCGCAGCGTGCGCGCGCCGTCGGGAAATTCGCCGGCGCGCATGCGCGTGAAGAGATCGAGGTTCTCCTCGACGGAGCGATTGCGAAACGGGGAATCCTTGCCGGGCTTGTCGGGCGCGCCGCGGAACTCGTCGGTCTGCTGCGGCGTGAGGTCGCAGACGTAGGCCTTGCCGCGCTTGATGAGCTCGATCGCGTAGCCGTAGAGCTGCTCGAAATAGTCGGAGGCGAAGAACGGCTCGG
>PNKG01000314.1 GCA_013822585.1 Opitutus sp. | reverse complement strand
CTGTGGCAACGGGTGCAGTTCTCGTTCTGGGCCACGAGTTCGGCGCCGGTGCCGGCGATGCTCTTGCCTTTGTGCGGCTCATGGCAGTCGCTGCAGGAGACATGGCCGCCCTGCACCGGATGCGCGTTCGGCAGCGCGAACTCGCCGCGTTTGTCGAGGTGGCACGAGTAGCAGGTTTCCGGCGACTTGTTCGGGTTGATCATCGTGCCCAGGCTGCCGCCGGCCTTGACGTGCGCCGAGCCCGCGCCGTGGCAGGACTCGCAGCTGATGTCCATGCCCTTCTCGTCCTTGAGACCGAGGCGGGCGTGCGTCGCATCGCCGAAATGGGTCGCCGTGTCCTCATGACACTCGGCGCATTTGTTCGAGCCTACGTAGTTCGCGCCGGGAATGCTCGGCGGCGCAATGATCGTGCGGCTCGTTGTGACGCACGATACGAGGAGGAGGCCCCAGATGGCGGCTCCTCCGAAGATCACGGTGCTTTTAGTCCAGCGCGATGGTGTGCTCATGACTTCAGCAGGGTTAGGTTTGTTGGTTGCTCCCGTTGTTTTCTGTTTGAGGAAAGGTTTTCCCTCAGCGGCGACATAGTGGCAGAAGCCGGCCTTGCAGACTCCGCACACATTGTGCACGTGACCGCATATGTTGCGTGATCGAAACGCGCACCGCAAGCGCCTGCCTATCAGGCGATCTTACCGGCCTGAACAGTCCGCCACATAACGACGCTGCGCGGACTCCTTGACACGCCATGTCGCTCAAGCCGGATTTCGCACGAAAAGAGGAGGCGCAGTTGCATATCCTCAGTCTGCAGGGCCCGGGCCTGGGATCCGCGCTCGCCCATCTCCGCGGCGATCCACTCGCGCAGCGGCCGGTGGCCCTCGCTCGGGCCGTATCGGAGCGCCTGCGCCCCTTCGCGCACGAGCACCGCATCGGCCGCCGGCGAACGAAATCGCGTCGGGCTGCGCCGTGACCTTGAGGATTTCGCGGATGGTGGACGGACACATCGCTCCGATGCGCCGGGCAAATGGGCGGCTGGATTCGGACACGCCCGCATCGACAGGACCGGTCGCGCGAAAGCGAGACGGGAGGCGCCACCGCTTTCTGTCATGCAGGTTTTTGCCCGGCAGTGAGCCGGACGGCCCGCGCGCCTATCGCTCCCCCAACAACTCCTCGGCGTGTGCCAGCGCGCTCCGGGCGCTGCGGTCGCCGAGCATGCGGGCAAGTTCACCGATGCGCTGCTCGCGGTCGGCGTGGATCGGCTCGATCCGCACCGTCGCGCGCGCGCCGCTCTGGTCCTTCGTCACCACGAGGTGATTCGCCGCCTGCGCGGCGACCTGCGGGAGGTGGGTGACGCAAA
>PNKG01000313.1 GCA_013822585.1 Opitutus sp. | reverse complement strand
TCCTGCAGCGTGCGCTCGCCGCTGTGGCCGAAGGGCGGATGCCCCATGTCGTGCGCGAGGCAGCTCGCCTCGACGAGGTCGGAGTCGATGAAGAAATCGTCCTTCAGCGGCGCGCCGCGACTGAGCAGGAAGTGGCAGATCGAGCGGCCGATCTGCGCGACCTCCATCGAGTGCGTGAGGCGCGTGCGGTAGAAATCGTATTCGCCGCTGAGAAACACCTGCGTCTTCGACTGCAGCTTGCGGAACGCGTGCGCGTGGATGATCCGGTCGCGGTCGATCTGGAACGGGCTGCGGTAATCCGGTTTCCGGCCGCCGCCCCATTCCTGCACGTCGAAGGCGTTGTAGAACTTGTTTTGCGGCATCGTTGGGGGAACGTCCTTGGTCCCGGAAACCGCCGTCTGCCGCAACGCAAAAACCGGGTCGGCGCGCACGCAGCAGGCAAGACTCCCACCGCCAGATCCCAAACGCCAAAGAGCGTCCCGAGCGCGGCGCTCATCGCGGGTTCGCCCTTGTTGGACTTTGGCGTTGGGACGTTTGGCGTTTTGGCCGGAGTTCCTTCGACTCCCGCCAAGCGAGCCGCACCTTACCGCCCGACGTCAGTTCGCACCTCGGGGTGGTCGTCGCTGTCCCAGCGGCGACAAGCCCGCAGGACGAGACCCGCGCGGGGAACCGCTGGGGACGCGGCGCCCCCGCTGCGTTGGCCACGCGCGTCGCATCTGCCCCCCTGACCGGGGCGAGGGCGCCCCGGCTCCAGCGAACTATTTCGCTGCGCTCGAAGATACCTCGCCCGTTTTTCGTCATCGCGCCGTAAATTCCCGGCGGCTGGCTTGCGCGCGATGCCCGCTCCGCCTATCAACGCCGTCATGCCCCACACGCTCTTCCCGACCGCCTTCGGCACCTGCGGCATCGCCTGGAACGAGCGCGGGCTCACCGGTTTTCAGCTCCCGGAGAACGACGTCGAGGACACCGAGCGCCACCTCGCGAAAAAGGCGCACAGCAAGGCCGCCGACGAACCGCGCCCCGAGTGGCTGCGTCGCCTGATCGAGCGCGTGCAGGCGCACCTCGAGGGCAAGCTGCAGGACTTTTCCGACGCACCGATCGACTGGTCGCGCGTGAGCGATTTTCAACAGGCCGTCTATCGCCACGCGCTCGCGATCAAGCCGGGCTACAAACGCAGCTACGGCGAGATCGCGAAAGCGATGGCGCTCGGCAACGAAGCCGCGCGGGCCGTCGGCGTGGCGCTCGCGACGAATCCCTGGCCGCTCATCGTGCCCTGTCACCGCGTGGTGTCCGCGAGCGACAAGATGACGGGCTTCTCCGCCCCCGGCGGCGTGCGCACGAAGACGCGCCTGCTCGCGCT
>PNKG01000312.1 GCA_013822585.1 Opitutus sp. | reverse complement strand
CTGGCCATCGTGACGCTCGGCCTCGGCATCGGGGCCAACACCTCGATGTTCAGCCTCGCCAACAGCGTGATGTATAAGCCGCTGCCCTACCCCGAAGCGGACCGCCTCCAGCACCTCTATCGGGTGACGCCGCAACATCCCGAGGGCGGCCACTCCCCGGCCGACTTCCTCGACCTGCGGAAGGCTCGCGCGCCCTACGGCGATTTCGCCGCCCTCGCGTTCACGCGCGTCAGCCTCTCCGATCCCGGCCAGCCCGCCGAACTCGCGTTTTCCGGCCTCGCCACGGCCAATCTCTTCTCGCTCCTCGGCGTCGTGCCGCAACTCGGCCGCGCTTTCCTGCCCGACGAGGAAACGCCCGGCCGGAATCGCGTGGTCATCCTGAGCCAGCGCACGTGGCGGAAGCGCTACGACGGCGCGCCCGACATCATCGGCCGCCGCGTCCGCATCGACGGCGAGTGGCACGAGGTCATCGGCGTGTTGCCGCCTTCGTTCAACGACTGGCGCCACCTCGGCAACCTCGACTTCTTCCGGCCCTTCGCGTTCACGCCCGAATTCTCCTCCGACCGCAAATCCACGCAACTGCAAGTCTTCGGCCGGATGAACCCCGGCCTCACGCCCGCCGCCGCCGCGGCCTTCGTGAGCGACTTCGGCGCGCGCCTCGCCCGCGAGCACCCGGCAGAGCACGCCGGCAGCGCCTGGCGCGCCGTGTCGATGCTATCCACCGCCAGCGGCGGGAGCGGCCACGTCATCCTGCCGATGCTCATCGGCCTCTCGACCTTCGTGCTGCTCATCGCCTGCTCCAACCTCGCCAATCTCCTGCTCGCGCGCACCATGACCCGCGCGCGCGAGTTCGCCGTGCGCGCCGCGCTCGGCGCCTCGCGCCTGCAACTCCTGCGACCGCTGCTGGCCGAGTCGCTGCTGCTCTCGCTGGCCGGCGGAATCGTCGCCATCCTCGTGGCCTACTGGTTCCGCGACTGGGCCGCGCTGCGCTCGACCGGCGACAACGGCGAGTTCGTCTGGTTCGAGGTGGACTGGGCCGTGATGGGCTGGGCCTTCGCCGCCGCGCTCGTCACCGCGCTCGCGTTCGGCCTCGCCCCCGCGCTGTTCGCCTTGCGCCTCGACCTGAATGAGACGCTCAAATCCGGCGCGCGCGGCCAGACCGGCGGCCGCGGCCAGCAGCGCTTCCGCCAACTGCTCATCGTCGGCCAGTTCGCCCTTTCCATGGTGCTCCTCACCGCCGCCGCGCTCTTCATCCGCGGGCTCCACGACCTCCACCACCGCCGCTCCGGCTGGGACTCCGCGCACGTCGTCACCGGCTCCGTCGCGTTGCCCGCGGGCACCTACGGCGACGACGCGAAAATCCACGCCTTCCAACGCCTC
>PNKG01000311.1 GCA_013822585.1 Opitutus sp. | reverse complement strand
TGAAATGATGGGCATGAAGCCCTCGGCGATCTCCTTCTTGATGAGCTTCACCTTCACCTCGGTCGGGTCGCCGACGAAGCCGAGGTCGACGGGGTTGCCGTCGTCGTCGGCCGTGAGTTTCTGGCAGACGAGCACGCTGTCGCCGGGCAGGCCCTTGGGCCGCGCCTTGACGGAGGCGAGCGTATCGCAGACCTCCTTGTTCACGATCTCGTCGAGGGTCTTCTTGACGATGGCGATAGTGGCCTCGTCGGTGACGCGGAGGCCGTTGACGAAGTTCGCCTTCAGGCCCGAGGCGTCCATCGCCTTGCTGATGGCCTTGCCGCCGCCATGGACCACGACGACGTTGATGCCCACGGCCGCGAGGAAGGCGATGTCGGTGGCCACGCGCACGCGCACCTCGGGGTTCGGGTCGTCCATGAAGCTGCCGCCGTATTTCACCACGAAGGTGGAGCCGCGGAAGTCCTGGATGTAGGGCAGTGCCTCGAGCAGCACGCGCGCTTTCGCAATGACTTCTTCGACGTTCATTGCGGAGGGGCGGAGGGGAGGTGACCGAGGGTCATCGTTGGTGTCGGGAGGGAAATTCTTTGAAGGCAACGCGCCGCGATTTCACTAAAAAAATGCGGCGCACTTCCCGGCAAAACCGGAGGCTGGCCCGTTCACTCGCTCTTGTTGTAGTTCACGTAGCCTTCGGTGAGGTCGGTCGCGAGGAGGCGATACACGGCCTTGCCGAGGTGGAGGTCGATGGTGACGGTGAACCGACGGTTCTTCACGATCTCCTTCCACTTCGGTTTCAGCTCCGGGTGGGGCTTGCCGGCGGTCATGGCGGGGGTGTCGTTGTAGCGGATGTCGAGCTTGGCCTCGATGAGCTTGGCGCCGGAATAGCCCGCGGCGTCGGCGAGGCGGCCCCAGTTCGGGTCTTCGCCATACCAGGAGGATTTCACGAGGAGGGAGTTGCCGATGGCGCGCGCGCACTTCTCGGCGTCCTCGGCGGAGGCGGCGCCCTGCACCCGGACTTCGACGACCTTGGTGATCTTCTCGCCGTCGGAGACGATCTTGTCGGCGAGGATCTCGCAGGCTTGCCAGACGGCTTCGGCGAAGAGGACGCGGAGTTCGCGCGGGCTCTTGTCGCCGACGGAGACGCCGGAGTGGCCGTTGGCCAGCATGAGCACGGTGTCGTTGGTGCTCATGTCACCGTCGACCGTGATGCAGTTGAAGGTGCCGTTGACGGCATCGGTCAGCGTTTTTTGGAGGAAGCTGCGCGGGACGGAAAAGTCGGTGGCGAGGAACGCGAGCATCGTCGCCATGTTCGGCTGGATCATGCCGGCGCCTTTGGCGAAGCCGGCGACGGTGTGCTTTTTGCCGTCGTAGGTGAAGGAGACGG
>PNKG01000310.1 GCA_013822585.1 Opitutus sp. | reverse complement strand
CGGGCTTGGTCATGAGCAGCTCGATCCAGCCCCACGCGGTGTAGGACAGGAACGGGATGATGACGCCGAGCGCGAGCAGAAGCCACGGGTTGTCGAGGAGCTTCTGCCACGGGTGTTTTTCGGTTTCGTTTTTCATGGGTGCGAGGGATCAGTTTTGGGGCACGCCGCGGCGCCACGAGCCGATGGCCCGGAGCATGGCCGCGAGGAAAAGGAGGCCGCCAGCGACGGCGAAGAGACCGCCGACGCCCATCACGCCGAGGCCGACATACTCGCCGACGGAGCGCACGTGTTGTTCGACGCCGTATTGCTTGCGGCCGAGCCCGTAGACGCCGGCGATGCCGAAGCCGATGGCGAACACCGCCTGGCCCGTGCCGAACGTGACCAACTGGAGCTTCGCGCGCCGCCAGATCCGGGCGACGACCTCGCGGGCGGAGGTGTCGGCGCAGAAATCGTAGGCGGCGGCCATCAGGGCGAGCGTCACGGCGCCGATGGCGGCGTGATAGTGGCCGGGCACGAGCGTGTTGGAGCCGCGGATGAACGCCCCGAGCACGAGCCCGAGCACCGCGAGCGACGCGCTTCCCGCTAGGCCGGCGAGACGATGGTCGAAGGCGATCGGCAGCCGCGCTTCGCGGCGCACGGCCGCGACGTGCCGCACCCCGAGGCCGAGCACGATCAGGATGACCGGGAAGAGCGTCCAGCGCATGAGGTCGGTCGCGAGTTCGACGTAGGCGCCGCTCGATGTGCCCTGCAGCGCGAGCACGGGCAGGATGGCGTGCGGCGCGACGAGCGCGGAAAGGATCCACCGGCTGGCGGTCGGCGTCAGCACGGCCCGACCGGACCAGCGGTGGAGGAGGAGCAACCAAAGTCCGAGCATCGTGGCGACGTTCGCGGCCTGCAGCGCGTGGCCGCCGCCCCACATGACGAGTTCGTAGTAGCCGATCGCGGGCAGGCCCGGGAGCGTCGTGCGCCAGGCCGCGGCGAAGGTGAGGAGCGCGACGAGATTGCCCGCGGCCGCGACGCGCAGGGCGATCACGACCTCGTCGGGCAACGCCGTGGCGTCGGCGCGGGCGGCGAAGGTGCCGGCGAAAAACAGGCCCGAGCCCGCGAACCACGCGGCGAGGCCGGTGAGGAAGACCGGGTGGTCGATCACCGGCACGTAGTTGGAGAGGATCGGCTGCGCGCCCGGCATGAGCGCGCCGGCGAGCAGCCCGGCGATGCCGGCGCCGCAGAGCGCGAAGGACAGTCCCACGAGCCGGCGCGGCATCGCGGCGCCGACCGCGAGCGCGAGGAACGCCAGCGTGCCGGCCTGGAACCAGACGACGAGCGCGAGATCGACATGCACGACGAGCGCGCGCTTGAAGAAGAGCGGGTCGGTGAACACCGCGCCGAG
>PNKG01000309.1 GCA_013822585.1 Opitutus sp. | reverse complement strand
ACACGGACGGGACGCTGGAGGCGCTCCACGGTCTCGACGTTGTGGTTGAAGATGTCGGGCTTGGCGTCGAGGACGATGTCGACCTGGTCGGTGTTGCCCTTGAAGTCCGGCACGAGCACCTCGATGGCGCAGGCGGGATTCTTGTATTTCGTGGCGCGGATGGTTGCGGCCCAGACGCTGGCGCCGCCGTCCTTCAGGTCGTCGCGCGCGACGGAGGTGATGACGCAGTGGCGCAGGCCCATTTTTTGCACGGCGTCGGCGACGCGTGCGGGTTCGCCGAGGTCGTATTCGGTGGGGCGGCCGACCTGGATGGCGCAGAAATTACAGGAGCGGGTGCAGATGTTGCCGAGGATCATCACCGTGGCGGTGCCGCGGGACCAGCACTCGCCGATGTTGGGGCACTGGGCGCTTTGGCAGACGGTGTGCAGCTTGTTCGTCTCGACGAGGGCGCGCGTGGCCTTGTAGCCGGGGCCGGAAGGCAGCTTGGCGCGGAGCCAGTCGGGTTTGCGCGAGGTGGGCGTCATTTAAGGGAACCACGAATGGACACGAATGAACACGAAGGACAAGAGGCTTCTCCGTCGCGCGGCGCGCTATCGCGCCTGCTCATCCAGATACGGATTCGTGTTAATTCGTGTTCATTCGTGGTTTCGAAAGAACTCCGGCAGCGCGCGCCAGAACTCGGTCGCGAGCACGCGTTTCACGTCGGCGAGGTCGGGCGGGCGGCCGAGCTCGAGCTGCATCGAGGTCACGGTGCCGTCGGCGGCGGTGATGCCGCAGGGGATGATGCCGGTGAAGGGCGCGAGGTCGGTGTTCACGTTGAGCGCGAAGCCGTGAAACGTCGTCCACTTCTTCACCGCGACGCCGATGGCGGCGATCTTGCGCTGCTCGATCCAGATGCCGGTTTTGCCGGGGTTGCGGCCGGCGGTGAGGCCGAAGCGCGCGACGCTGGCGATCATGACGTCCTCGAGGAAGCGCAGGTAGGCGTGCAGGTCCTTGCGCGGAGTGAGGTTGACGATCGGGTAGCCGACGATCTGGCCGGGGCCGTGGTAGGTGATGTCGCCGCCGCGGTTGGTGGTCACGACCTCGATGCCGCGCCGCGCGAGTTCGGCCTGTGGCCAGAGCAGGTGCTGCCCGGCGCCGCGGCGCACGCCGATGGTGAAAACCGGGTCGTGCTCCGTAAACACCAGCGTGTCGCCGGTTTCGCCGGCGTTGCGCGCGGCGACCAGTTCCTCCTGTCGGCGCCAGGCGTCCGCGTAGGCGGTGCGGCCCCAATCGAGGGTCGCGAGGGCGGCGGGCGGCGCGGCGGAATCGGCGGGCATGGGCTGGCAGCGTAGTCCGCCGGGGCGGCTCCGCCAGAGGAAAGCCGGGGCGTCGACCCCTACTTTCCGTTTGCGCCGCGGGAT
>PNKG01000308.1 GCA_013822585.1 Opitutus sp. | reverse complement strand
GAGATCGCCGCCGGCGAGATCGTGGGCGTCGTCGCGGATTTCGAAACCGTCGATCCCGATCCCAATCCGGTGGTGCATCACATCTACCAGCCGCTCGCCCAGGAGGCCACGCGCAGCTTCGAGTTCGCCGTCCGCGCCGCGCCCGACGTGAAACCCGAGACGCTCGTGCCCGCGCTCCGCGCCGCGCTCGCCGCGCTCGATCCCGATCTGCCCGTCCGCCGCCTGCAGCCCGCCGACCGCACCATCGACCGCACGCTCTACCAACTCGGCGTGTTGCGCGACATGCTCGGCGCCTTCGGTGTGCTCGGGCTCGCGCTCGCCTCGCTCGGCATCTACGGCGTCATCGCGCGCACCACCGCGCAGCGCGCCGGCGAATTCGCGATCCGCCTCGCCCTCGGCGCCAGCCTCCGCGACATCACCCGCCTCGTCTTCGGGGCCGGCGTCCGCCAGGCGCTGCTCGGCTCGGTGCTCGGGTTGCTCGGGGCCGTCGGCGTCGCGTCGCTGCTCCGCTCGTCCTTCCCCGGCATGCGCGCGGACCAAGGTGCCGTCCTCGCCTTCACCACGCTCGTGCTCGTCGCCGTCGCCCTCCTCGCCTGCTGGCTCCCGGCCCGCCGCGCCGGCCGCATCAACGCCATCGACGCGCTCCGCGCCGAGTGAGCCTCGGCGCGCGCCGGCCACTTCCCCATGTCCATCTCCACTTCCCTGCAAACAACGGCACGGCAGGCGGGAGGCGTCTACCTCCTCATCCTCGTGCTCGCCCCGCTGAACGAGTTTTTCCTCAAGGCCAGGTTCGTCGTCAAAGGCGACGCCGCCACCACCGCGCAACGCATCGCCGCGGAGCCGCTCCTCTACCGCCTCGGCATTTTCTCCGATTTCGTTTCCCACGTCGCTTTCCTCTGCCTCGCCCTCCTGCTCTACCACCTGTTCCGCGACGTGGCCCGCCCGCTGGCGCGCGGCCTCGTCGCGCTCGTCGCGATGTCGGTCGCCATCGGCATGATCGCCCTCGTCTGCCGCCTGGCCCCGCTGATCCTGCTCGATCCGGCCAGCTTCCTCTCGGTCTTCAGCGCAGCGGAGCGCGCGGCGCTCGCCCTGTTCTTCCTCCGTCTCGGCTCCGCCGCCACCGTGCTCGCCACGTTCTTCTGGGGGTTCTGGCTGCTCCCGTTCGGCAGTCTGGTCATCAAGTCGCGCTTCTATCCCAAGCTCCTCGGCCTGCTGCTGATCGTCGGCGGCGTCACCTATGCGGTGCTGGGGTTCGCCAACCTGGTCTTCCCCGCCTACGGGCCGGTCGTCTTCAAGTTCGGCATGCCGTTCTACGCGATCGGGGAAGTGGCCATCATCTTCTGGCTCCTCTTCGCCACGGCGCGCGTCCCGGAGACGCCCGCCGGCCTCCCCGCCGCCGCCGTCCGCGCGGACTAATCGAACCGCTCCC
>PNKG01000307.1 GCA_013822585.1 Opitutus sp. | reverse complement strand
GCACCTGGTGGCGCTCCGCGATGTCGGCCATCCGCTCGCCCACGATGCGGCCGATCTCGCCGCCGACGTTGGCGTCGACCTCGTCGAACACCAGCAGCGGCACATCGTCGATCGCCGCCAGCACGGCCTTGAGCGCGAGCATCACGCGCGCGAGCTCGCCGCTCGACGCGATGCGATTGAGCGGCAGCGGCGACTCGCCGACGTTGGGCGAAAACAAAAACTCCACGCCGCAGTCGCCGTGCGCGCCCAGCTCCGGCCACGCGACGATCCGCACGCGGAAATCCGCCTTCCGGAAGCCGAGTTGCGTGATCACCTTCGCCGCCGCCTTCTCGAGGCTGGCGCCGGCCTTCTCGCGCGTCGCGCGCAACTCCGCGGCGGCTTTCTTCGCCTCCTTTTCCGCCTCCGCGATCTGCCGGTCGAGCCGTGCGAGCGAGCCCTCGACGTCACTCTGCAATTCCAACCGGCGCCGCATGTCGTAGCGCGCGGCGACGACGGCCTCGACCTTCGCGCCGTATTTGCGCTTCAGCTCGAGCCACGCGTTCATCTTTTCCTGCAACGCCTCCGCGTGCTCCGCGTCGAAATTCAGCGACGTCGCAAGCGAGGAGAACTCCGCGTCGAGATCGCCGAGTTCGACCGACACCGACTGCAATCGGTCCGCCAGCGGCTTGCTGCTCGCGTCGAACGACTCCAGTTGCCGCGCCTCGCGCAGCAGCGCCGCGAGTCGGCCGAGCAGGCCGTCTTCGCCGCTCAAGCCGTTGCTCAGCCCGGCCGCCAGCGTCACGATTTCCTGCGCGCTCTGCTGCCGGCTGAAATCCCGCTCCAGCGCCGCGACCGCATCTTCGGTCAGTTCGAGCGCGTCGATCTTCGCGAGCTGCGTTTTCAGGAAATCGATCTGGTCGGGCGAAAGCTTCTCCGCCGTGCGCAGCCGTTCGCGTTCGTCGCCCAAGCCGCGCCACGCGCGATAGGCGCCGGCGTATTTCTCCCGCGCGGCCTCGTTCTTGGCGAACAGGTCGAGCAGGTCGCGCTGGCCGCCTTCCTTGAGCAAGCGACGCGGTTCGCCCGGCCCGTGAAAATCGATCCAATGCTCGCCGAGTTCCTGCAACGCGCTGAGCGTGGCGAGCGAGCCGTTGACGGAAATCTTCGGCGGCTTGTCGCGCGGCAGGCTGCGCTTGAGGATGAGCACGCCGTCGTCGCACGGCGGCAGGTCGAGCGCCTCGAGCGCGCGGTCGAGCTTGCGCGGATCCGCGAAAAACAGCGCCGCCTCCACGTCGCACGCCGCGGCGCCCTGGCGGATGATCGTCTTGTCCGCCCGCGCGCCGGCCAGCAGCGACAGCGCGCCGAGCAGGATGCTCTTGCCCGCGCCGGTCTCGCCGGTCACCGCCGTGAAACCGCCCTCGAATTCCAGCTCGACTTCATCGAGCAGCGCGAG
>PNKG01000306.1 GCA_013822585.1 Opitutus sp. | reverse complement strand
TTCCGCAACGCCCGCATCCTCACGCTCCGCGGCGAGCCCGGCCCGCGCCGCGGCCAGGCGCTGCGCGAACTCGGCGTCGTCCCGCACGGCGAAGTCCTCGTCGCCGACGGGAAGATCGCCGCCGTCGGCGAAAAGATCGACGCGCCCGCCGATGCCGAAGTGATCGACGCCGCCGGCCGCGTGCTCATGCCGGGCTTCGTGGACTGCCACACGCACGCCTGCTGGGCCGGAGACCGCCTCGACGAGTGGGAAAAAAAACTCAACGGCGTCCCCTACCTCGACATCCTCAAGGCCGGCGGCGGCATCCACTCCACCGTCCGCGCCGTGCGCGAAGCCACGCAGAAGCAACTCGCCGCCTCGCTCCGCGAACGCCTCGGCCAAGTCCTCCGCGGCGGCACCACCACTGTCGAGGTCAAGAGCGGCTACGGCCTCAACACCGAGGCCGAGCTCAAGATGCTCCGCGCCATCCGCCGCGCCGCCAGCGACTGGCCCGGCACCGTCGTGGCCACCGCGCTGCTCGGCCACGCCGTCGAAGGCGACCTCGAGGATTATTCGCGCATGGTCACGAAGGAAATGCTCGCCGAAGTCTCGCGCGAATTCCCCGACATCGCCGTCGACGCCTTCTGCGAAAAGGAAGCCTGGAGCGTCGAGGCGTGCGTGAAGCTCTTCGAAAAAGCCCGCAAGCATCACCCCGTCCGCGTCCACGCCGACCAGTTCAATTCGCTCGGCATGATCCCCGAGGCGATCCGCCTGCACGCGCGCAGCGTCGATCACCTTGAAGCCACGACGAAGGCCGACCTACAGGCCCTCGCCGAGTCCAACACCTTCGGCGTCATCCTCCCCTGCACCGGTTTTCACACCGATCAGCGTTTCGCGAAAGCGGGCTTCTTCGTCGACAAGGGCGGCGCCCTCGCGCTCGCCACGAACTGCAACCCCGGCTCGTCGCCCACGCACTCGATGCCCTTCGCCATTGCGCTCGCCGTGCGCTTCTGCGGCCTGCTGCCCGCCGAAGCCATCGTCGCCGCGACCTACAATCCCGCCCAACTCCTCGGCTTCGCCGACCGCGGCAGCATCGAGCCCGGCAAACGCGCCGACCTCGTCCTCCTCCACCACAAAGACGAACGCCAGCTCGCCTACGAACTCGGCGGCAACCCCGTCGATCTCGTGATTTGCGGCGGGATAAAATTGTAGCGTTCTTTTGCCCGCCACCTTGTCCGCCAGATGTTTGATGCCGGCGGAGTCCTCCGAGGGCCCAACACCGCACTGTCCATCCACATCGCAAATTGGCTGTTTCACCCGCGCTCAACGAGCAGGCTGCCTTGTTCCTGAAATTCAGCACCAGCGAGCGCCACCGGTCAGGCAAAAGTTAACTCAACTCGCGGGCCACCGCGCCGCAAATGCGCTCGCAGGCCGCCACAGCCTCGTTAGCCAGCGCCTGCGCATCGTTG
>PNKG01000305.1 GCA_013822585.1 Opitutus sp. | reverse complement strand
TTAGCGCAAAGAGGGAAGCTTTATCCCGCGAAGAACTTCTGGATCTTGCGCAACGAGGCGACGAGGCGGTCGACCTCCTCCGCGGTGTTGTAGAGGTAGAAGCTGGCGCGCGAGGTCGAGGCGAGGCCGAGCTTGCGCATGAGCGGCTGGTTGCAATGGTGGCCGCCGCGGAGCGCGATGCCGTCCTCGTTGGCGAAGGTCACCACGTCGTGGGCGTGCACGCCCTCGAAGGCGAAGCTCACCAGGCCGCTGCGCGGCTGGCCGACGCGCGGCCCGATGATGCGGATGCCGGGCAGGGCGCTGAGCCGGTCCATCGCGTGGCGGACGAGCGCATCGTCGTGGGCGGCGATGGCGGCGCGGCCGATCGAGTCGAGGTAATCGCAGGCCGCGCCGAGGCCGATGGCGCCGGCGACGTTGGGCGTGCCGGCCTCGAAGCGCTCGGGGGCGGGTTTCCACGTCGCGCCCTCGTAGGTCACCTGCGCGACCATGCCGCCGCCGGTCTCGTCGGGGGCGAGTTTGTCGAGCAGGGCGCGGCGGCCGTAGAGGACGCCGATGCCAGTGGGGCCGCACATCTTGTGGGCGGAGAAGGCGAGGAAATCGCAGCCGATCTCGCGCACGTCGAGCGGGCCGTGGCCGACGGATTGGGCGGCGTCAATCACGGTGACGGCGCCGACCGCGCGGGCGCGACGGCAAAGCTCGGCGGCGGGATTGATGGTGCCGAGCGTGTTCGAGATGTGGGTGAAGGCGAAGAGCTTCACCTGCGGCGTGAGCAGCGTGTCGAGCGCCGCGAGGTCGAGGCCGCCTTCGCCGTCGGCGCCGAGGAGCGGCACGTAGCGCAGCGTCGCGCCGGCGGCCTGGGCGGCTTGTTGCCACGGGACGAGGTTCGAGTGGTGCTCGAATTCGGTCGCGAGCACGACGTCGCCGGGCTTGAGATGGGCGTGGCCCCAGCTGCGCGCGACGACGTTGATGCTCTCGGTCGTGCCGCGCGTGAAGATGATCTCGGCGGGATCGGCGGCGTGGATGAACTGCGCCACGCGGGCGCGCGCGCCTTCGTAGGCGTCGGTCGCGCGCATGGAGAGCGCGTGGAGGCCGCGGTGGACGTTGGCGTTGTCGCGCTCGTAGTAGCGGACGAGTGCGTCGATGACCACGCGCGGTTTCTGCGAGGTGGCGCCGTTGTCGAGATAGACCAGCGGGTGCCCGTTGACCTGCTGGTGCAGGATGGGGAAGTCGGCGCGAATTTTTTGCGGATCGAGGGACATTTCAGATTCCTGATCTTTCCTCTTAATCTTTCTCTTTCTCTCGGTCGGTCGGTTTCTCGCTGCGGTCAGGTGATGGAGAGAAAGATTAAGAGGAAGAGGAAAGAGTGGGGCGGCGCTCAGTCCTTGTGCGTCTCGGTGGTGGCCGGGGTGGTTTCGCCCTTCAGGGCGTTGAGGGCCGCGTGCCAGCCGAGCGTGGCGCACTTGATGCGGGCGGGGAAGG
>PNKG01000304.1 GCA_013822585.1 Opitutus sp. | reverse complement strand
GGAAGGCAACCTTGGCCTCATCAAGGCCGTCGAGCGTTTCGACCCCGCCAAGGGCGGCAAGCTCTCCACCTACGCCGCGTGGTGGATCAAGCAGTCGATGAAGCGCGCCCTCGCCAACCAATCCAAGACCATCCGCCTGCCCGTCCACCTCGTCGACAAGATCGCCCGCATGCGCAAGGTCATCGCCGCCCTCACCGACGAGTTCGGTCGCGAACCCTCGAACGACGAGATCGCCTACGACATGCAGATGCCGGTCAACAAGATCGCCCTGCTCAAGACCGTCTCCGTCCGCCCGGCCTCGCTCGATGCGCCCGTCGGCGAGGACAGCGACTCCGCCACGCTCGGCGACCTCGTCGGCGACGAGAGCACCGTCGCCCCCGACGCCGACCTCGGCGAGCGCAATCTTCGCGAGAATCTCCGCGCCATGGTCAATGCCCTCGACCCGCGCGAGGCCGCCATCATCAAGATGCGTTTCGGCCTCGACGGCGAAAAGGAACTCACGCTCGAGGAGGTTGGCAAGAAATTCAAGGTCACCCGCGAGCGCATCCGCCAGCTCGAGTATCTCGCCCTCTCGAAGATCCGCCGCCAGATGGCCAAGCACGACAAGCAGCGCACGGCCGACGAGATCGAACAGGAGACCCGCGCCGAACAGCGCGCGCAATCGATCCGCGACTACCTCGCCCGCCACGGCAAGGCGAACGACTGAAGGCCCTCGCACGGATTTGCGATTTGAACCCAAGGCGCCCGATACCCGGGCGCCTTTTGTTTTTCGGCGGGCCGGAGCGCCTTCTGGCGATTCGGAGCTGAGTCGGAGCAAAGCGACGAGGTGGTTCCCCTCCGGCCACGCTTGGC
This sequence comes from Opitutus sp., assembly GCA_013822585.1. Taxonomy (GTDB): domain Bacteria; phylum Verrucomicrobiota; class Verrucomicrobiia; order Opitutales; family Opitutaceae; genus Didemnitutus. The sequence goes on along the minus strand of PNKG01000304.1, from coordinate 627 downwards.
CAGCTCTCGCTTCCATCGGAGCGCCTTTGGCTCAAGCGCAGATGCACTTTTCCTGAGACCGCTACAGCCGCAAAAAGCGCAGAACAGGAGTATCGCGCGGAAATCGCAGCCGCCTGTCTTCACCACGCAGGGGAAAATTCTCGGGATCGATTTCGGAGGTTTTCCCTCCGTGAACTCTGCGAACTTGTGCTTCAATTGCGCTTTTTAGGATGAAAGGCCTCCGATAGCGCGTGTGCGACCGACCCGCACAATTAGCGGCCTTTTGGACCAAACATTGGCCGGCTTCGGGGTTGTTTCCGGCCACCGCGCACCTACGCTGCCCGGACTCCCCTTTCCGCCATGTCGACCCCAATGCGCGCCATCGTTAAGCCCACGGCCGGTCCCGGCCTGATCATGACCGAAGCCCCGGTGCCGAAACCCGGCGTCAACGACGTCCTGATCAAGATCAAGAAAACGTCCATCTGCGGCACGGACGTGCACATCAACAAGTGGGACCAGTGGGCTTCGCGCACCATCAAGCCGCCGCTGATCATCGGCCACGAATACGTCGGCGTCGTCGCCGATGTCGGCGACGGCGTGGAGGGCTTCGAACTCGGCCAGCTCGTCACGGGCGAGGGCCACATCGTA
>PNKG01000303.1 GCA_013822585.1 Opitutus sp. | reverse complement strand
GACCGGCATGGTCACGTCGAGGAGGATGAGGTCCGGCATGTCCTTCGCGGCGATGGCGAGGCCTTCGACGCCGTTCGACGCCTCGAGGATTTCGCAATCGTAGGGCTTGAACGCCTTCCGCACGATGATGCGGACGGTCTTGGAATCGTCGACGGTGAGGATCTTGTTGCGCATGGTGGATCGAGAATCGGTTAGTCGCCGGCCTTCATGAGAATGTCGGTCACGACCTTGTGGCCGCCGCATTCGAAGCTGTAGATGTAGCGCTGGGCCGTGCTGATGGGCTCGACGCAGAAATTGGAGCCGCGGAGGATCGACGGGATGGTGAGCTTGCAGGGATAACCCGCGTCGCAGAGCCCGTTCTTGAAGCTGCCGACGCTCATGTTGGTCAGCTCGCCGATGGCGTCGTTGATCACCTCGTCGCCGGCCTCGTCGACCTCGGCCTCGGACATGCCGAGGAGCTGGCAGGTGCAGATTTTGGCGAAGTCGATCGGGAGGTAGAGGTAGATCAGGCCGTTGGCATCGCCGATGAAGCCGACCGTGCCGACGACCTGCGGGATGCAGGCGACGCCGTCAACGGGGATCGGCGGCCAGCTCGCCTCGGTGCCTTGGGTGGCGGTCGTGCTCAGGGTCGAGTTCTTGCCGAGCATCGTCTTGAACACGTCGGCGATGGCGCGCGTGATGTTCTCACGCACAAGGCTCTCGGAGATTTCTTGGGTGGCGGGCATAAAAAAAGAGGGGCTCGGCGGGCGAGAATACGCCACCGCTTTATCGGCGCGGGGGCGCGGGGACTTTACGCAAAAATGCGCGCAAACTGCGCTCGGGACGGCATCGCGGCATGGGATACCCATCGGCCCGCCGGGGCCGCGCTGGAGTGAAATACGGGCCGGCGATCAGCCCCCGGGGCTCTCCGCCCCGGGGATCAGATGCGGGCCGCGGCGGTCATTCGCCGCTGTCCGCCCCGACTCCGACCGGCTCGCCGGCGTCGCGGTATTCCTGGAGCTTGTTGCGCAGGGTGCGGATGGAAATGCCGAGCAGCTCGGCGGCCCTGGTGCGGTTCCCGCCCGTCTGCTGGAGGGCGGCCTTGATCGCCTGCTTCTCCAGTTCGGCAATCGTCAGCACCTTGCCCGCACCGTCGGTCACGGCGGTGGCGGCGGCCGGCCCGGCCTCCGCCGATGCCATCTTCTCCTCGAAATCGAAGGGCAGGCTGGAATTCAGCAGCGCCTCGCCCGGTGAAACGACGCCCCCGACCGTCGGCAGGCCGAGCGCCGCGGCGGAGACCACGCGGCCTTCCTCGGTGAGGATGACGGCGCGCTCGATGGTGTTCTGCAGTTCGCGGACGTTGCCCGGCCAGCGGTAGGCGAGCATGGCCTGGCGGGCGGACTCGGAGAAGCCCGCGACCTTGATGCCCAGCTTGCGGGCGAAGCGGGCGAGGAAGTGCTCGGCCAGCGGCAGAATGTCCTCCGCCCGCTCGCGCAGCGCCGGCACGTGCACGGGG
>PNKG01000302.1 GCA_013822585.1 Opitutus sp. | reverse complement strand
TGTGCCGGCGAGAACGGCGTTGCGCGCGGTCGCGGCCGGCAGCGAGGCCTCGCCGAGCAGGCCCGTCGTGAGCCGGTTGTCCTGCAACGCGGCGGTGGCGCTCGCGAGAAACGTAGCGGCGAAGAGCTGCAGTTCGCGGTCGTCGTTCGCTTTCACGATCTGCCCGCGCAACCCGGCGGAGCCGTCCTGCTCGCCCCACCCGCGGGAGGCCGGATCGTATTCGCGGTCGAGCACGAGCCCCTCGACGGTGAGTTCGCTGCCGTTGTCGCTGTCGCTCGTTCTCCAGACGATGCGCCACTGGCCGTGCGCACCCAGCCGCTCGCGCGCACGGTCGAGTGCAGCGCGCCCATGCACTTCCGCGCCCGCGGGAATCACGCGTCGGCCGTTGTGCCAGACATCTTCGGTGACGAGCCCGATGATCGGCGTTTCCAGGCGATTGGATTCAAGTGCCACCACGGTTTCGCAGGAAATCAGCCGACCGAAGGGTGCGGACGGCGCCGAACGCGCAACCGGCGCCACTGGAAGAGCGGTGACGAGTGCCAGTGGCAGCTCGTGCGTTTTCATCGAGGCAGCAACCGGGCTCGCTGATGCGGGTGTCGGTGCCGGATTGGCGGTCACGGGAGATGGTGGCTTCACGAAGCGCGCACCCTCGCGCGTCAGAATCTTCGGCAGCGGCACGGCCGGCGCCGGCTTCGCTGCCGGCAATTGCGTCGTCGGTTTCGTTTGTTGCTGCCAGCGCACGGCGATGACACCGAGCAGCAGCACAGCCGCGACCAGCACGACCTGGCCCGTGGGCGAAGTGAGGAAATCGCGGTCGAATTTCATGACGTGGGCACGATGACCGAATACTCCGCCTGCACCGGCAAATTGGCCCGGCCGCCGCCCGGCGCGCCGGCGATGACGAGATACACGAGCGATGCACCCTGCGGCGGTATCGCCCCCGACGCATCCGCAAGCGCCGCCGGGAAGAACTCGCGGTCCAAGCGCACAGCGAGGCCGGCGACATCGTAGCGGACGGGAGCATCCGTCGCGTTGTCGAGTCGCACGCGGAACACCAGCACGTCCTCGGCCTCGAATCGGGTGACCGATTCGATGGTCGCCGTGAAACCGCGATACGCCGTGCGCGTGTGCGGTTCGGCGCGCTCCAAGGACGAGACCATGCCGGCCGCCGTTGCGCGGCGCTGCTCGTGCTTCGCGCGCTCCAGGAGTCCGCGCAGCGCGTCGGGCGAGAGCCGCTGGCCGGCACCGCCCGAGAGCGGTTGATCCAAAAACACGACCGCCCGGTCGGGTTCCGGTGCGCCGACGAGCCGCAGCGCATACACCCGCCCGCGGAACAGGATGTTGAGCGCCGCGACGGCGTCCTCCTTCCGCAGCCGCAACGAGAAATACTCCGCCCCGGCCTCATGCGCGAGGAGCACGCCTGGATTATCGTCCGGCTTTTCGGAGACATTGGCGCCGATGAGCGCTCGGATCGGTCCGGGGAAGACGCAGGTGGTCGGCTCCGCCTGATTCAA
>PNKG01000301.1 GCA_013822585.1 Opitutus sp. | reverse complement strand
GGACTTCCGTTCGATGCGCTTCCAGAAGGTCAAGGGCACAATCATCGACTTCAACGAGCTCGAGCACGCCCTCGACGACATGCGCGGCATCGGCGCCTGGCAGATCGAGCTGCGCAAGGCCAACGACGACCCGCTCAACCTCGACGAGATCCACCTGCACGTCACCCGCGCGGACGACACGCCCGAGGAGACGCTCCGCACGCAGCTCAGCAACATGCTCCACTCGCACTTCGAGGTGCGGCCGAACAAGATCATCATCCAGACGGCCGAGAAGATGCGCGAACTGCAGAAAGTCGGGGTCGCGTTGAAGGAGCAGAAGGTCTTGGATAACCGCCCCCAAGCCACCGCCGCCCCGCACGAACCCCCGCCCGCCAAGGCCGCCCTTCAGGAGATCCGGAAATGAAAGAACCCCTCTACATCGTCGACGGCGTGCGGACGCCGTTCGCCAAGATGGCGACTACGCTCGCCGCCTGCGACGCCGCCGAACTCGGCCGCAGCGCCGCCGCCGCCGTGCTCGCCCGCACCGGCCTCGACCCCGCCGTGATCGACGAGGTGATCTTCGGCTGCGTCGGCAATCCCGTCGACGCCGCCAACGTCGGGCGCGTCATTGCGCTCCGCGCCGGCATCCCGCAGTCCGTGCCCGCCATCACCGTCTCGCGCAACTGCGCCTCGGGCTTCGAGGCGATCACCCAGGCCGCGCAGAAGGCCGCGGCCGGCGACGGCGACATCTTCCTCGTCGGCGGCGCCGAGAGCATGACCCACTACCCGCTGCTCTACAACGAAGGGGCCGTGAAAAAATTCGCCGCGCTCGGCAAAGCCAAGTCGCTCGGCCAGAAACTCGGCGCATTCGCCGCCTTCCGGCCGAAGGATCTCTTCGCGCCGAAAATCTCCCTCGTGCTCGGCCTCACCGACCCGGTCTGCGGGCTCGGCATGGGCCAGACCGCCGAGCTGCTCGCCCGCGACTGGCGCCTCACGCGCGAGGTGCAGGACGAGTTCGCCCTGCGCTCGCACCGCAAGGCCGAGGCCGCGCGCAAGCGGCTGGCGGAGGAAATCACGCCGGTCTACCCCCGCAAGGGGCGGGACGCCGCCGCCGTCGACACCGACAACGGCGTGCGCGACGGCCAGACGATGGAGGCGCTCGGCAAGCTGAAGGCCGTGTTCGAGAAGCGCGGCGGCACCGTCACGGCCGGCAACGCCTCGCAGGTCACCGACGGCGCGGCCGCCCTCCTCGTCATGACCGAGGCCGGCCTGAAAAAATCCGGCCTCCAGCCGATCGGCCGCCTGATCGACTACGCCTACGCCGGCTGCGAGCCGGCGCGCATGGGGCTCGGCCCGGTCTACGCCATCGCCAAGGCCGAGAGAAAATCCGGCCTCGGCCTGAAGGACGCCGACCTCATCGAGATCAACGAGGCCTTCGCCGCGCAGGTGCTCGCCTGCTGCGCCGCCGCCGCGTCCGCCGACTACGCGCGCCAGCATCTCGGCCGCGAGACCGCCCTCGGCGAAATCCCGGCCGACAAACTCAAT
>PNKG01000300.1 GCA_013822585.1 Opitutus sp. | reverse complement strand
AAGCGCCTCCAGGCGATCAATTGCTACCGCGGCATCCGCCACCGCCGCGGCCTCCCGGTCCGCGGCCAGCGCACCAGCACCAACGCCCGCACCCGCAAGGGCCCGCGCAAGACCGTTGGCGTCACCAAGGCCAAGGAAGCTTAATCCTAAAAACCCATCTCCATGTCCGAAGAGAAATCCGCTCCGAAGAAGGAAAAGGCTCCCAAGAAGGACGCCGCTGCCGGCGCCGCTGCGCCCGCCGCTGAAAAGCCCGCGAAGGCCCCCAAGGCCCCGAAGGCCGACGCTCCCGCCGCCGCCGCCCCCACCGAGCCCGCGAAGCCCGTCGAACTCGTCGGCGGCGTGCCGAAGGCCCCGTCCGCCGAAGACCTCCTCAAGGAGGAACTCGGCGCCATCAAGGTCCGCAAGGCCAAGGGCTCGAAAAACATCACCTCCGGCATCGCCAACGTCACCGCGACCTTCAACAACACGATCGTCTCGATCACCGACGCCAAGGGCAACGTGATCTCCTGGTCGTCCGCCGGTAAGTGCAATTTCCGCGGCTCCCGCAAGTCCACCGCCTACGCCGCGCAGGTCGTCGCCCAGGACGCCGCCCGCAACGCCATGGCGCACGGGCTCAAGGAGGTCCAGATCCGCGTCAGCGGCCCCGGCCTCGGTCGCGACTCCGCCATCCGCGGTCTCCAAGCCATCGGCCTCGAGATTTCCTCCATCATCGACGTCACCCCGGTGCCGCACAACGGCTGCCGCCCGCGCAAGCGCCGTCGCGTCTAACCTCAACTTCTAAGGAACTCCTCCCATGGCCCGTTACACCGGACCCACCACCCGCGTCAGCCGCCGCTTCGGCACCTACGTCCTCGGTTCCGCCAAGGTTCTCGAGCGCCGCAACTTCCCGCCCGGCCAGCACGGCCCGAAGTCCCGCCGCAAGCTCTCCGAATACGCCGTCGGCCTCGCCGAGAAGCAGAAGCTCCGCTTCATCTACGGCCTGCTCGAACGCCAGTTCCGCCGCGTCTTCGCCGTCGCCAAAAAGGAGCGCGGCGTCACCGGCGAGCGCTTCCTCCAGCTCCTCGAGACCCGCCTCGACAGCGTCGTCTACCTCCTCGGCTTCGCCAAGAGCCGCGCCCAGGCCCGCCAGCTCGTCAACCACGGCCACGTGAAGGTCAACGGCCGCAAGGTCGACATCGCCAGCTACACCCTCAACGCCGGCGACACCATCGAGATCAAGGCCTCCAACAACTCCCGCCAGATCGTCACCCGCTCCGTCGAGGAATCCCGCGCCCGCGTCGTCCCCGGCTGGCTGACGCGCAACGACGAGGCCCTTTCCGCGGTCGTCAACCGCCTGCCCACGCGCGACGAGATGGACCCCTCCATCAACGAGCAGCTCATCGTCGAGTTCTACTCGCGCTTCTGAGCCCGCCTTTCGCCCGGTTCGCTTCATCCCAACTCTCAACTCTCAACCAGAGATCAACTACATGCCCAAGCGTCTCGGAAAATTCGAACTCCCCTCCAAGCTGACCAAGGTCGAGGAGGGCGCCACCAG
>PNKG01000299.1 GCA_013822585.1 Opitutus sp. | reverse complement strand
GGCGGCGAAGTTGAACTTGCCGACATTGATCGCGAGGCCGCGTTTCTTCGCGTCGTCCTCGCCGAGGCCGACGGAGGCGACTTCGGGGTTGGTGTAGACGATGCCGGGGACGAGGTCCCAGTTGATGTGGCCCGCTTTGCCGGCGATCCACTCGGCGACGGCGATGCCGTCCTCCTCGGCCTTGTGCGCGAGCATCGGGCCGGCGACGACATCGCCGATCGCCGAAATGTGGGCGACGTTGGTGCGGAGGTGGGCGTCGACCTTGACGCGCTTCGTCTCGTCGAGCTCGACGCCGGCCTGGTCGAGACCGAGGCCGTCGGTGTAGGGGCGGCGGCCAACGGCCACGAGGACTTTGTCGGCGGGAATCCCGAGCTTCTGGCCTTCGCGCTCGGCGGTGAGGATGCCCTTGGCATAGCCGGTGACTTTCGCGCCGACCTCGATCTTGAGGCCCTGTTTCTGCATGAGGCGCGTGAAATTGCGGACGATGTCGTCGTCGAACGTCGCGATGATCTTCGGCAGGAACTCGACCACGGTGACGTCGGCGCCGAGACGCGCCCAAACGGAGCCGAGTTCGACGCCGATGACGCCGCCGCCGACCACGATGAGCTTCTTCGGCACTTCCTTGAAGGCGATGGCGTGGTCGCTCGAGACGACCGTCTCGCCGTCGAACTTCATGAGCGGCAGCTCGACCGGGGCGGAGCCGGTGGCGATGACGAAGTGGCGCGCCTGGAGGCGCGCCGTTGAAGTTGAAGGTTGAAGTTTAGGATCGGAGGAAACTTCGATCTCGGTGGGGGAGACGAAGGAGGCGGTGCCGGTGAAGACGGTGACTTTGCGGCCCTTGGCGAGGAGCGCGACGCCGCCGGTGAGCTTGGCGACGACGGCGTCCTTTTTCCTCATCAGCGTGGCGAGGTCGACTTCGACGCTTCCGAACCTGATGCCGGATTCCGCGGCGTGGGTCTTCGCCCAGGCGACGTGTTCGGTGGCGTGGAGGAGGGCCTTGCTCGGGATGCAGCCGACGTTGAGGCAGGTGCCGCCGAGCGCGGCGCGTTTGTCGACGAGCGCGACCTTGAGGCCGAGCTGCGCGGCGCGGAACGCGCACACGTAGCCGCCGGGGCCGGCGCCGATGACGACCACATCGAAGGTGGCGGTGGGAGTTGCGGAAGACATGGGACGATGTTGGTCGGGAAAGGTTGAGGTTTAAGGTTTAGGTTGAGGAAAGGTGAGGGGCGTGACGGGCGTTTCGATTACCTCAACCTCAACCTGAAACCTAAACCGGCTCGCCTCGGCGCTCAGGCGCCGAGGACGAGCCTCGCGGGGTCTTCGAGGCTGTTCTTCACCGACACGAGGAAGGTGACCGATTCCTTGCCGTCGACGAGACGGTGGTCGTAGCTGAGGGCGAGATACATCATCGGGCGGATGACGACCTGGCCGTTCAACGCGATGGGGCGCTCCTTGATGGCGTGCATGCCGAGGATGGCGCTCTGCGGGGCGTTGATGATGGGGGTGGCGAGGAGCGAGCCGAAGACGCCGCCGTTGGTGATCGTGAAGACGCCG
>PNKG01000298.1 GCA_013822585.1 Opitutus sp. | reverse complement strand
TACCGCATGGTGACGGCCGGCACGATCGAGGAACGCATCCAGGCGCTCAAGGCCGACAAGAAGGCGCTGTTCGACCAGATCGTCGGCGGCCACGCCGACGACTTCGAGTGGACGAGGCACTTCAGCTCGCTCAACAGCCTCATCCAGCTCACCGCCGTCGCCGCCGAGTCGGCCGAGGCCAGCGGCTGAAGAGAGCAAGGCCGGTCTCCGACCGGCCGGATCGGGATTTGGAGCCCCGCCCGCATAGCCGGGCAGCGTGCGCCCGCCGTCTGGTTTTCCCCGTTCGTCACACGGCCGCCACCAAATCGTAACAATGGCCGCCTATTCTCCGTGCTCGCATCGGCTATCGCCGCTGCGATCATCCGAGAATCCAGCACCATGTTCCAACTGAAATCCAAACTCCTCGCCACCGCCGCCGTCCTCCTCGCCGCCGGCGCCGCCGGCGCGCAAGACAGCGGCCCGCTCATCGAGCTCCTCGTCCGCAAGGGCATCATCAACGACCAGGAGGCCGAGGAACTCCGCGCCGAACTCACGAAAGACTTCGCCGCCAACACCGCGGCCGGCAAACTCAACCTCTCGCCGTCGCTGACGGAGCTCCGCATCGCCGGCGATCTGCGGCTCCGCTACGAGAGTCGCGCCGGCGAGCTCTCCAACGGCGACGACCAGAAACGCGACCGGCCCCGCTACCGCCTCCGGACCGCACTGACGGGAAAACTGCTCCAACACTGGGGTTTCGGCCTGCGCCTGGAGTCCGCCCTCAGCAACCGCTCCACCAACGTCACGCTGGCGGACGACGGCGGCCCCTACAACAAGACCAACGACGGCCTTTACCTCGGGCAAATCTACATGACGTGGGCCCCGACCCCGGAATGGAACTTCACCGCCGGGCGCATGCCCAATCCGCTCGTGACGACCTCGATGGTCTGGGACGGCGACATCAACCCGGAAGGCCTCGCCGAGCAGTTCCGCACCCGCCGCGGCCGCGACGAATTTTTCGTCACGCTGGCGCAGTTCATCTACGGCACCTCGGGCAACCAGGATCCCTTCGCCCCCATCACGCCCGCCACCAGCGCCGGCACGAAGGACCTTTACCTCACCGCCTGGCAGGGCGGCTACAAACGCCACTTCGAGGGCGCGACCCGCTTCCTCCAGATCGCCCCCGTGCTCTACTACTATGCCGGCGCCGACCAGCGCGCCAACGTCGCCGCCTTCAACGGCGCAATGAGCGCGGGCAACGCCGCCCCGGTCAACAACCTCTTCGTGCTCGAAGTGCCCGTCGAATACAATTGGACCGCCCCCAACGGCGTGCCGCTGCGCGCCTTCGCCGACTTCGCCCTCAACCTCGAGGCCAAGGCCCGCGCCACCAAGTTCGGCCGCGCCGACCTTGCCGGCGAAGACAAGGCCTTCCAGGTCGGCCTCCAATACGGCAAGGCCGTGCAGCCCGGCGATTGGGACGCCCGCATCCTCTACCAGTCGGTGGGCGCGTTCGCCCTCGACGCCAACCTGGTCGACTCCGACCTGTTCGACAGCCGCACCAACCTGCAAGGCTTCGTCC
>PNKG01000297.1 GCA_013822585.1 Opitutus sp. | reverse complement strand
CTTCTTCGAAGGCACCGCCGAAACCGACGCCGCCGAAAGCGGCGACACCACCCCGTCTGTTCCCTCCGCTGAAGGTGAGGAGACCGACGGCCCGAAGCTCGGCCTCCGCCCGCAGGGCCGCTTCACCGGCGGAGTCACCGGCATGAAGTTCAAGAAAAAGGGCGACCGCCTCCAGGCCATCGAGGTTTGCGACCACGAAGCGCGCCTGCTCGTCGCCCGCGAGGACGGCATCGGCAAGCGCACGCCCTTTGAGGACTACCGTCTCATCCGCCGCGGCGGCACGGGTGTCATCGCCATTGATCTCCCCGAGGACGGCTCCGTCGCCGTCGCCGGTGCGCTCAGCGTCCGCGACACCGACGAAGTCATGCTCCTCACCGCCAAGGGCCAGAGTATCCGCACCCGCGTGAAGGAGATCCGCGAAACCGGCCGCGGCGCCAAGGGCGTGAAGCTCGTCAACCTCGAGGAAGGCGACAAGCTCCTCGCCATCGCCAAAGTGATTGCTTCGCCCGACGAGGACACCGGCGCCGAAGCCCCCGCAGCCACCGACGCCGCGCCGTCCGCGTGAGGTGGAGCGCGTTGACCCCAACGCGCTCCGAACGGGTTGAGCCCTGATTCCGCGATTCGCGCGGACTCTTCAGAGGGTGGGAGGGGCTTCACGCCCCGACTTTTTCCGTGCGCGGCAGGCGCGGCGATGTCGGGGTGTAGAGCCCCTCCCACCCTCCAGGCAATCGCGGAATCCGGGTTGAGGTCAACCCGTTCCACCCCACCGCAAAGGCGCGCCCGCCCGGCGCGCCTTTTTCTTTCCCCATCTGTGGGCGGGGTGCCCTCACCCCGCGAGACACCGCCGCCGTGCGCTCACTCCAGCTTGATCGGCTTCACCTTCACCCGCAGCGCACCGTCGGGAATACGCAGCCAGAACGTTCCGAACAGACCGGGCTCGATGAACACCTCGGGATTTTCGTAGGTCGGGCCCGCATATTGGTCGGACTCGATCATCTGCCACACCTGTCCGTTCTCCAAGCGAAAGCTGCGCCGGCCGCTGAACGTCTTCAGTTCGCCCACCAGCCGGCTCTCCAACACCTCGTTGCCCGGCGCCTTCTCCGCGCGCTTCAAGGTCAACAAGGCCCCGACCCAGCCCGGGGTTTTCTTCGGCGCGGCCGCGGCGCCCGGGGCCGCGACCTGCTTCGCCTTGGCCTCGGCCGCCGCGACCTTGCGCTCCGCCTCCTGCGCCTTGGCCTCGGTGGCCGCGACCTGCCGCTCGGCCTGCCGCCGGACGACGGCGACCTCGCCGGTCTTGTAGCGCTCGACCACCTCCTTCAGCCGGGCCAGCTCGGCCGGCGTGAGCTTGTGCAGGCCGGCGGCCGCGCGCTCCTCGGGCGTCATCGCCTGCGTGAAGTCCTGCGCGCACGCGGCGATCGCCAGCGCCAGCGCACCCAGCCAGCTCATGAGTTTTCTCATTCCGGATGTTTCTGCGGTCGCCGCACGGCGTCGCAACGCCAAAACCCGCCGCCGGCGCGCCGCCCGCCCACTCCGGCCTTGCCAACGTCGCGCGCGCGGC
>PNKG01000296.1 GCA_013822585.1 Opitutus sp. | reverse complement strand
ACAAGCTTTGAGCCTTTTTACTGTAGCGGCGAGCGCCAGCGAGCCGACGATCTTCCACTCGCTGGTGCTCGCGGCCACCGGGCGAATCTAAAGTCTCGGAACGAAGCGTAACTGGTATCACCCGCGAAGTGAAGGCGCACGGTCAGCAGTTCTCAGCGATCTTTCTGTTTTGGCGTTGTTTGTGCTTGGGGCTGATGTCGCTCCGCTCGGTAGTGGCCACTCCAACTGCGGAATTCAGGATGAAATCAGAGGCGTGCGCGGGGCGCGAAATGACGTTCGTGTCGCCGCCGGGACGTCGGCGACCACCTCGCGGCGAGCCTTCACTCCTCAGTCTTTCGTGCTCTGTCTACCGTCCTCAGTCCTCCGCTCTCCGTCCTCAGATTTTCGCCGGATCGGCCCCGAGGACTTTGGCGGCCTTGGCCTTGTCGCCGCCGCAGGCGTGGAGGACGCGGGCGACATACTGCTTTTCCTGGCCGGCGAGATAGTCGGTGAGGGACGGCCAGTCCTTGAGGTCGTGGACCCGCAAAGGGAGCTGGGCTGAGGTGACCACGCGGGTTTCCGAGGTCGAAATGACCTGCGAGGCGACCTGGGTGAACTCCACGAGGTTGCCCGGCCAGCGGTAGGCGCGCATGGCCGCGAGCGCATCGTCGGTGAACTCGATCAGCCGCGCGTCGAACAGCGGGTTGGCCGACTTCGCGGCGACGTCCTTCAGCAGGAGGGGAAGGTCCTCCAGGCGCTCCCGCAAGGCCGGCAGCTGCACGGGCAGCGCGGCGATGCGATAGAACAGCTCCTCGTTGAACTCGCCGCCCTCGGTGAGCTTTTCGAGGTCGACCTCGGTCGTGCAGATGAGGCGGAAACTCGCGGCGTGGCTGCGGAGGATGGAAACGAGTTTTTCCTGCGCGCCCTTGTCGAGGCACTGGACGTGATGGAGCACGAGTGTGCCGCCCTTGGCCTGCTGCACCCACTTGCCGCCGGTGCCGTCGGCGCCGAGCAGCAGATCGGCCACGATCCCGGGGGCCTGCTGCATGCAGTCGACGCTGACGAACGGGCTGCCGGCCGGCGCGCCGGCGGCGTGCAGCAGCTCGGCCACGATCTCATGGCCGGCGCCGAGCTCGGCGTGGATGAGCACCGGCGTGTGCGCGGTGGCGAGTTTCCTGAGCTGGGTGACGAGGCGCTTGACCTTCTGGCTCGAGCCGATGAGGCGCGCCTCGAAATCGCCCGCCTTGGCCGCTGCGCCCGCGCCGCCGAGCGATTCGCGCTCGGTGACCACGCGCTTGAACTCCACGCCGCGCTTGAGCGTCTGGATCAGCTCGTCGACGCGGAAAGGTTTCTGGAGATAGTCGAAGGCCCCGAATTTCAGCGCCTGGATCGCGCTCTCGGTGCTGGCGTAGGCCGTCATGATGATGACGACGGTGTTGGGGTCGTATTGCTTGAGCTGCTTGAGCAGCGTGATGCCGTCCATCGGCTTCATGTCGATGTCGGCGAGCACGAGGTCGAATTTCTCGGCCTTGTAGCGGGTCAGCGCCTTCTCGCCATCCGTGGCGAACGCCGTGGCGTAGCCGGTCGG
>PNKG01000295.1 GCA_013822585.1 Opitutus sp. | reverse complement strand
ACGCTCACCGGCGGCGACAAGAAGACCTTCGAGAAATTCCTCCACGACGGCCTGCTCGAGAACTCCGGCTACAAGGCCGCGAAGGTCTCCTTCAACGCCGCCCGCGCCGCCGAGCTCTTCCGCAATGCCCCGAAAGCCGAGGCGCTCTCGAAGGACAACCTCGAGGTCGTGTTCGCCACCGACCACAAGGTCGACGACGGCCGCTTCGCCAACAACGGCTGGCTGCAGGAGTGCCCCGACCCGGTCACCAAGATTTCCTGGGACAACGCCATCCTCATCTCCCCGCGCCTCGCCAAGGAGATCGGCGTCTACCCGCACGGCTCCAACCCGCAGGTCGCGCGCATCGAGAACGCCGAATACATGCAGGGCAAGGAGCTCGCGCACGTCGCCGAGATCGAGGTCAACGGCCGCAAGGTCCGCGGCCCGCTGCACATCCAGCCCGGTCTCGCCAATTACACCATCGTCCTCCCGCTCGGCTACGGCCGCACGGCCTCCGGCCGCGTGGGCAACGATGCCGGCTTCGATGCCTACGCCGTCCGCACCAGCGCCACGATGGGCTTCGCCACCGGCGCCAAGCTGACCAAGACCGGCCAGCGCCAGAAGCTCGCCAACACGCAGGAGCACTGGTCGATGGAAGGCCGCGACATCGTGCGCGAGGCCAACCACGACGAGTTCCAGAAGAACCCCGCGTTCGTCGCCGGCATCGGCATGGAGTCGCACACCCCGGCCAATTACGGCAAGGACAAGGGCCTCCCGCTCGCCGCCCTCTCGACCCAGGCCCCGCGCGGCAACTCCCTCTACGAACACCCGACCTTCGACGGCATCCACCAGTGGGGCATGTCGATCGACCTCAACCTCTGCACCGGCTGCAACGCCTGCGTCGTCGCCTGCCAGGCGGAGAACAACATCCCGATCGTCGGCCGCGACCAAGTCCTGCGCGGCCGCGAGATGCACTGGATCCGCCTCGACCGCTACTACTCGGACGGCAAGGCCGACGCCGGCGCGTTCGGCGGCGAGGGCAACAAGGAGATCCCGGAGGACCCGCAGGCCGTCGTCCAGCCCATGACCTGCCAGCACTGCGAGACCGCCCCGTGCGAGACCGTGTGCCCCGTCAACGCCACCGTGCATGACGAGGAAGGCCTCAACGTCATGGCCTACAACCGCTGCATCGGCACGCGCTACTGCGCCAACAACTGCCCCTACAAGGTCCGCCGCTTTAATTATTTCGACTACAACAAGCGCGCCACCGACGCCCTCTACATGGGCCCGCTCGGCTACCAGAAGGACATGCCCGAACTGGTGAAGATGGTGAAGAACCCCGACGTCTCCGTCCGCATGCGCGGCGTGATGGAGAAGTGCACCTACTGCGTGCAGCGCATCCAGCAGGCCAAGATCGCGCAGAAGCGGAAGGCCGGCGCCTCGGGCGACGTCGAGATCCCCGACGGCTCGTTCAAGGTCGCCTGCCAGCAGGTCTGCCCGGTCGAGGCCATCGCCTTCGGCAACATCAAGGACCCGGCCAGCCAGGTCTCCCAGCTCAAGGCCCAGGAGCGCGACTACGCGGTGCTCGGC
>PNKG01000294.1 GCA_013822585.1 Opitutus sp. | reverse complement strand
CCGGGCACGTGCACCTGCGCGGGCACGGTGCGGCGGATCGGCGTGCCGGCGGCGCAGGGCAGCGGGAAGTTGACGTTGTGCACCGTGAAGCTGTTGCGCGGCACGGTGGGCGCGATCTGGGTGACGAGTTTTTCGGCGCGCGCGGCGGCGGCGCGGAGCGTGGCGAGGAGTTCGCCGTCGGGCTCGCCGCCGTGGTCCTTGAGATGGGCGTAGGTCTGCTCGGTGACGTCCTGTGAGAACGCAAAGGCGGGCAGGCCGTGCAGGGCGCCTTCCCACGCGCCGGCGACGGTGCCGCTGGCGAGGATGAAACCGAGCGAACAGTTGAAGCCGACGTTGATGCCGCTGACGACGGCGTCGAGCTTCAGGCTGCGGTCGAGCAGGTGGGCGAGGGCGATGTTGACGCAGTCGGAAGGTGTGCCGTCGAGCATCCAGGTGGGGCAACCGAAGCCGCGGTCGACCAGGGCGGATTTGACGGGGCGGGCGCGGGTCTTCGAGGCGCCGGTCCAGCTCTGTTCGGTGGCGGGCACGGCGAGGTAGAGCTCATGGCCGGCGGCGCGGAGCGCGCGGACGAGTTCGTGGAAAAAGACCGAGTGGATGCCGTCGTCGTTCGTGACGAGGAGTTTCATGGGGCGGGTGTGCGGGAGGAGCTTGCGCGGAACCGCGGTGGCGTGTCAGCAGCGGATTTTCGCGGGGTGGCCGTTCGGCTAGGGATTGGTGACGGCGCGGCGCGCGAGGCGACGGCGCTCGGTGAGGAGCCAGACCATGTAGCCGACGATGGCGAGGTTGATGGCGAGCGCGGCGAGTTTGAGCGGTGAAACGCCGTGGAGCAGTTCGTAGATTTCGACGGGCACGTAGATGGCGCCGCTCAGGGCGGCGAGCCACTCGGCCCAGACGCGCGCGCGCCAGAGGCCGTAGGCTTCGACGAAGCGCACGAGCGAGTAGAGTCCGGCGAGGCCGGCGAGGAGGAGCAGGCGGGCGTTGTCGACGCTCGCCATCGCGGCGATGAAGATGTGCGGGTAGTGGTGCGCAGGGTTGAGGTGCAGGCGCTGCACGAGGTGCTCCGCGAATTTCTCGGCGTCGCGACCGAGCAGCGCGATCAGTCCGAAACCCGCGACGAGCACGATCGCGCCTTTGAGGGCCTCGATGATGGCGACGGTGCGGAGGCCTTTGCGATGAGACGGGGCGGGAGCGGACACGGAGGGGTGACGCTAGCGGTTCGTTTGCGCGCGGCAACGGGAGAGTGGGGACGGGCATCGCTGGCCAATGGCACGTGGAGCGTGGGTGGTTGGACTGGAAGTTGCGGTTGCGACGAAGGTGCTGCGTCGGGGCGTAAAGCCCCTCCCACACTCGGCAGCGGAAAAGAAAAAGCCGCGACTGGCGTCGCGGCTTGGAAGAGTCGGGGCTTGAAGCCCCTCCTACAGTTTAGGACTGCGTGGGGGCGTCGGTCGCGGGAGCGGCCGGAGCCGCCGAGGCTTGCGCACTCGTCGCGGCGTCGGCGGGCGCGGCGGCCTGCTTTTGCGCCTCGAGTTCCTTCATCGCGGCGCGGCGGCTGAGGCGGACCTTGCCGGAGCGC
>PNKG01000293.1 GCA_013822585.1 Opitutus sp. | reverse complement strand
CCCCGCTCGGGGCGCAGATCACCGCCGACGATTGGTCGCCCGGTGCGGGTTGGAATCTGGTGTGGGCCGACGAGTTCGCCGGCACCGCCGTGAATCCCGAGCGCTGGTCTTACGACTTGGGCGCGGGAGGGTGGGGCAACAACGAACTCCAGTCCTACACCACGGCCAACGCCACCGTGCAGGACGGCGAGCTGAGAATCACGGCGCAGAAAAACGCCGATGGCAGCTACACCTCGGCGCGCCTGAAGACGCAGGGGAGGATGGCGTGGACTTACGGGAAATTCGCCGCGCGCATGCGACTGCCGAAAGGGCAGGGCATCTGGCCGGCATTCTGGATGCTCGGCGCCAACATCACCACCGTGGGGTGGCCGGCCAGCGGCGAGATCGACATCGTGGAGATGGTGGGCGGCGGCGAGGATCGCGACGACTCGGTCTACGGCACGATCCACTGGGATGCCGGCGGCCATGCCGAGAGCGGCAGCGGCCGGATCGAACTCGTCGACCCCGAAATCTTCAACGACGACTACCACGTCTTCGAGGTGGAGTGGACTTCGGCGAACATCATCTGGCGGGTCGACGGCGTGGAGACGGCGCGCGTGAGCATCGAGCGCTCGGCCTTGCCCGATCGATCGGAATTCCACGCGCCGTTTTTCCTCCTGCTCAATCTCGCGGTCGGCGGCAACTGGCCGGGCGCGCCGGATGCGAGCACGGTATTTCCCCAGGTGCTGGCGGTGGATTGGGTGCGCGTGTATGCGAGCGAGGCCGCGGCCAGCGCGCCGGCGTTCACGGCGCAACCGGCGCCGGCATCTGTCGCGGCGGGGGGGACGGCATCCTTCAGCGTGTCCGTGACCGGCCAGCCGACGCCGACGCTGCAATGGCAGCGCGACGGCGTGGATCTCCCCGGCGCCACGAGCGCGACGCTCCAGCTCAGCGGCGTGACGGGCGCCGATGCGGGAAACTACCGCGTGGTCGCCGTCAACAGTGCCGGCACCGCCACGAGCAACGCGGCGGCGCTGACAGTCACGCAACCGGCGCCGGCTCCGAGCCCGGCGCCCAGCAATCCGGGTGGCGGCGGAGGCGGAGGCGGCGCGCCGAGCGTGTTTTTCGCGATCGCCGTGGCGGTCCTCGGCTGGCTGCGCGCCCGCGTCGGTCGGAAGCGGGCGGCGCAGGCGGCGATGTGATTGAACCCGGAACAAACAGTCGAACCGCTGATTTTCACTCACGATCGCTGATAGAGCAAACTTGCGGAGCTTGACCCGAGCGCCCGCCGGGTGAGCGGGCCAGCGTCGCACGTCTCCGATGCATCCTGCTTCATCAGTGTCCATGAGCGTTCGTCAGCGGTTCATCCTTCTGCGGAATTCGGGCTGAACCCGGGTTGCGCGATTGCGGGACCCGTTAGGAGCGGCGTTGCGCCGTGATCCGGCCAACGATTGCGGCGGACTTTTTTGTCGCGGCATGAAGCCGCTCCTGCTGTTGCGCGCCGCACGTTGGATCGCGGAATCCGGGGTTGAATCTGATGGGACCGGCAGGCGCCCGACCGGACTTCAGTCTTTCTTGCGCGGCCCGCCGAAGTTGATGTCGACTTGGGTCGTGAACGTCGGTTTCCC
>PNKG01000292.1 GCA_013822585.1 Opitutus sp. | reverse complement strand
AACATCCATCCATGACCGATCCCATCAGCGATTTCCTGACCCGCCTCCGCAATGCGTCGAAGGCCGGCCAGCCCCAGTGCGTCGCCCCGCACTCCAAACTCAAGGAGAGCCTCGCGGCGATCCTCAAAGCCGAAGGCTTCGTCCGCGAAGTCTCCACCGGCGCCGACGAGCGCGGCCACAAGACCCTCGTCGTCACCCTCAAATACGTCGACAACACCCCGGTCATCACCGGCCTCAAGCGTGAGTCCACCCCGGGCCGCCGCGTCTACTTCAGCTACACCGACCTCCCGCGCGTCCTCAACGGCCTCGGCATGGCCATCGTCTCCACCTCCAAGGGCCTCATGAAGGACCAGGACGCCCGCCGCAACAAGCTCGGTGGCGAGCTCGTCTGCACCGTCTGGTAAGGAGCCCCCGCACCATGAGCAGAATTGGCAAACAACCCGTTCAGATCCTCGACAAGATCAAGGTCGACATCAAAGGCACCACGGTGTCCGTCGAAGGCCCCAAGGGCAAAGTCTCCAAGACCTTCGCGCCCGTCGTGAAGATCGAGAAGAAGGACAACACCATCGTCGTCTCGCCCACCGAGGAGACCCGTTTCTCCAAGGCCATGTATGGCACCGCCCGCTCGATCATCGCCGGCATGGTGAAGGGCGCCGCGATCGGCTACGCGAAGGAGCTCGAGATCCAGGGCGTCGGCTTCAAGGCCGCGCTCAAGGGCAAGCAGCTCGACCTCGCGCTCGGCTACTCGCACCCGATCCTCCACGACATCCCCGAGGGCATCAAGATCACCGTCACCGACGGCACCAAGCTCAAGATCGAAGGCGCCGACAAGCAGCTCGTCGGCCAGGTCACCTCCGAGATCCGCGCCTATTACCCGCCCGAACCCTACAAGGGCAAGGGTGTCCGCCTCGTCGGCGAATTCGCCGAACGCGTCCGCCGCAAGGAAGGCAAGACCGTCGCCTAACGCCACCACCCGAAAGGCCGCATAACCATGTCCAATACCATCCGCAAAGCCGCGCTCCTCCAGAAGCGCAAGTGGCGCATCCGCAAGAAGGTCGTCGGCACCGCCGCCCGCCCGCGCCTCTCCGTCAAGTTCTCCGGCAAGCACATCTACGCGCAGGCCATCGACGACGCCGTCGGCCGGACCCTCGTGTTCCTCTCCACGCTCGACGCCGACGTGAAGAAGCAGAACGCCAAGGGCAACGTCTCCGGCGCCAAACTCGTCGGCACCGCCTTCGCCGCCAAGGCCAAGGCCGCCGGCATCTCCGCCGTCGTCTTCGACCGCAACGGCCGCGCCTTCCACGGCCGCGTCAAAACCTTCGCCGACGCCGCCCGCGAAGGCGGTCTCCAATTTTAAGCACCACCCATGGCAACTAACAACAGGTCCTATTCCGCCAACTCGCCCGCCGAAGGCGCCGAGTCCGGCATGATCGAGAAGGTCGTCTACATCAACCGCTGCGCCAAGGTGGTGAAGGGCGGCCGCCGCTTCAGCTTCTCCGCCCTCGCCGTCGTCGGCGACGGCAAGGGCAACGTCGGCATCGGCTACGGCAAGGCGAACGAGGTGCCCGACGCCATCAAGAAATCCACCGAAGCCGCCAGGAAACGCCTCTACCCGGTG
>PNKG01000291.1 GCA_013822585.1 Opitutus sp. | reverse complement strand
AGTTTCGATGAGGGATTTGTCGCGCAGCTCGAGCAGGAGCTTGTCGGTCTCGTCGCCGGATTGGCGGTCGAGGACGAAGGAGGTGGGTTCGAGATCGTAGGTCGTGTCGAGCCAGGCGCGGAGTTCGCGCGGGAGGTTCGTCATCTCGTCCCACGTGCGCACGCGTTTCTTGTAGAGCCAGTCGAGCACCTGCCGCGCGCGGAACGCCGGCTGCCCCGCGGCGGCGAGGGCGGCGGAGAGCGTGGCGAAGGTTTCGCCGTGGAGGGCGGGCTTGGCGGGCGTGAACTTCATTTCCGAAATGGCTTGGACACGATTGGGCCAAACTCCCACGCTGCAAGCCCAGCATGAAGCTCCTGCACCGGCACATCTTCGCCAACGTCGCGCTGACGTGCCTCGCGTCGGTGGGCCTGTTCGCTTTCGTGCTGCTGCTCGGCAACGCGCTCAAGGACCTGCTCGGCCTCGTGCTGGCGGGACAACTGGAGCCGGCGACGTTCCTGCGGCTGATACTTTTGTTGGTCCCGTTCGTGGTCTCCTACGCTCTGCCGATGGGCATCCTCACCGGCGTGCTGCTGGTGCTCGGACGCATGTCGTCCGACCGCGAACTGACCGCCATCCGGGCCGCCGGGGTGAGCGTGGCCGGCATCTCGGCGCCGATCTTCTTCTTCGCGCTGCTTGGCGCCGGCCTGAGCCTGATGGTGAACTTCCAGTTCATGCCCGCGGCGCGCACCGCCTACCAGCGCGAACTGGCGCAGGCCGTGCGGCAGAATCCCCTCAGCTTCATCGTGCCGAAGACCTTCATCCGCGATTTTCCCGGCATCGTGCTCTATGTTGGCGAAAAGAAGAACGACGAGACGCTGCTGGACTTCTGGCTGTGGGAGGTCGATCCGCAGGGCCGCGTGAAGCGGTTCGCCCGCGCCGACTCCGGCCGGCTGCAATACGACGAGGCGGCCAACAAGCTCGTCCTCACGCTGCATCGCGCGCAGGCCGAGCAGCGCGACGAGAAGGATCCCGAGAACTTCGCCGTCGTGCGCAGCGCCGCGGCGTGGGAGCGCGCGACCTTCGACCTGCCGCTCGACCGCGTGACCGGCGCGCGCACGGTGCGCACCAAGCTCAAATGGCAGACTTGGGGCCAATTGCTCGCCGAATGGCGTCGTCTCGACCAACCCGACCCGAAGGTCCCGCGCGCCGACCGCGAACGCCAGCGGATGAAGGTGCAGATCACGATCCAGGAGAAGGCCTCGATGGCGTTCTCGGTGCTGTCGTTCGCCCTGATCGCCGTGCCGCTCGGCATCAAGGTCTCGCGCAAGGAGACCTCGGCCAACCTCGGCATCGCGCTCGCCCTGGCCATGGGCTACTATTTCGCGACCATCGTGGCCGGCTGGTTCGACAACAAGCCCGAGTTCCGCCCCGACCTGCTCATGTGGCTGCCGAATATCGCGTTTCAGGCCCTGGGCATCTGGATGTTCCGCAAGGTCGACCGCGCGTGAGCGCCCACGGGAAAACGCTGCTTGGGTGGAGCGCATTGACCTCAACGCGCCCGTCGGATGAACGCGTTGGGGTCAACGCGTTCCACCCCGCGGCGGGCGTAACTCGCCGGGGCGGGGCGGCGTCTCCAAAGG
>PNKG01000290.1 GCA_013822585.1 Opitutus sp. | reverse complement strand
CTGCGCCATCGCCGACGGCATCATGCCCGGCAACGCCGACCGCAACTACGTCATCCGCCGCATCCTCCGCCGCGGCATCATGTATGGCCGCAAGAACCTCGGCCTGAAGACCGGCTTCTTCGAGCAGCTCGTCGCCCCCGTCGTCGAGTCCCTCGGCGACGTCTTCCCCGAACTGAAGACGCAGCGCGTGATGATCGAACGCGCGATCCGCGCAGAAGAGGAGTCGTTTGGAAAGACGTTGGATCGGGGGCTGGCCGTCTTCACGGACGAGGTTGCCAAGCTATCCTCCACCCTACGCTCCAACCTTTCTCCGGGGAGCGCACGCGTCCCGCGTGCCGCGTCCGGCGTCTCGCCGGACGCCCCTCAGAACATTCGCTACTCCAAACGCCGCCTGCCCCACTTCGAACGACCGTGGGGCAAATACCACCTCGCGTTTTCGACTCACGAACGCCGCCCTCTCGCGCCGGAGGCACGCCAGCTCGTGCTGGATGCCATTCTGCACGGCCATCGCGAAGGGCGTTACCACCTCTACGCCGCGGCCGTCCTGCCCGACCACGTTCACCTGCTGCTCGAGCCGCAGCCGAAATCGGGCGCACCCGCCGCGCAGACCGAATTTCACTCCCTCACCGAGATACTGCACTCGCTGAAATCCTTCACCGCCCACGCCATCAACAAAGCGAGCGGCGCCAGCGGTTCCGTCTGGGAAAAGGAATCGTTCGACCGCCTCATTCGCTCGGAGTCCGACCTCGTCGAGAAATTCAACTACATCGCCGACAACCCGCGCAACAGCGGCCTTGCGGACGTGGACGGCGCATACCCGTTCGTTTGGCTGGGCGAACCGGAAGCCGCCCGGCGGGACGCCGGGCAGAGCCCGCGGGACGCGGGCGCTCCCCAGATCGTTCCGGGCCACATCGCGTTTCTCCTCTACGACACCTACGGCTTCCCGCTCGACATGACCCAGCTCCTCGCCGCCGAACGCGGGCTGACGGTCGACGTCGCCGGCTTCGAGGCCGAGATGGAAAAGCAGCGCGAGCGCGCCCGCGCCGCGCGCAAGACCGAGGTCATCCTCGGCGCGACCGAGGGCGCCGCCGCCGTCGCGGCGACGAAGTTCGAGGGCTACTCCATCGACCCGACCACGACTTTTCACGCGCACGTCACCGACGTCGTGAAGACCGAGAAGGACACCTTCCTCGTGTTCGACACCACACCGTTCTACGCCGAGATGGGCGGCCAGGTCGGCGACTCCGGCCACGCTCTCATCGGCGGCCACAAGGTCGATCTCGTCGATTGCATCAGAGACAAGTCCGGCCGCCACCTGCACAAGCTGGTTCCGGCTCTCAACTCTCAACCCTCAACTCTCAACTTCGCGGCGGGCACCGCCGCCACCCTCCACGTCGACTACGCCCGCCGCCGCGCGATCTCGCGTCACCACAGCGCCGCGCACCTCGTGCACTGGGCGCTGCGCAAGATCCTCGGCACGCATGTCCGCCAGTTCGGCACGCACAAGACGCCCGACCGCCTGCGCTTCGACTTCACGCACTTCGAGGCGCTCACCGCCGCGCAGATCAAGGAGTGCGAGCAGCTCATCAACGAGAAGGTCATCGATAACGCGAAGGTCGAG
>PNKG01000289.1 GCA_013822585.1 Opitutus sp. | reverse complement strand
ATCGGCATCGACGACATGATCATTCCGGAAAACAAGAAGGAGATCGTGCACGACGCCCGCAAGAAGGTCGACGAGGTCGAGTCCCAATACAAGAAGGGCATCATCACCTCCGGCGAGCGCTACAACAAGATCATCGACATCTGGACCGGCGCCACCGACCGCATCGCGAAGTCCGTCTTCTCGAAGCTCGAGGGCAACGACGGCCGCCCCGAGGTCAACCCGGTTTACATCATGATGGACTCCGGCGCCCGCGGCAACAAACAGCAGGTGCGCCAGCTCTGCGGCCTCCGCGGCCTCATGGCCAAGCCCTCCGGCGAAATCATCGAACGCCCCATCCTGTCCTCGTTCCGCGAAGGCCTCACCGTCCTCGAATACTTCATCTCGACCCACGGCGCCCGCAAGGGCCTCGCCGACACCGCGCTCAAGACCGCCGACGCCGGCTACATGACCCGCAAACTCTGCGACGTGGCCATGGACTGCGTCATCACCGAGGAGGACTGCGGCTCCCGCGACGGCATCTGGAAGAAGGCCATCTTCGAAGGCGACACCATGCTCGTGTCCCTCGCCGAGCGCATCACCGGCCGCTTCTCCGCCGACGACATCTACAACCCCCTCGACCCGACCAAGCTCCTCGTCGGCGCCGGCGAACTCATCACCGAGGAACTCGCCCGCCAGATCGACGACAACGGCATCGAGCGCGTCAAAGTCATGTCCCCGCTCACCTCCACCAGCGAGCACGGCATCGACGCCAAGTCCTACGGCATCAACCCCGCCTCCAACAAGGTCGCCAAGATCGGCGACTCCGTCGGCATCATCGCCGCCCAGTCGATCGGCGAGCCCGGCACGCAGCTCACCATGCGCACGTTCCACATCGGCGGCGTCGCCTCGGCCGGCTCCAAGAACCCCGAGATCAAGGTGCGCAACACCGGCGTCCTCAAGTATCGCGGCCTCCGCCTCGTGCAGATGGAGGGGGTGGCCATCGTCCTCAACAAGACCGGCTCCATCCAAATCCTCGACGAGAACGACCGCGAACTCGAGGCCTACCCGATCGTGGTCGGCACCGTGCTTTCCGTCGGCGACGGCGAGAAGGTCACGAAGGGCCAGACCATCGCGCAGTGGGACCCCTACAACATTCCGGTGCTCTCCGAGAAGGCCGGCACGCTCCACTTCAAGGACATGATCCCGGGCGTCACCGTGAAGCGCGAGCTCGACGAATCCACCGGCCGCATTGCGACCGTCGTCATCGAGCACAAGGAGGACCTCAACCCCCAGATCGAGATCCGCGACGACCACGGCAAGCCGCTGGCCTCCTATGCGATTCCGACCGGCGCGCAGATCGTCGTCAGCGAAGGCGACATCATCCAGGCCGGCGCGCTCCTCGCCAAGACGCCGCGCCAGGCCTCGACCACCAAGGACATCACCGGCGGTCTCCCCCGCGTGGCCGAGCTCTTCGAAGCCCGCCGCCCGAAGGAAGCCGCCGAGATGGCCCGCATCGATGGCGTCGTCTCGTTCGAGGGTTCCATCCGCGGCAAACGCAAGCTCGTGGTCCGCAACGAGGAGGCCGGCGCCGAGGAGGAGCACCTGATCCAGCACGGCAAGCACATCATCGTGCAGCCGGGCGAT
>PNKG01000288.1 GCA_013822585.1 Opitutus sp. | reverse complement strand
AGTCGGTCGCCCAGCCGGCGCCGACGGTGAACTTGTGGTAGCGCAGCATGTCCATCACGCCGACCGCGGGCACGGCCGCGGCACACAGGTCGGGGCGCTGGTTGACGACCGCGCCGAGCAGCAGGCCGCCGTTCGAGCGGCCGTCGAGCACGAGCCTGCGGTGCTGCGTGTAGCCCTGCGCCACGAGCCAGTCCGCCGCGGCGATGTAGTCGTCGAACACGTTTTGCTTCCGCTCCTTCGTGCCGGCCATGTGCCAGTCGCGACCGTATTCGCCGCCGCCGCGCAGGTTCGCGACCGCATGGACGCCACCCCGCTCCATCCACACGAGCGGCGGCACGGCGAATTGCGGGCGCATGACGACGTTGAAGCCGCCGTAGCCGTAGAGCCAGGCGGGCGCGCGGCCGTCGAGCTCCAGGCCCTTCTTGTGCGTGATGAACATCGGGATCTTCGTGCCGTCCTTCGAGGCGTAGAAGACCTGCTTCGTCTCATACTGCGCGGGGTCGAAATCGGTCTTGGCCTCCTTCCAGACCTCGGTCTGGCCGCTGTCGAGGTGGTGGCGGAGCAGCGTGCCGGGATAGAGGAACGACGAGAAACTGACGAACACCTCGGGGTCCTTGAACTTGCCGCCCACGGCCGCGACGGCGCCGAGCCCGGGCAGCGGGATCTCGCCGAGCGGCTTGCCCTCGAGGTCGAAGAGCGCGACGCGATTCGCCACGTCGCGCATGTAGGTGACGACGAAACGGTCCGCCGAGATACGCGCGCCATCGATGGTGTCCGCGCTTTCGGCGATCACCGTGCGCGCCGCGGCCGCACCGGCGTCGAGGTCGATGGCGACGATGCGCCCGCGTGGCGCGTCATGCGTCGTGAAGAAATAGAAGGTGCGGCCGACGCTGCCGACGAACTGGTAGGTCTGGTCGAACGACTCGATGAGCATCGCCGGCTTGCCGTCGAGCGAAGGTGCCTTCGCGTCCTGCAGGTCGAGGTAGGCGACCTGGTTGCCGCGCTGGCCGGGCTGGGTGATGCCGATGATCACGTGGCGGCCGTCGGACGAGACCTGCGCGACGAACGAGCGCATCGGATGCTCCGGCAGTTCGAAGATCAGCTTGTCGTCGTCCTGCCGGGTGCCGACGCGGTGGTAGTAGATCTTCCGATGCTCGAGCTTCTGGAAAACCTTCGCGTCGCCGCCCGGAGGCGCCGGGAAACGCGCATAGAAGAAACCCGCGCTGTCGTGCGTCCAGCTCAGGCCCGAGAACTTCACCCAGCGGAGGTGGTCCGCGGCGTCGGCGCCGGTCGCGATGTCGCGGAGCTTGAATTCGTTCCAGTCCGAGCCGGCGCTGGCGAGGCCGTAGCCCAACCACTTGCCGTCCGGCGAGGGCGAGGTGACGGTGACGGCGACGGTGCCGTCGGCGGAGAGCGTGTTGGGATCGATGAGCACGCGCGGCGCGCCGTCGAAGCCCGGCTGCACGTAGAGCGGCGACTGGTTCTGCAGGCCGTCGTTCTTCGTGTAGAAAACCCAGCCCGCCTCCTTGAACGGCAGGCCGTGGCGCTCGTAGTTCCAGAGCTTGGTCAGCCGTTCGCGCACCTGCGCGACCTCGGGCATCTGCGCGAGCGCCGCGTCGGTGAACCGGTT
>PNKG01000287.1 GCA_013822585.1 Opitutus sp. | reverse complement strand
GCACGACGACCGTGCCGCGCGTCATGTATTCGCAGCCGTGGTCGCCCACGCCCTCGACGACGGCGGTGGCGCCGGAATTGCGGACCGCGAAGCGCTCGCCCGCCCACCCCGCCGCGAAGAGCAGGCCGCCCGTCGCGCCGTAGAGGCAGGTGTTGCCGAGGAGGACGTTCGTCTCCCACGCGAAGAGCTCGTCGCCGCGCGGGCGGATGACGATCTCGCCGCCGCTCATGCCCTTGCCGACGTAGTCGTTGGCCTCGCCCGTGAGCGAGAGGCGCACGCCAGGCACGAGGAACGTGCCGAAGCTCTGCCCGGCGGTGCCGGTGAACGTGAGGTCGATCGTGCGCGGCGCGAGCGGGCTCTGGCTGCCGCGCAGATACGCGACCTGGCCGGAGAGGTGCGTGCCGAGGCAGCGCGACTCGTTGGTGACCTTGTAGGCGCCGGCGAATCGTCCCGCGCGTCCCGCGATGACGTGGCGCGCTTCCTGAACGATGAGTTCGTCGAGCGAACCCTCGCTGCCGAAGCGCTCGTTGCGCTCGCGCGTGTGGTAGCGGTCGAGCTGCCCGCTCGGGTCGACGTTGTGCAGCACACCGCTGAGGTTGAGGAAACGCGTCTTCGGATTCGCCGGGTCGTCGATCTGCTCGAGCAGCTCGGGGCGGCCGATGACGTCGTTGAGCGCGTGCGCGCCGAGGCGGGCGAGGTAGTGGCGCACTTCCTCGGCCACGGCGTTGAAGTAGGCGATGACGTTCTCGGGCTTGCCGCGGAACTTCGCGCGCAGGTCCTCGCGTTGCGTGGCGACGCCGACCGGGCACGTGTTCTGGTGGCAGACGCGGAACATCGCGCAACCGGCCGCGATGAGCGCGGCGGTGCCGAAATTGAATTCCTCGGCGCCGAGGATCGCGGCGATGACGATGTCGCGGCCGGTCTTCATGCCGCCGTCGGTGCGGAGCGTGACGCGATTGCGCAGGCCGTTCATCAGGAGAACCTGATGCGCCTCGGCGAGGCCGAGCACCCAGTCGGAGCCGGCATTCTTGATCGAGCCCAGCGGCGAGGCGCCCGTGCCGCCTTCGTGACCGGAGACGAGCACGACGTCGGCGTAGGCCTTCGCGACGCCGGCGGCGATGGTGCCGACGCCGGAGGACGAGACGAGCTTCACGCAGACCTTGGCGCGCGGGTTCACTTCCTTCAGGTCGAGGATGAGCTGCGCGAGGTCCTCGATGGAGTAGATGTCGTGGTGCGGCGGCGGCGAGATGAGCGTGACGCCCGGCACGGAGAAACGCAGCGTGGCGATGAGCGGCGAGACCTTGTGGCCGGGCAACTGGCCGCCCTCGCCGGGCTTCGCGCCCTGCGCCATCTTGATCTCGATCTCGCGCGCGTTGGCCAGGTATTCGGCGGTGACGCCGAAGCGGCCGGAGGCGACCTGCTTGATCGCGGAGTTGGCGCTGTCGCCGTTTTCGCGGAGGCCGAAGCGCGCGGGGTCCTCGCCGCCCTCGCCGGAGTTGGATTTGCCGCCGATGCGGTTCATCGCGACTGCGAGCGTCTCGTGCGCCTCGGGCGAGAGCGCGCCGAGCGACATGCCGGCCGTGGTGAAGCGGCGGCGGATATCCTCGACGGACTCGACTTCCTCGAGCGGG
>PNKG01000286.1 GCA_013822585.1 Opitutus sp. | reverse complement strand
TCGCGATGAGGAACTCGAAGCCGCGGCGCCGGAACTTGTCCATCACCCGGTCGCGCTGCATCTGGCTGAGGTCGCCATGCAGGCGGTCGACCGCGTAGCCGCGCGCGTGCAGGTGCTCGTCGAGTTCGTCGACCATCACCTTGGTGCTGCAGAAGATGATGCCGTAGCGGAAATCGTGCAGGTCGATCAGCCGCGTGAGCGCCTCGATCTTCGAGCGGCGGTCGACCTCGTAGAACACTTGGTCCACCTGCGGGGCGTTGGCCGCGTGCGCCTCGATCCGCACCCAGGCCGGGTCCCGGCTGTGGCGGTTGATCAGATCCATGATCGGCCGCGGCATCGTCGCCGAGAAGAACAGCATCTGCCGCGATTCCGGCACCGCGCTCAAGATGTGCTCGATGTCGTCGCGGAAACCCATGTCGAGCATCCGGTCGGCCTCGTCGAGCACCACGACCTTGAGCTTGTCGAGCTTGAGCGAGCCGCGTTGCATGTGGTCCATCACGCGTCCCGGTGTGCCGATGACGACCTGCGCCCCGGCGGCGAGGCCGCGGTATTGCCGCTCGTAGCTCTGGCCGCCGTAGATCGGCAGCTCGAGCAGCCCCTTCTTGAACGCCGCCAGCTTGCCGAACTCCTCCGCCACCTGCACTGCCAGTTCGCGCGTCGGGCACAGCACCAGCGCCTGCACGGCGCGCTGGGCAACGGCGATCTTCTCGATCACGGGGATGGCGAACGCCGCGGTCTTGCCCGAGCCCGTCGCCGACTGGCCGATGACGTCGCGTCCCGTCTGCGCCACGGGGATGACCGCGGTCTGGATGGGCGAGGCTTCCTCGAAGCCCATCTTGTCGACGGCTTTCAACACCTCGGGCGACAAACCGAGTTCGGCAAACGGACGTTTTTCCATGCGTTCAGCGTGCCCGCAATCCGCGCCAAAGGATAGCGCAATCTCGCCCGGCGGTCCCGGCGGCCAACCTGGCAGGCGAGACCGCGGGGTTCGCCACGAATCCAGTTTCCGCCCCCCGGCGCCTCCACCCGACCCCAGGCGGCGCCCCTGCGGCAGCGGGCTGCCCGAACAATATACCGTATTACGGTATTATGGCGCGGCGCCTGGGCTCGCCCGCGGGGCGGCTTCGTTCTTCCGGTGCCGCGAGGAATCTGCTCCGCTGCGGGCGTGCATCTCACCCACCTCGTTTGCACCGCCTGCGGCACCACCCACGACTCCACTCGCCCGCAAAACGTCAGCCCCTGCTGCGGCAAGCCGCTCTACCCCGCCTACGATCTCGCCGCCGCCGCACGCACGCTCACGAAGGACGCCCTGCGCGGCCGCGTCGCCTCGATGTGGCGCTACCGCGAGGTGCTGCCCGTGCGCGCCGATGCCGACATCGTGACACTCAACGAGGGCTTCACACCGCTCCTGCCGGCCGCACGCCTCGCCGCCCGCGCCGACGCGGAGCGTCTCTGGATCAAGGACGAGTCGCAGAACCCCACGCAGAGTTTCAAGGCGCGCGGGATGTCCGCCGCCGTCTCGATGGCGAAGCAATTTGGCCTGCGAAGACTCGCCGCGCCCTCCGCCGGCAACGCCGCGGGCGCCCTCGCCGCCTACGCCGCGCGCGCCGGCATGGAGGCGCACATCTTCATGCCCGCCGACACCCC
>PNKG01000285.1 GCA_013822585.1 Opitutus sp. | reverse complement strand
TAAGGCCTTCGACCCGCGCTTCATCTTCGCCTGGCCGCACGCCAAATACGCCGTCATGGGCGCCGCGCAGGCGAGCGACGTCGTCTTCAACATCCTCGCCAAATCCGGCAAGGACCGCACCAAGGAGGAGCTGGCCGCGCTGCGCGCGCAGGTGAAGCAGGACTACGTCGAGCAGACCGACATCCGCTACGGCGCCGCCCGCGGCTGGGTCGACGCGCTCATCCCGCCGCACCAGACCCGCGAGACGCTCCTCCGCGCCTTCGCCCTCGCCTGCCGCCCCGCCCCGAACGCGGCCTTCCACACCGGCGTGCTGCAGGTGTGACGCGTAGCGCCCGGCTTCCCGCCGGCTCCCATGGAGGCGTGGCACCGCGGCTCACGCCCGCCGATGCGTGACCGTGAGCAGCTCGGTGCGCGTCAGGTTCACGACGCCGCTCTGCGGATCGACGAAGACCGGACCGGCATCGGTGAGGATCAGCACCACGCTGTGCGCCTGCCGACGCTTCGTGCGCGGGTCGATGGGAGCCGTATCGGGCGTATACCACACCGCAACGATCGCCGGGCGGTCCGCCTGCGCGTCGCTGTGCCACTGATCGACCATCATCTCGGCGGCAGCGTTGCCGAGGAACAGGTCCGTGAACGCCGTGCAGTTGAAACCGGTGCGCCACCCGCTGTCGCCCTGCGGCAGACTGACGGGCACGTTTTTGCGCGAGAGATCGTCGCGAAAACGGTTCAGGAAACCGGCGATCCATCCACGGCGCACCACGGCGTAGCGATCGGCGCTGAACAGCACCGGCACCACGGCGCCGCTCTCCATCACCCGGTCCGTCATCCTGAGGAGAGTCATGCGGTCGATGACCAAGCCAGTCGTCATGCGACTCGCCTGCGCTCCCGTCACGCCAACGAGGCCCATGCACACGAGCACGAGCGCGCGGCACAGCCGCGGCCAGAACTGCATCCCAATGTGGATGCGAGGGATTCTTTCCTGATTGTCGGCATTCATTGCACGCTGCTCTTCGGCAGGTCGGAGACGGAATGAAGCGATGCCGTCGTCTTACCGTTTTTTTCATGCGCCATTCGGCAACGCCTGACACGCAACCTCGCGCGGGTCCGACGCATCTTTAGCCGCTGACCCTACCCGAGTCGCGTGCCGCCTTCTCCACTGGCGTGCCGCAGGTGTGAGAAGTAGAGCCGAGGCGTGAGCAAGTGTGAACCGTAGCGCCGGCTTCCCGCCAGCCTCGTTCAGCTGCTCGCTGGAAGATGGCGCCGCAAAAAGGCACAAAGATTCACGAAACCCGCAGTCATTCTTGTGTCTTCTTGCGCTTCTTCGTGGCCAATTGAATTCGTCCACAAAGGCGGAGGGCCGTGCACCCCTGCACGGCCCCCCTGTGTGACAACGGACCTGTCAGTCCTAAATTCGTGGGCGGCGTTCAGCGCATCGCGACGGCCTTGGCGTTGAGCCCGTTGACGGCGGCGATCATCGGGTGGAATCCGGCGGCGCTGGCGCTGTAGGCGGCGGCGATCACGCCGACGATGTTGCGCTCGTTGACGGAGACCTCGTCGGCCTCGTCGTTGTTGACGCCCTGGACGATGTAGCCGCGGCCGTCTTCGCCGATGACGCTGTGGGCGACGAGGCGGCCGTTGGTCTTGCGGTA
>PNKG01000284.1 GCA_013822585.1 Opitutus sp. | reverse complement strand
CCAGCGCCAGGGCGTGCCGTCGAAGCTCGTCATCTTCCCCGACGAGGGCCACTGGGTGAACAAGCCGCAGAACAGCGAGCGCTGGCACCGCGAAGTCTTCACCTGGCTCGCCGAGTATCTGAAGTGAACGGGTAGGGCGCGGATTCCGTTCCGCGCCGCGGCGGAGAGGGACTCACCGCCGTCGCCCGCTCAGTCCCGGCGTCCTTGGTTCATCTGTGTGAATCTGCGTCCATCTGCGGTTTCCTCCTGCCGAATGCTCGCCGAGCTCTGGAAACGCCTCCGCACCGACTCGTCGCGTGCCGCGCGGCGGCTCGGGCTGGCGCGCGAGCATTTCGCCATTGCGGAGCGCCACGCGCGCGTGCGCGCCGCGTGGGCTGCGCACTTGGAGGCCAGCAAACAGGCGATCCTCGAGGGCGCGCAGCGCTGTCCGCGGCATGATCGCGCGCTCGTGATCGGCGCGGGCGACTGCCACGACGTGCCGGTCGCGGAACTCGCGGAGCGCTTCCCGCAGGTGACGCTCGCCGATGTGGTCCTGAGCGCGACGGCGAAGGATTGGGCGAATAAACTGCCGGGCCGCGTGTGCACCGCGGTGTGGGATGCCACCGGCGCGCTCACGCGGCTCGCCGAAGTGCGCGATGCGATCTCGGCCGACGACGCGCCGAAGCTCTTCGCCGACGCCGACCCGGGCCCGCCGCCGGGCGGCGAGCCGGATTTTCTCGTGTCGGCCAACTGCCTCTCGCAGCTCGGCCTCGTGCCCGGCCACTCGCTGCCCGCCGCGGAGGACGACAAGGCCCTGCCCGAGCGCTGCGCCAAGGCCGCGGCGCGCCGTCATCTCGGCTGGCTCGCCGCGCGCACCGGCCAGCGTGTGCTGCTCGTCGACGCCGTGCGCTACGACATTGCGCCCGAGGGCAAGGTGCTCAGAACCGAGACGCTCTATACCCGTTATGGCCTCCGCGCCCCCGACCGCACTTGGCGGTGGGATCTCGCGCCCATCCCCGAGTGGTCGTCCGATTTCCACCGCGTGCACGATGTCGGCGTCTGGTTCGACCCGCCGGCAACCCCGGCCGGTTAGGATGATCCCGGATTTCGCTATTGCCGAGGACTGTTCCGGATGGGGGAGCGGCTTCACGCCGCGACTTTCCCGTGCGCGGAAGATGCGGCCAACGTCGGGGCGCTAAGCCCCTTGGGGTGCGAAAGTGTGGTAGGGTGGGGGCCGTTCTGATCAGCCGAGGAGGCCGGTCGACTTGTAACCTATTAGGTTACAAGTCACCAAGCGGCGACCTTGGGACCGCGCTCCCCCGGCCGCACAGCGGACGGGCGGAATTCTTGATTCTCTTCGCGGAGACGGGCGGTCCGGCCGGCCAGGGCGTTTTCTGAAATACCGTGGCCGCTCGGCTCCAGGTGGGGCGAACCGTCCTCGGTGAGCTGTGGCTCGGCGGGGACGCCCCGCCCTACCAATTTGCGGCCACGCCAGAAATAAAGATGCTCCAGCCCGAAGGCCAACGCGATCAGGGCGGGCAGGATCTTGATGGTGGACAAGGGCGCAGACCGGGAGTGGGTCGTTCGAAGCTTGCATCGGGCTGTCAGGCCCGTGTGGACGCCGCCAGCGGCTCGTCTTCCTGCAGAGGCGGCAGGTTTCCGGTGACGAAGTAG
>PNKG01000283.1 GCA_013822585.1 Opitutus sp. | reverse complement strand
AGACCAGCCAGGGCCAACTCATCATCACCACCTGGCGCGACCTCTCCGAACGCAAATCCCTCGAAGACCAGCTCCGCCAGTCGCAAAAGATGGAAGTCATCGGCCAGCTCGCCGGCGGCATCGCCCACGACTTCAACAACATTCTCACGGCGATGACGCTCAACATCGAGCTGCTGGAGAAATCCTGCGTGCTGCCGCCCGACGCCCGCCAGTTCACCGCCGAGCTCGGCTCGACGGCCCGGCGCGCGACCAAGCTCACCGAGCAGCTCGTCATGTTCGCGCGGCGCCAAGCCATGCAGGTGCGCCCCCTCGATCTCAACGCCGCGCTGCAGAATCTCCTCGGCATGCTCCACCGCCTGCTTGGCGAGCAGATCGTCATCCGCCGCGTCGGTGCCGGACAGCCGCTGTGGATCGAGGGCGATGCCGGCATGCTCGACCACGCCATCATCAACCTCTGCCTCAACGCCCGCGACGCCATGCCGGGCGGAGGCACGCTCACGCTCGGCACCTTGATCGTGGAAATTTCCCCCGACGAACTGGCCCGCCGCCCCGAAGCCGCCGCCGGCGCCTTCGTCTGCCTCAGCGTCACCGACACCGGCCACGGCATGTCCCCCGAAACCCTCGCGCACGTGTTCGAGCCGTTCTTCACCACCAAGGAAATCGGACGCGGCACGGGCCTCGGCCTGGCGTCGGTGCACGGCATCGTCCACCAGCACCACGGCTGGGTGGAGGTCGAGAGCGTGCTCCAGCGCGGCTCCACCTTCCGCCTCTACCTGCCGGCAACCCGCTCGCCGGCGGACGAGACGCCGCCGCCGCCGCCCGCCCCGACCGCCGCCGCGCCGCGCCACGCCTGCGTGCTCCTCGTCGAGGACGAGGAGGTGGTCCGCGAGGTGAGCGAAACCGTGCTCAAGACCTTCGGCTACCGGGTGCTCGCCGCCACCGACGCCACCGAGGCGCTCGCGCTCTGGGCCAAGTCCTCCGCTGAAATAGACCTGCTTCTCACCGACATGCGCATGCCGGGTCCGTTGAACGGCCTCCAGCTCAGCCAGCGTCTCCTGGCCGAAAAACCTTCGCTGAAAACCATCATCATGAGCGGCTACAGCGCCGAGATCATGCACGGGCTCGAGCTGCCGACCACGAACCTTCGGTTCCTCTCCAAGCCGTTCCGAACCGAGGCGCTGCTCAAGAGCATCGACGAAAGCCTCGGCTGACCCGGCTGGATCGCCGAGGCCCCCGCGCGGTCGCGCGCCCCTGTCGGGGCGCGCCGTTGCGTTATTGAGCCTCGCGTATCGGACTGACTTGGATGGAACACGTTGACCCCAACGCGTTCGGAGCGGACTGAGGTCAATCCGCTCCACCTCAGCTCGTCAGCCTGTCAGGCGATCCTCAATGGGTCACGGCGCGCGCTTCACGCCCCGTGGCAGTTCTTGAACTTCTTGCCGGAGCCGCAGGGGCAGGGGTCGTTGCGGCCGACCTTGGGGGTGTCGCGGCGGATCGTCACGGTGGGGAGCTTGATTTCCTGCTCGGTGGCGGACGCGGTTTCCTCGCGGGATGAGGGCGCCCCGCCCACGGCGGTCGTCTGCACGGCGGCGGCGAGCGCGGTGGGCGCGGCGGCCGGTCCCTGCATCCGCGCGGAGCGGGCGAGGATGGCGAAGAGGTTCTCGAAGGCCTCGCGGTTGG
>PNKG01000282.1 GCA_013822585.1 Opitutus sp. | reverse complement strand
CGAAGCGTTCGCCTTCTTCGGCGGCGTGCCCGCGGCGATCCTTTACGACAACATGAAACAGGTCCGCCTCGACCCTCAGCGCTGGAACCCCGCCTTCCTCGACTTCGCCGCGCACTGCGGCTTCACGCCCAAGACCCACCGCCCGTATCGCCCACGGACCAAGGGCAAGGTCGAGCGCGCCATCCGTTACCTCGACCAGAGCTTCCTGCTCGGGAGCAGCTTCGCCGACCTGGCCGAGCTCAACGCCCGCGGTCTGCACTGGTGCCGGCACACCGCCAATGTCCGGGTCCACGCCACCACCCAACGCCGCCCCGACGGGTTGCTCGCCGTGGAGTTGCCGCGGCTGGCACCGATCGCGCACCTGCGGCCTTACTCTCCTGCGGTCTCGCGCAAGGTCGATGCGGAGTCGCTCGTCGCCTTCCACGGCAGCCGTTACTCGGTCCCGCCGGAGCACGTCGGCGAACTGGTCAGCGTCCAGAGCCTCGGCGGCAAAGTCACCGTCAAGGCCGGCGAGCTGATCGTCGCCGAGCACGCCGCCGTCGCCCAGGGCCACAGCCAGATCGCCCCCGCGCACCTGCAAGCACTCTGGAAGCAAACCGTCGCGCGCGACGCCAAGGCTCACGCACTTGGCGCCACTGCCGGGCGCCACGCTCCGCCCCCGCGTTGCACGGTCGCGTTCGCCCAGCAAGTCGAGCAACGCCCGCTCAGCGTCTATGCGGAGCTGATCCCAAGCTCCGAGCGCGTCGAGGAGGTGGCCGGATGAGCGCCGCGGTCTTTGAACCCAAGGCCGCTGCGGCCCTGGCCACCCTGGGCTTGTCCGTTGCGCACGACCGGCTCGACCAAGTCGCGCAACAGGCCGCCGCCGGCCAGTGGAGCTACAGCCACTTCCTCGGCCGGCTCCTCGACGACGAGTTGCACGAGCGACACCGCCGCACGGTTGCCCTCAATCTCCAGTTCGCCCGCTTCCCCGCGGAAAAACGCCTGCGCGACTTCGACTTCAAGGCCCAGCCCTCGCTCGATCCCAAGCTCATCGACGAACTCGCCACCGGCCGCTATCTCGCCGAAGGCCGCAACGTCGTGCTGCTCGGCCCGCCCGGCGTCGGCAAGACCCACCTCGCCATCGGGCTTGGCGTCGCCTGCGCGCAGAGCTGGGGCATCGCGTTTACTTCGTCAGCGCCGTGGAGGCGGCCCGCAAGCTCGCCTTGGCCCTGGCCGAGAACCGGCTGCACCGTGAACTGAAGAACTTCACCCGTCCCAAGCTGCTCATCCTCGATGAAGTCGGCTACCTCGCGCTCGAACCGACGCAGGCCGCGCTGCTCTTCCAAGTCATCGCCCAGCGCTACGACACCGGCGGCAGCGTGGTGCTCACCTCCAACAAACCCTTCGCCGAATGGGCTCACGTCTTCGCCGGCGATGCCGTCATGGCCGGCGCCGCCCTCGACCGGCTCCTCCACAAGGCCACCGTCGTGAACATCCGCGGCGACTCCTACCGCCTGCGCGAGCGCCGCCGGGCCGGCGCCAAGTGCGACAGCCTTGGCGGCGCCACCGACCCGCTCCTCACCAACCCCGCCCCGGCAGCCAAACCCCAACCCAAGGATTAATCACCCAGCCTCTTGGTTCGTTCCCCTTTTGTATCGGGGGTGGGTCAATTTACACGCTCGTTAGTGGGTCAATTTTATCTGCTCGTTGACA
>PNKG01000281.1 GCA_013822585.1 Opitutus sp. | reverse complement strand
CGCTGGTGCCGCTGGTGAGGGGAGACGACGTGAGTTCGTAGATCGCTTGGCCGTTGGGCAGCTGGGCGCGCGCGAGTTCGGTGAAGTGCACGTCGCCGCTGAGGAAGATGACGCCGGGAATCTTGTGCTCCTCGATGAACTTCAGGATCTCGGCCCGCTCGCGGCGGAAGTAGTCGAACGTCTCGCTCGCACCGCCGAAGCTCGTGAGCACCTGACCGCCCGTGACGATGAAGATGAAGCGGTAGTGCAGCAGCACCTTCACCTGGAGGAGCGATTGCTTGAGCCACTCGAGCTGGCGCGCGCCGTATTGGGATTTGTCGGGACGGAGCGTCTGGTCGAGTTCGGTGTCGTCGCGGTGATAGCGGTTGTCCATCACGATGAATGCGGCGTCGCCCCAGAAGAACTTGGTGTAGACGCCGGCGTTGTCGGGTTCGCCGTAGCCCGGGTTGCCCCAGTAGGCCTTGAAGATGTCGAGCGCCTCGCCCTTGAACTCGAAGCTCTTGTTCGCGTCGTTCGAGCCGTAGTCGTGATCGTCCCACGTGGCGTAGTGGTGCATCGTGGCGAAAAGCTGGCGGAGTTCCGGGTGCGCGCGGTCGCGCTGCGCGCGATACCAGAGTCCGCTGACGGAGCTGAAGTCGGCCTCGCGGTAATACCAGTTGTCGCCGCCCCAAATCATGAAATCGGCGCCGCTCTCGCCCATGAGGCGGAAGGTCTCCATCGTCTTACCGTAGCCTTCGCCCGGGCGGTCGTAGGGCGGGTCGTTGAAGTAGGCGCAGGTGCCGAAGAGGAATTTGAAATCCGGCGCGGGGCGGCGCCACTCCCACTGGTCGGTCGTCTTGAACTGGGTGGGGAAGGGGAAGGTTTGCGGCTCGCCGTCGATGCGGAGCGCGTAGTCGTAGGTGGCGCCCATCTCGAGCAGACCGGGGCGGAACTGCGCGATTTGGCCGCCGGCGGGTGTCGCGGGCAAGTCGACGAGCGCGATCGTCTGCTTCGTCTCCGGCTGGCCGGCGATCCAGTAGTCGAGCGCGACGGACTCGGCGCCCTTCACTTCGGTCCAGAGGAAGACCTCGCGGTGCGCGCGATGGCCGAGCATCGGACCGGAGACGAGTTGGCCCGCGTGAGCCAGCACGCTGGCCGCGAGGAACAGGAAGACGAGTCGCAGTTGCATCGCCGCCAAGGGAAAACCTTCGCGCCGCCGGAGGCAATCCGCGCTTCGCCTATCGGCCTGAAGGCAGGGCGGACCGGGCCCGGTCCGCCGCGCGCGGAGCATCGTCTTGGGGATGTGCTGCGAGTGAGATGAGGCGGGGCCGGCGGCCCCGCCTCAGCGCGACTCGGCGAGCGCGTTCTGCGTGTTCAGGTGCTCGGGGCCGGTGTATTTCGCGGACTGTTCGTCGGCGTGGTAGCTGGAGCGGACGAGCGGGCCGGACTCGATGACGCCGATGCCGAGTTCGAGGCCGAACTTTTTCCAGTGCGCGAATTCCTCCGGCGGCACCCAGCGGGCGATCTGCCAATGCTGCGGCGTGGGCTGGAGGTATTGGCCGATGGTGAGGATGTCGGTCTGGTCGGAGGCGATGTCGCGGAGGCACTGCGCGATCTCCTCCTGCGTCTCGCCGAGGCCGAGCATGATGCCGGTCTTCGTCGTGAAGCCGCGGCTCTTGGCGTGGCGGAGCACGGAGCGGCTGCGGTCGTAGCGGGCCTGG
>PNKG01000280.1 GCA_013822585.1 Opitutus sp. | reverse complement strand
CCGAACTTGCGGGCGTAGGTCTCGAAGGTCGCGGTCTGCACCTTTTCGGCGCCGGCGACGAGAAAGCGCACGGATTGCAGGTCGTAGGGATGGGCCTTGCGGGCGTAGCCGTTGAGAAACGTGTTCGTGCCGAGGAGAATCGTGCAGTTCTTCTCGTAGACCATGGTCGGCACGATGCGGTAGTGCAGCGGCGACGGGTAGTTGAACACGTAGCACCCGCGCACGAGCGGCGCGACGATGCCGCCGACGAGGCCGAAGCTGTGGAAGAACGGCAGCGCGTTGAAAAACCGGTCGTCGTCGCGCAGGTCGACGGCGGCGAAGATCTGGCGGAGGTTGGCCAGCATGCCGCGGTGCATGAGTTCCACGCCCTTCGGGATGCCTTCCGAGCCGCTGGTGAAGATGATCGCGGCCGTGTCGGCCGGGCCGACCGGAGCCCGGCGCAACGCGCGGCCGAGCGAAAGGCGGTTGCCCAGCGCGGCGGAGAGCTTGGCGAGCCCGCGGATCCCGGCGCGCACGTCCTCGAGATAGATGAACTGCAGCCCCGCCGCCTCGAGCGGGGCGAGATTGAGCTTGGCCTTCTCGAGGAACAGGCGCGAAGTGATCACCTGCTTGAGGCCGGCCAGTTGCGCGCAGCTCACCATCACCGGGCCGCCGCTGGAGAAATTGAGGAACGCCGGCACCTTGCCGCGCGACCACAGGGCGAGGACGGAGACCATCGCGCCGTTGACCGTGGGCAGCATCACGCCGATGCGCTCGCCGCGTGTGGATGTGAAGTGTCTGGCCAGTGCGGTGCCGAGCACCTCCGTGGCGATCATCAGGCGGCGGAACGAGAGTTCGGTGAACGAGAGGTCCTCGGCGATGACCTTGTCCGGCATGGCGCGCGCGGTCTCGACGATGGCGGCGGGGAGCGTGGCGGGGCCGGACCGCATCTCCGTCTCGAACTGCTGCAGCATGATCCGGTCGCGCAGCCACTGCGTGAGCTTGGCGCGGGCGACGTTGTGGGCGACATGGGAGAAGTCCGGCGCGGTGAGCGGCGCGCTGAAATGCACCGACACGCGCGGGAACCACTGCGTCCAGCCCTTGTGGCGGACCCACTTCACGCGGACGGCATTGCGCAGGTAGCACGTGACGACCTTGGCGCCGGTGCGATGGATCAGAAACGCCGTGCCGTCGTAGATGCGCATGAGCTGCGTCGTGGCGCTGATGCGGCCCTCGGGAAAGATGACGAGCTTGCCGCCCTGCTCGAGATGCTCGGCCATGCCGCGGACGGCATAGGACGAATTGTTGTCCACGGGGAACGTCCGCGAGTTGATCATCATCCTGCGGTGGATCCAAGTGGCCTGCGCGGTGGTGGAGGAGGCGACGAATTTCCAGTCGTCGCCGAGGCAGACGAGCACGAAGGCCCAGTCGAGCCACGAGGTGTGGTTGGGGCAGAGCACCATCGGGCCGGGCCGGCGCAGCGCCTCCTCGCCCTCGACGCGGAAACGGAAGACGAAGCGCAGCAGCAGGCGGAGCAACGGAATCATGCGGGGGCGGGGGTGGACCGGTGAAAGGCAACACCGTCCGCTCGCGCGCGGCAAAGCTAAAGACGGAAGCACCCGCGTTCGGAGATCGCGGGTCAGCGGATCGCGGCGCCAACGGGTGGGGTGGCCCGCGACCTCCGGGCGCGGGTAAACGATTTGCGAGCGGAACGCGACGTGTGT
>PNKG01000279.1 GCA_013822585.1 Opitutus sp. | reverse complement strand
CGGCGGAAGGCTTCGATGGCTTCGTATTCGGCGAGGCCGAGGGCGTTGTAGGCCTGGGCGAGGCGGCGGCTGCGGTCCTCGGTGCGTTGCCAGAATTCGCGGCGGTCCTCGCCGAGGAAGAGCGCCTGGTCCTTCTGCGTTTCGTGCCGGAAAATTGCGCGACGGCGCCGGAGCACTTCCTGCGGACTGAGCGGGACGGCGAGGTCGATCTCGTCGAGCGGCCACTCGGCCCACGCGCCGCGGTAGAGCCAGAGTTCGCTCGTCGCGACCCACGCGGCGCCTTCGGCGGCGGCTTGGGCGAGCGCGTCGCGCAGCACGTGGAGGCAGAGGCGGTGCGTGCCGTGCGGGTCGTCGAGATCGCCCGCGGCGTAGATGAGGTGCGGTTGCAGGCGGTCGAGCAAGGCGCGGAGCCGGGCGACGTCGGTCGCGCCGTAACGGCGGCTGCGCGGGGCGGCGTTGTAGAACGGCAGGTCGAGGAAATGGAGCCGGGTCTCCGGCACGCCGCAGACGCGCGCGGCCGAGATCGCCTCGTGGCGGCGGATGAGCCCTTTCCACGCATCGAGTTCGCGCGACGCCGGGGCGTTGCCGGTCGTGAGCGCGTGGCAAAGTTCCGCCAGCCGCGTCGGCGCGTGCGCATCGGCGAGGCCCGAGTCGCGCACGAACGCGAGTTTGCTCCACACGGCCTCGTCCGACACGGCGCCCGCGCCGGAGACCTCGTAGGCAATGTGGACTTCGTGGCCCTGATCGACGAGCCGGCACAGCGTGCCGCCCATCGAGATGACGTCGTCGTCGGGATGGGGGGAGAGCACGAGCACGCGTTTGGGGAAAACCTCCGCGGACTTCGCGCGCAACGCCCGCACCGGCGCCGCGCCCGGACGGGCCTTGCGCGGATCGCGCCCGCCGGGCCAGCCTGTGATCGTGTCCTGCAGCTGATAGAAACCGACCAGGTTTGCCTCGTAAGCGGAACCGTGCGCGCGCAGGAGGTCCTGGAGGCCGGCTTCGTTGTAGTCGTCGTCGGTGAGCTTGAGGATCGGTTTCTGGCGGAGCTGCGAGAGCCAGAGGATGGCGCGGCGGGTCATGCGCTCGTCCCAAGCCAGGCCCTGTTCCTCCAGCGGACCGAGCAGCCACGGCGTGCGATGGCGGGTGAGCGAGCCGGCCGCGGCGGCATCGAGCACGAAGGTGGCGTTCGCGTGCTCCTGCAGGAACGACGCGGTGACGTGCGAACTGACTTCGCCCTCGATCGCGGCGCGCACGATGTCGGCCTTGTGCTGGCCCCACGCCATGAGGACGAGCCGGCGCGCGCCCATGATGGACTTGACGCCCATCGTGATCGCATGGCGGGGCGTCGCGGCGTCGCCGCCGAAGTCGCCCGCGGCGTCGCGGCGGGTCAGGGGATCGAGCGCGACCAAGCGGGTGATGGAATGCCGCGGGCTGCCCGGCTCGTTGAAACCGATGTGCCCGGTGCGGCCGATGCCGAGGATTTGGAAATCGATGCCGCCCGCCGCGCGGATGGCCTCCTCGTAGGCCGCGCAATGGGCATCGACCTCGGGTTTCGGCACCGTGCCCGAGGGCACGTGGGTGCTGGCGGGGTCGATGTCGATGTGGTCGAAAAGATGGTGCTGCATGAAGCGCCGGTAGCTTTGCGGCCGGTCGGGCGAGAGCGGATGGTATTCGTCGAGGTTGAAAGTCGTGACGTGGCGGAAGCT
>PNKG01000278.1 GCA_013822585.1 Opitutus sp. | reverse complement strand
CCGCTCGAGTGGCGCGAGGTCGTCTTCGCCCTCCTCAAGACCTCGCAGGGCAAGTTCACCACCGAGTGCATCAACTTCCTCGTCGAGCACGGCCAGTCCGAGGAGCTCGCCACCACCCTCGCGCGCTGGAAGACCGAGCAGAACCTCCGCGCCCCCGTCCTCCTCTGGGTGATCAAGAACCGCCACTCGAAGAAGTTCGCCAAGCTGCTGAACAACCTCGTCACCCCGCGCCTGCTCTCCGCCATCTTCTTCGCCATCGACTACGAGGCGCTGCAGTCCGCCGGCACCCGCCGCATCCCGCTGGCCGAGGCCCTGAGCGACGATCCGGACCTCATCTCCGACCTCCTCGCCACCGCCGACACCGAGACCGCCCGCGACCTCGCCAACACCCTCCTCCTCAACCAGGGCTTCGAGGAGCTCACCAAGAAGTCCCTCCTCGCCCGCTTCATCAAGCTGTTCCCCTCGCTCCAGGCGCTCGTCGCCGGCGACGCCGAGGCCAAGGACGAGCAGCTCCTCGTCTCCCGCTCCAGCTACGAGAAGAAGCGCACCGAATACGAGGACATCGTCTCCCGCCGCATCCCGGACAACTCCAAGGCCATCGCCGCCGCCCGCGAACACGGCGACCTCCGCGAGAACTCCGAGTTCAAGATGGCCAAGCAGGACCAGACCGTCCTCATGGCCCAGAAGGCCCAGCTCGAGCGCGACCTCGCCCGCGCGCGCATCACCGACTTCGCCGACGCCACGACCGACCAGGTCTCCGTCGGCACCGTGGTCGACCTGCGCGACGTCACCAACGGCAAGGCCGTCCGCTACACCGTGCTCGGCGCGTGGGATTCCGATCCCGACAACCACGTCATCGCCTACAAGACCCCGCTCGGCCAGGCCCTCCTCGGCAAGAAGATCGGCGAACACGTGAAGCTCAAGATCGGCGGCACCAACCACGAATATCAGGTCTCCGGCATCGTGCGCTACGGAGCCGCGGGCTGAACCCCGGGACCGCTCCGCGACCCGCAGGCCCGCCCGACCGGCGGGCCTTTTCGCGGGCACGTTTGACTCACGACGG
Organism: Opitutus sp.; assembly: GCA_013822585.1. Classification (GTDB taxonomy): domain Bacteria; phylum Verrucomicrobiota; class Verrucomicrobiia; order Opitutales; family Opitutaceae; genus Didemnitutus. Next base: position 644 of record PNKG01000278.1, on the reverse strand, counting down.
CGCGCGCACACGCTCTGCCTCGCATGGCCGATTTCCTCACCGATCAAAAAGCCGTCACCCGCGCGCTCCTCGTGGGCGTGCAGACCTCCGCCATGGCCGCAGGCGAGGGCGCCGAGCTGCTCGGCGAGCTGAAGGAGCTGGTCGAGAACCTCGGCCTCGTCGTCGCGCGCACCGTGCTCGTGACCATGCGCGCCGGCGAGCAGCCGAAATTCCTCATCGGCACCGGCAAGGCCGCCGAGCTGATCGCGCTGGCGAAGGAGGAGGGCTGCGACCTCATCGTCTTCGACAAGGACCTCTCGCCCGCGCAACAGCGCAATTGGGAGGAGGAGTCCGGCCTCGCCGTCATCGACCGCCAGGAAGTCATCCTCGAAATCTTCGCCGACCGCGCGCAGACCCGCGAAGCCGTGCTCCAGGTCGCCCTCGCGCGCATGGAGTATTCCCTGCCCCGCCTGAAGCGCGCCTGGACGCACCTCTCCCGCCAGCGCGGCAAGGGCGCGATGGGCGGCGAAGGCGAGACGCAGCTCGAGCAGGACCGCCGCCTCGTCCGCGACCGCATCGCCCACCTCAAGGCCGAGCTCGCGCAGGTCCTCCAGCAGCGCGAGGTCCAGCGCCGCCGCCGCATGCGCAAACCCGTGCCCGGCGCC
>PNKG01000277.1 GCA_013822585.1 Opitutus sp. | reverse complement strand
CGCCGTGATCGTGGTGATGATGCCGCGGCGCATGGGTGCCAGGTGCGGATTGAATTGGACGACAACCTTGCGGCCGGCGTGGAGCGAGAGCTGTTCCTCGATCTCGGCGAGGTGGCGGTGTTGGACGAGGCCGTAGGCCTTGGCGCTCTCGGCGCGCTCGACGTAGAGATAGGTCTCGTCGACTTTCTTGCCGGCGCCGGAAACGCCGCTGAAGGAATTCACCACGATGTGCTCGCCGGTGAGGACGCCGGCGGCGAGCAAGGGCGCGAGGGGCACGAGCGTGCTGGTCGGGTAGCACCCGGGCGCGGCGGCGAGCTTGGCCTCGGACTTCCACTTCGGGTCGGTCAGCTCGGGCAAGACGAAGCGCGCCGACGGCAGCAGTTCGGGCGCGTGGTGATGGCCGTAGTAGCGCTCGTAGGTGGCGAGGTCGGCCACGCGGAAGTCGGCGCTGAGGTCGATGACGCGCTGGCCGGCGGCGACGAGGAGTCTGGCAAACTCCGCGGCGGCGCCGTGCGGCAGCGCGAGGAACCACAGGTCGATGTCGGTGCGCGCGGCGAGCGCGGCCGGATCGGAGCCGGAGAATTTAAGCGTGTCCGCGGCCGTGCCGCGCAAGGCGGGGATGATGGTCGAGAGGGGCTTGCCCGCATGTTGGCGCGACGTGACCGCCGCCAAGGTGACGTGCGGATGGTCCAGAAGGAGTTTGACGAGAACTTCGCCGGAGTAACCCGACGCGCCGACAATGCCGACATTCATCTAATTGGCTGAAGAGTAGATGGCTGAGAGACCGGGGTTCGCAAATAAAAACGGGGTGCCGCGTGGCACCCCGTGGATATGAAAACCCGAGAGAAGGCGGCTTAGCGCTTCGAGAACTGGAAGCGCTTGCGGGCGCCGGGCTGGCCGGCCTTCTTGCGTTCTTTCTCGCGGGGGTCGCGGGTGAGGTGGCCGGCCTTCTTGAGGGTGACGCGGAGTTCGGAGTTGAACTTCAGCAGCGCGCGGGCGATGCCGTGGGCGACCGCGCCGGCCTGGGCGCTGATGCCGCCGCCTTGGACGTTCACGACAACGTCGAACTTGTCCTTCACGTCGGCGGTCGCCAGCGGGCCGGCGGCGCGACGGGCAAAATTGTCGTGCTTGAAATAGGCGTCGAAGTCGCGGCCGTTGGCCGTGAGCTTGCCGGAGCCGGCGAGAAGGCGGACGCGGGCGGTGGAGGTCTTGCGGCGGCCGGTGCCGAGGAAAACGGTGGAGTCAGCGCTCATGGATCGGATCAAAGCTTGATGGGATTCTGCGCGGCGTGGGGGTGCTCGGCGCCCGGGAACACGCGGAGTTTGGTCAGCATCTTGCGCGCGATGTAGTTCTTCGGGAGCATGCCCTTGACGGCCTGCATGATGATGAATTCGGGCTTCTTGGTGCGGACGTCCGTCAGCTTGCGGTATTTTTCGCCGCCGACGTAGCCGGAGAAGGACATGTATTCGGTCACTTCCTCTTTCTTGCCGGTGAGGGCGATCTTGCTCGCATTGATCACGATCACGAAGTCGCCGGTGTCGACGTGCGGGGTGTAGGTGGCCTTGTTGCGGCCCCGGATGATGTTGGCGACCTTGACGGCGAGACGGCCAAGGACCTGCCCCTCGGCATCGATCAGATACCACTTGGGCTGGACTGTCTCTTTTTTGGCCAGATAGGTTTTCATTGCGGAAAGAGGCCCAAGGGAAAGATT
>PNKG01000276.1 GCA_013822585.1 Opitutus sp. | reverse complement strand
CCGCCGGGGCTGCCGGTGACGAGGACGAGTTGGCCGTCCTTGAAGACGATCGTGGGGGTCATGGAGGAGAGGGGCCGCTTGCCGGGGACGATGGCGTTGGCTTCGCCTTGAATGAGGCCGAACATGTTGGGCTGGCCGACCTGGGAGGTGAAGTCGTCCATTTCGTTGTTCATGAGAATGCCGGTGCCCGGGATGGTGACGCCGGAGCCGTAGGCGCCGTTGAGGGTGTAGGTGTTGGCGACGGCGTTGCCGGCGGCGTCGACGACCGAGAAGTGCGTGGTCTCCAGCTTCTCGCGCCGCGGCAGAACGTTTGCGGGATCAAACGCCCCGAGACCGGGCAGCACGGCGGTGGCGGGCGTGGCGTGATCGGGCGAGAAGCCCCGCATACGATTCTGCACATAGGCGGGGTCGAGGAGTTGCGCGACGGGCACGCGGACGAAATCGGGATCGCCGAGGTATTCGACGCGGTCGCGGAAGGCGCGCTTCATCACCTCGGCGAAGAGGTGGTATTTCGCGGCGGAGTTGTGGCCGAGGGCGGCGACATCGTGCGGCTCGAGCATCATGAGCATCTGCAGGAGCGCGATGCCGCCGGAGCTCGGAGGCGGCATGGTGACGATGTCGTAGCCGCGGTATTTGCCGCGGAGCGGCGTGCGCTCGGCGGGGCGGTAGGCGCGGAGGTCGTCGAGCGTGAGGGCACCGCCGTGTTGCGCCATGGCGGCGGCGAGGCGGCGGGCAGTCTCGCCCTCGTAAAATTCGCGCGGGCCGGATTTTTGGAGACGGGTGAAAGTCTCGCCGAGGTCGGCCTGGACCCAGAGTTCGCCGGCGTTCCAGAATTCGCCGTTCTTGAGGTAGATTTTCTTCGACTCCTCGAACTGGCCGAGGAGCCTCGGGCCCCACTCGCGCAGGCCGCGGGCGGTGGCTTGGGAGACGAGATGGCCCTCGGCGGCGAGGCGGCGGGCGGGCTCGCAGACGTCGGCCCAGGTGACATTGCCCGAACCGTATTTCTCCATCGCGAGCGCGAAGCCCGCGACGCTGCCCGGCACGCCGCTGGCGCGCCAGCCGACGGTGGAGGAGCCGTCGCCCTTGATGAGCTTGCCGTCGGGGCCGACATACATGTCGCGCGAGGCCGCGGCCGGCGCGGTCTCGCGGTAGTCGATCACGAGGTCACGCGCGGGCCGGCCGTCGGCCGCGGCGAGATGGATGACCATGAACCCGCCGCCGCCGATGTTGCCGGCGAAGGGATAGACGACCGTCAGCGCGAGGCCGGTGGCCACGGCGGCGTCGACCGCATTGCCGCCCTTTTTCAGAATCTCGATGCCGGCCTCGGAGGCGAGCTGGTGCGCCGAGGCGACGAGGCCGTGGCGGGCCTCGACGGCGGAACGTTGGGCGAGCAGCGGGGCGGCCGGCGCGAAGGCGAGGGCGCCGACCAACAGAACGGAAAGCAGGCGACCGGTCGTGTGCATGGGGCACACTTTCCCAAGTCGGCCGGGCGCTCAAGTCGCTTTCGGCCGCGGGGGGAGCCCCCATTTCCCGCGGGCCGGGTAAGGCTTGTAGCGTGCTCCCGTTATGACTAGGGTCCGGGTTGCACTCCCCTCCCATTGGCGCTGCTTACCCCCCTCAGTCAGCGAACCGAACCTATGAACCCACACCTGATCCCCCCCCGGGGCGCCGCCGCATCGGCGCTCCTCCCGCGCTTGCGCCTCGCCGGCGCAACCGCCCTGA
>PNKG01000275.1 GCA_013822585.1 Opitutus sp. | reverse complement strand
TGGTGGACGCTACTGGACTCGAACCAGTGACCCCGTGCGTGTGAAGCACGTGCTCTAACCAACTGAGCTAAGCGTCCGAAGCGAGCGGCGACGGTTGCGGACGCGTTTTCCGAAATCAAACCTTCTTTTCTTCCTGCGCGCCCCACCCGGCGCGACGCTCCGGCCGCAGATGGCAACTCATCCCCAAGCTGCCGGCCCTCGACTTGGCTCAGAATACTCCCTGCAACGCGGACGTTTACCGGCCGAGGGGAGCGAACGAATCCGTCTGCAACTTCAACTTCGGCGGGCCTGGGCCTCACGCGCCGTCCAACTCCCGTCGCAGCGCTTCGAGCAGCTCGGCCGAGGTGTAGGGCTTCGGCAGGCGCGTGCGCACGCCGAGGCGCGCGAGTTCCTCGGCTTCCTGCTGCTCCGTCCCGGGTTCGGCGCTGAGCCCCGTGGAGCTGATGATCTTCAAGGCCGGAGCCAGATCCCGCAGTTGGCGGATGAGGGCGACGCCGTTCATGCGCGGCATCATCTGGTCGACCAGCGCGAGGGCGAAGTCGCACGGGTGCAGCTGGAAGAGTTGCAGCGCCTCGACGCCGTCCGCGGCGGGGACGACCTCGAAGCCCCACCGCCGCAGGATCTGCTCGCCCGCCACGCGGATGGGTTCCTCGTCGTCCACCAGCAGCAGGAGCCGGCCCGCGCCGCGCAGCTCCGACGCCGGGGCGGCGCACGGGGCGGTCTCCGGGACCTGGCGCGGCACGGGCAGCAGCAGGCGGAACGTGGTGCCGCGCCCGAGCACCGTCTGCACCTCGATGCCGCCGCCGTGGCTGCGCATGATGCCGTAGACGGTGGAGAGGCCGAGTCCGGTGCCCTTGCCGCGGGGCTTGGTGGTAAAGAAGGGCTCGAACATGCGCTCGAGCACATCGTCGGTGATGCCCGTGCCGGTGTCGGTCACGGAAAGCTCGACGTAGTCGCCCGGCTCGATCCGGCCGATGCGGCGGGCGCGCGCCTCGTCGACCTTCGTGTCGCGCAGGCCGAAGACGAGCCGTCCGCCCCCGGGCATGGCGTCGCGGGCGTTGACGGCGAGGTTGAGCAGGACCTGGTGCAGCTGCGTGATGTTGCCCAGCACCGGGCTGACGTCGCGGCCCGCCTCGACGCGCAGCTCGATGTTGCGGGGGAAGGTCTCCTCGGCCAGCTGCGCCACCTCCTTGACGACGTAGCGCGGCTGCAGCGTCGTGCGCTCGCCGTCGATGCCGCGCGCGAAAGTCAGGACCTGCTTGACGATGGCCGCCCCGCGCTGGGCCGACTGCGCGATGAGGGTGAGCCGGTCGCTGGTCTGGGGCGGTGGATAGCCGGACTTGAGCAGCTCGACCGAGAGGAGGATGGGGGTGAGGACGTTGTTCAGGTCGTGGGCGATGCCGCTGGCCAGCAGGCCGATGCTTTCGAGGCGCTGGGCCCGCGCGAGCTGCTGCTCGAGGTGGCGCTCGTCGGTGATGTCCTCCTTCACCGCCACGAAATGCGTGATGGCCCCGCGTCCGGTCCGCACCGGCGCGATCGTCATGCGCTCGTGGTAGAGCGTGCCGTCCTTGCGCCGGTTCTGCAGTTCGCCCGACCACACGTCGCCGCGCGTGATGGTCTCCCACATCTGCCGGTAGAACGCCGCGTCCTGCTGCGCGGAGCGGAAGAGGCGGGGATTCTGTCCGATGAGTTCTTCGGCGGTGTGGCCGGTCAACTTGGTGAT
>PNKG01000274.1 GCA_013822585.1 Opitutus sp. | reverse complement strand
TTCGTGTTTGCCGCGGCGCTTGATGTGGACGGTGAAGGTGACTTGCGCGGCGACTTCGCCGCTGGGGGAGGCGAGATTGAGTTTGAACACGCGGTCGAGCTTGGAGGTGTGCGCGAGCGCGGCGCGGATATCGTCGAGTTCGTGCGCGCTGACGTGGGCGGTGGCAAGCAGGTCGGTGCGGCCGGGGCGTCGGAAATCGATCTGAGCCGACTTCATCCAGACATGGAAGTCCGGGCCGAGATGGGAGGCGACGATGACGGCATGCAGCGGGTCGACCGCGGCATACATGGCCCCGCCGTAGATCGTGCCATGCAGGTTTCGCGTCAGGCGGTTGAGCGGCAGCCTTACGGTGATTTCCCGAAAATCCTCGCTGATCCGAACCACGCGGGCACCGCTCTGTCGATAGGCAGGGTAGCGGTTGAAGCGCCAGCGCAGCAGCTTGATCTTCCAAGATTCGGCCATGGTTCGGGTGGGTGGAGCAGGGCGTGGATGTCGCTCGGAGCGAATGCGGCGCGGGCAATTTCGTCAATGGCGAAATTTCGCTTGCGAAACTTAATTCAGCTCTCATGTTGCGCTTGCGAACAAACCCTTCGCGCCGTCTGGCGCGCGTTCCGCTCATGTTCCCCCAACAACTGACTACCCACTGGCACAGCTTGGATCGCGCGCGGGTCCGCGAGCTGCAAGGCCTGAAACTCCATCGTTACCTGCGCGACTGCGTCCTGCCATTCTCCAAGCACTACCAGCAGGTGTTCGCACAGGCCGGGCTCACGGCCGACGACATCCGCACGGTCGATGACCTCGCGAAACTCCCCTTCACGTCCAAGGAGGAGCTGCTTCCGACGCCCGAGAAACCGCGCAAATCACTCGAATTCGTCCTCGCCCCCGATCCGGCGGTGCTGCGCAAGCGGCCGTCGACCGTCCTCAACGCCCTGTTGCGCGGGCCCGCGCGGGTGAAGGAGGAGCTGGAGCGCGAGTGGCGGCCGATCTTCATGACGGCCACGACCGGCCGCTCCACGGAGTCGGTGGCGTTCCTCTACACGCAGCACGACATCCGCCATCTCGGCATCGGCAGCGGGCGCATCGCCGACATGGGCGGGTGCGGCGGGGAGGACCGGATGCTGAACATGTTCCCCTTCGCGCCGCACCTGGCGTTCTGGTATATGTATTATTCCGGCCTTGAGCGGAACGTCTTCTGCCTGTCCACCGGCGGCGGGAAGGTCATGGGCACCGAAGGCAACCTGCGGGCGATGCAGAAAATCCGCCCGACAGTGATCACCGGCATGCCGACCTTCCTCTACCACGTGCTCAGCGAGGCGGTGAACCTCGGCGTGCGGGCCGAGGGCATCAAGTGCGTCCTGCTCGGCGGCGAAAAGGTCGCCGAGGGCACGCGCCGCAAGCTGGCCGAGCTCTGCGCCCAGATCGGTTCGCCGAACACCACGGTCGTCGCCACCTACGGCTTCACCGAGGCGAAGCTGGCTTGGTCCGAATGCCCGTTCACGCCCGGGCACACGCCGCCGGGCTACCATCTTTTCCCCGACCTGGGCATCTTCGAGGTCGTCGACCCCGAGACGGGCCGGGTCCAGCCGGACGGCATCGGCGGCGAGATTGTCTACACCCCGCTTGAGCAGCGTGGCACGGTCGTGCTCCGTTACCGCACCGGCGACCACATCGAGCACGGCCTCACCTACGAGCCCTGCCCGTATTGCGGCAAGCGCATGCCGCGCCTCATGGGCCGCATCTCGCGCGTCTC
>PNKG01000273.1 GCA_013822585.1 Opitutus sp. | reverse complement strand
GTTCAGCAACTGGTCGAAGGACTCGGCCTTCACGACGGGCGAGGTGGTGACCTTCTCGCGCAGGCCCAGCTCGCGGTAGCCGATCTCGCGGGCGAGCAGGAAGGCGCGCTGCCAGTCGCCCAGGCGCGGGTTGAGCAGCAGCCGCGGCGCGGCGGTCTCGCCGCCAAGGGTGATGGCGCGAAGGCTGCGCAGCTCGGGATGGGTGGAGAGCGAGGCGTCGTCGATGGTGTAGCCGTGCCTGCGGACGAGGTGTTCGCGCAGACGGGCGAGGTCGGGCGTGGGCTGGCGCGCCCAGTCGTGCGCGCGGCGGAATTTCTCCGCGGCAAGCTCGATCTCCTCGAAGTAGTTCTTGTTCTGCTCGACGTAGGAACGCATCGCGGCGAGGAGGAGGTGCTCGACGGTGACGTCGAAGCGGTGCGCGATCTTCACGAAGGTGTCGAAGAGCGCGCTGATCTTGTCGGGCGAGGCGGCCATCATCTCGAGCAGGCCGGTGGGCGTGAGGCCGAAGACCTCGAGCGGGATCTCCTCGAGCACGCCGGACTTCAGCACGCCGGAGAGCGGATGCAGGCGCTCGCCGAGTTGGAGCGACACGAGGTCATCGTAAGTCGTGCCGAGGGCCTTGGCGAGGGCGAGGATCTTCTCGGGCTTGGGATATTTTTTGCCCTTCTCGATCTCGTTGAGGTAGGAGATGGCGAGATCGGCGCGGCCGGCGACGTCCTTGAGGGAGAGGCTGCGCTGCTTGCGGAGCTGATTGAGCTTCAGGCCGAGGATGAAGCGCAGGTTCTGCTCGCTGGCGGGCAGCGGGGCGTCTGCCGCGGCTTCGGCGGTGGTTTCGGCGGGTGGGCGCATGGGCGGGAGTGGGTGCGGAGGTTGTAACCTATTAGGTTACACTTTGTCGGGTCGCGGGAGGCGAGACGTCAGGGATCGATGAACAGGTCGGGGAACAGGTTGCCGGCGTGGGCGGGGTCGTGGGCGTAGCGGGCGAAGTCGGTCTGCCCGCGCTCGCGCAGGAGGTCCTCGTCGAGGAGGTGGCGGCCGCTGAGCGAGCCGTCGCGGGTGGTGAGGATCGCGAGGGCGGCGTCGGCCATGATCTCGGGGGTGCGCGAGAGCGGCAGCAGTTGCGCGCCGACCGCGAATTCAATCGCGGCGGTGGCGATGGTCGTGCGCGGCCAGAGCGTAGTCACGGAGATGCGATCCTTGCGGAACTCGTCGGCCATGCCGAGCGAGAGCAGCGTCATGCCGTATTTCGAGAGCGTGTAGGGCGCATGCGGCGCGAGCCACCGGCCCTTGAGGTTCAGCGGCGGCGAGAGGCTGACGATGTGTCCGCCGCCGGCCGCGCGCAGGAGGGGCAGCGCGGCTTTGCTGCAGACAAAGCAGGCGCGGGCGTTGACCCCGAACATGAGGTCGAAGCGCTTCACCGGCGTGTTTTCGACGCTGGTGAGCGAGATGGCGCCGGCGTTGTTCACGAGCGCATCGACGCGGCCGAACTTCCGCGCGACGGCCGCAAACGCATCCTGCACCGCAACCTCGTCGCGCACGTCCAGCGCGAGCGGTAGCGCCTCGACGCCGCGGGCGCGGACCTCGTCGGCCACGGTGTGGATGGTGCCGGGGAGTTTCGGGTGGGGCTCCGTGGTCTTGGCGGCGACGACGACGTGGGCGCCGGCGCGCGCGGCGGCGAGGGCGATGGCGCGGCCGATGCCGCGGCTCGCGCCGGTGATGAAGACGACTTGGCCAGCGAGGGGGGTGGGGTTCATCGGGGGGCGAAAACGACGTCGTCCATCACGGG
>PNKG01000272.1 GCA_013822585.1 Opitutus sp. | reverse complement strand
CGGTTGTCGAGCATCGTCGAACCCAGCGCGTAGCCGCCGATTTTTTTCAGCGCGCCGGAGATGCCGCCGGGGTTGCGGGTGAATTGCACGGCGGAGGCGTCGGCGAGGAACTCGCGCTGGCGCGACACGGCGGCTTGGATGAGGCGGCCGAAGAAATACCCGATGTAGCCGATGAGCAGCAGGGCGAGGCCGACCGCCGCGATCACGGCCAGGCCGCCGCCCTTGTTCTTGCCGCCGCCTGTGCGGATGCGCCCGCGGCCGAGCGAGCGCAGGATGCCGCGGCCGATCAGGCCAATGACGAGGATGCCGAAGACGATCGCGGTGAGCTTCACGTTCAGCCGCATGTCGCCGTTGAGGATGTGGCTGAACTCGTGGCCGATCACGCCCTGCAGCTCGTCGCGGTTGAGCTTGTCGAGCGTGCCGCGGGTGACGGCGACGACGGCGTCGGCGGTGGTGAGGCCGGCGGCGAAGGCGTTGATGCCCGGCTCGTTTTCGAGGACGTAGACCGCGGGCACGGGGGTGCCGGAGGCGATGGCCATCTCCTCGACGACGTTGAGCAGGCGGCGTTCGCGGAGGTCGGTCGTGCGCGGATCGACGCGGCGGCCGCCGACCATCTCGGCGACGGCGCTGCCGCCTGCGCGCATCTGCGACCATTTGAAGAGCGAGGCCAGGCCGACGATGGCCAGCGTGCCCACGGCGACGCCCGCGAAGATCTGCGGATCCCACCACTGCGTGAAGGCCGCGCGGTCGGGCCAGCGTGCCGTGCGCTGGTATTCCCAGTAGTTGGCCTCCGTTTGTTCCGCGATCGGCTGGACTTGGCGGAAGATCAGGATGGCGGCGAGGTAGCTCGCTGCGATCGTGCCGAGCACGGCGAGGGCGAACAGCGCCACGAGCCGGTTGGTGCGGCGCTTCGCGCGAGCCTGGGCCTCGAAGAAGTCCATGAAATCAGGTGTTCAAACCGTGGGCGCGGGAGCCGAGTTTCCGTTTCATCGAGCTTTCTGCTTTCAGGATATCGTCGCGCGGCGTGGTCGGGACCATGATACGGAGTATGGAAAACTGAAAGTGCAGAGCGGCGTCGGCATCGCGGGCAATAAGTTGGCGCAAGAGCTTGTTGCCGCCGTGACCGGTGCGGGCGTAGTCGCTCCAGCGGCCCAACAAGCCGCTCGCGCCACTGGCGGAGCCGACGTATTGGAGCCCGTCACGTGTGTCGGTGATGAGATAGACCCCAGCCACGCTGCTCAACGCACGGTGCCATTCGCGATGCGCGGCGGGCTTCGCCACGATGTGCTGAAGCTCGGCGTAGTTGAGCACGACTTCGTCGTAGCCCGGAAAGTCGCGGACATAGCCGTCGGGCAACACCTCGATGACTTCGCGCTCCTTCAGCCACTGATGCCACATGCGCGGCGATGCTCCCCAATCGATGACGACACGGTTTTCGAGGGCGGCGAAGGCGGGGAGCTTGGCGAGCTGATACCAGAGCGGGCCGGGTCGCATCTCGGGATAGAGATAACCGGACGGCCACAGTCGCGCAGGGTCGCGCGTCACGTTTTCGACACGGTAGACTCCGAGCAGACGTGCTTGCGCATGACGTTCGCCGAGGAAGGAGACGATGAACTCGCAGTTGAAGATTGGGCGGCCTTGGTTCGATTGATAGGTCTCGAATTGGCCGCGTGCGATGAGCTCAGGAATGCTCCACTCGCTGGATTGGTGACGAACGAGTTTCACTTTCGTTGAGCGCGGCAGGCCGCGGGCATGGAGCAGCTCGCAGAGGTCGATCTTTCCGTTCACGACTTGGGAAT
>PNKG01000271.1 GCA_013822585.1 Opitutus sp. | reverse complement strand
ACACTGCTTGGCGATGCCGCAGACGTCGTAGTGGATGACGAACTGGTCCACCACGCGCCGGAGGAGCGGCAAGTCCCAGCCGCCGCCGCGCACGCGCTCGATTTCCTCCGGCGTCAGGCGCGCCTGGCGCAGGCCGTAGCGCGCGGGGTCCTGGTAGCCGACCTTCGCCTCCCGGGTCTTCGCCCAGCTGCTCTGCTCGTAGGGCGCGAAGCGGCGCTCGGTGCGGTAGGCGTCGTAGCCGCCGGCATCGAGCCAGGTGACGACCTTCGTGCCGGTGTGGAAGAACTGCCCGGCGGCGACGATCTCGTCGCCCGTGCGTTTCGCGGGTGTGCCGGGCCGGTGCGCGCAACCGGCGAGGACGAGGAGCACGAGGGATGCGAGCGGGAAGAGACGGAGAAAGTTCATGCAGGGGGAACCACGAATGGCCACGGATTCACACGAATGACGGGAAGATCGGAACCGCCGATGGACGCCGATTCACACCGGGGAAAGACGGGGATACCGCCGGTCTGGCATCTGGGCGCATCCGCGTTCATCTGTGGTTAAGTTGACTGAGCCAGAAGGCCGGCGCGGCGCTTGAGCGCGAGGACGCGGGCGCAGGATTCGTCGATGCGCTGCTCGGGCACCACGCCGTCGCGCACGGCGCGTTCGATGATGCCGGCGGCCTTCGCCGCGATGTCGGGGTCGTAGGCGAGGTTGTTGCCGAAGCAGAGGATATCGACCCCCGCGTTGAGCGCGGCGGGGATGGATTTCTCGAGGCCGTAACGGTTCGAGATGGCCTTCATTTCCAGGTCGTCGCTCGTGACGACGCCGGTGAAGCCGAGTCGTTCGCGCAACAGGCCGCCGATGACGGCGCGCGAAAGCGTCGCGGGCCGCGCGGGGTCGAGTCCGGCGTGGAACACGTGCGCGCTCATCACGGAGTCGCACTGGCCGGCCGCGATGAGCTGCCGGAACGGCGCGAGCTCGCGCTCGTGCCAGGTCTGCGTGACGTCGACGAAGCCGAGGTGCGTGTCGCCGGCCGCGCTGCCGTGTCCAGGGAAGTGCTTGAGGCAGGTCAGCACGCCGTGCGCGCGGTGGCCGTCGACGAAGGCCGCGGCGTGGCGCGCGACCTTCTCCGGATCGGCCGCGAAGCTGCGGCGCTTGCCCTTGATGATCGGGTTGTCGGGATTGGCGTCGAGGTCGACGACGGGCGCGAGGTTCCAGTTGATGCCGAGCGCGGCGAGTGTGCGCGCGGTGGCGGCGGACTGCTCGCGCGTGAAGGCGGGATCGTCGCGCGCGCCGAGTTCCTCGTGCGAGAGGCTGTCGGGGAAGCCGTAGGCGGGCTTCAGGCGGTTGATGCGGCCGCCCTCCTGATCGATGGACACGAGCAGCGGCCTGCGCGCCTGCGACTGCAGGTGCGCGATGAGCTCGCGCACCTGGCCGGGCGATTTCACGTTGCGGCTGCCGGGCCGGCCGGAGTCGATTGTGGCGGTCATGTCGATGTCGAAGAGGATCACGCTGCCGATCGCGTGCTCGCGCAGGTCGCGGACGATGATCGCCGTGTCGGCCGCCGTGCTGCCCTTGAAGCCGAGCAGCAGCAGCTGGCCGATCTTCTCGCGCAGGGTGGAGGGTGGGGCGGGCATTGTCTGAGAATGGAATGCGGAAGGCGCGGCGAAGCGAGCGCGGTTCAGCGCCGCACGGCGCCGATGCCGGGGCGGTCGGGCAGGCAGATTTTGCCGTCGACGATGCGGGCGCCGTCGAAGGGGTCGTCCTTGATGAGCAGCGCGCCGTCGAGATCGGCCCAGTCGACCAGCGGCGAGAGTT
>PNKG01000270.1 GCA_013822585.1 Opitutus sp. | reverse complement strand
GGCTTCTCCACCGCCGAGAAGGTCACGGCTGTCTCCGGCCGCGGCGTCGGCATGGACGTCGTGAAGCGCAACATCGAGAAGCTCCGCGGCAAGATCGAGATCTCCTCCGAGATCGGCAAGGGCTCGATCTTCAAGATCAAACTGCCGCTCACGATGGCGATCATCGACGGCCTCGTCGTCCGCGTGGGCGCCGACAAGTTCATTCTCCCCAGCACCTCCGTGCAGATGGCCCTGCGTCCGCCGAAGGAGGCCATCACCACCGTGCACGGCTCGGGCGAGGTGCTCGAGCTGCGCGGCAAGATCCTCCCGCTGCACCGGCTGCACCGTCGCTTCGGCATCCCCGCCGACGCCACGCAGCCGTGCGACGGCATCGTCGTCATCGTCGAGCACTCCGGTCGCGTCTCCGCGCTGCTCGTCGACGAGATGGTCAGCAAGCAGGAGGTCGTCATCAAGAACCTCGGCGCCTTCATGCAAAGCCTGCCCGGAGTGGCCGGCGGCGCCATCCTCGGCGACGGCAACATCGCCCTCATCCTCGACCCCGCCTCGCTGCTCCAGGCCGCCTGACCCACCCATGAAGTCCGTAATACGGAGTTTGGCTTGCCGCAGTCCCAAGCGCCCCACTGGCAACCCGCCACAAAGCAAAGTCCGTAATACGGAGTTTCCCCCATGAACGTCCCGGCCGCCCCCGTTCCTCCGACCCTCGAGCAAGTCTGCGAAAAGGCGCTGCGCCTGCCCTGCTCGCCCTCGCTCCTGCCGCGGCTGGGGGTGGCGCTGCAGAGCGACAACAGCTCCGCCGCCGAGATCGAACGGCTCATCTCCCTCGATCCCTCGCTGGCCGCCGCCACCCTCCGGCTGGCCAATTCGGCGATGTTTGCGCGCGGCACCGTCGAGACGGTCGAGGCCGCGGTCTTCCGGCTCGGAGCGAAGGAGATCTACCGCCTCGCCGCGCTCGTGCTCGTCAGCCGCTGGGAGAGCCCGGGCACCACGCAGGCGCTGCGCTGGGAGCCGGGCGACTTCAGCCGGCTGGCGCTCTGCACCGCCATTTCGGGCGAAGTGCTCGCCCAGTCGACCGAGCGACTCGATCCGCAGCTCGCCTACACCGCGGGCCTCGTCTGTGATCTCGGCAAACTCGCGCTGGCGCATTCCTGCGGCGAATTCTACCCGGCGGTGCGCGCCTTCCGCGACCGCATGCAATGCACTTGGGAGCAGGCCGAGCGTGCCGTGCTGGGCTACCACCACGCCGACGCCACCAACCGGCTTCTGCACGCCTGGAATTTCCCGAGGCTCTTCTGCGCGATGGCCGAATTCCACACCCGCCCGCACGAGGCGCCCACCGAGGCGCTGCCGCTGCTGGCGCACCTGCACGCCGCGAAATACCTCGCGACGGCGATGGGCCCGGGCGTGAACGAGGACAGCTTCCTGACTGCCGTGCACGGCGCCTTCCTGCGCGAATGGGGTTTCACCACCGAACTGCTCGAAGCCGCGATGCCCATCGTGCTCGAGCGTGCCGCGCAACGCCTCGGAGACAAACTCACCACCGGGGCGGTGAAAATCTGACACCCGTTACGGCAAGCTTTGAGCCCGGAATCCGGGTTCAGCCCGGATTCCGCGATTGCCGGACCTGGAGGAGCGGCTTTGCGCCGCGATCCGATATCCGACCGCGGCGGATTTTTCCGTCGCGGCATGAAGGCGCTCCTTGTTGCTACAGTCACGCGCCGCAGGTTGAATCCCGGAATCGAGGTTTGGTGGGGCCGAAGTTCGGTAGGGCGAGGCGTCCCAGCCGAGCCGCGGCTCACCGAGGACGGTTCGCCCTGCCGACAGACAATCGGCTACAATGTTT
>PNKG01000269.1 GCA_013822585.1 Opitutus sp. | reverse complement strand
CTTGCTCTGCGAATGGGTGGCGGCGGTGGCGGCTGGAGCGCTCATGTTGCGGAGATTCGGTGGAATGGGTTTCGTGCTGCCCATGCAGTCTCAACGCCTCCGGGCGCGAGAGTGGGCATCGGAGTGACAGACGGAGGCAATGGACTCTCCTTCGGCACATCCGGCCCAAACTTTTGCGTGAATTCCAAATCCGCCGTCCCCGGAGATGTTCGCCGGATCGCGGTTCCCGTTAAGTTTTCCCGGGCTGCGTCGATTTAGCGGATCTGACACGCGCCTATCCGCCATGCCTTTAGCCCCGGAATCCTTCCAATCGTTGGATGACTCGCTCAGCCGTTTGGCCGCGGAGTCCATCTTTGCCCAACCCGGCCGCGACGACGGCCTGATCCCCTCCTACAGCCTGCTCGGCGAGATGAAGGAGCGCTCCGCCGGCGAGCCGGCCATCACCGCCGCGGTCGCCTTCGTCCACGGCACCCTCGACAAGCTCCTCGACGCCGCGCAGCCCTTCGACGGCGATGCGCTCGCCAAGCTGCGCTCGCTCATCGACTGGCTGCCCAAGGCCCTCGACGCCGTGCGGGCCGGCAAGGCCCCCGCGCCGTTCGCCGGCGCCGCCGAATCCGCCGCCGCGGCGCCCGGCGGCGCCCCGGCCCCGGCCGAGACCGAGCACGCCTCCGACGTGCTCCTCGAACTCAACCTCGGCGAGAACCAGGAGCTGCTGACCGAGTTTCACGCGGAGGCCGTCGACCACCTCCAGCAGATCGAGGCGGCGCTGCTCATCCTCGACCAGACGCCGGACAATCCCGAGGCGCTGAATTCCATTTTCCGCTCCTTCCACACGATCAAGGGCAACGCCGGCTTCCTCGGCCTGGTGCCCATGCACACGCTCGCCCACGAGGTCGAGTCGCTGCTCGACCTCGCCCGCAACCGCGAACTCCGCCTCACGCCGGCCATCATCACCGAGATTCTCCGCAGCCGCGACGCCCTGCAGCTGCTCACCCAGCAGATCGCGGTCGCCCTCGAGAAGGGCCAGCTGCCCGGCAGCATCATACCCGTCAGCCATCTCATCCGCGCGGTGAAGCACCTCGCCTCCGGCCGGCCGGCCCCTGCCGAGGCTCCGGCAACCGCGCCCGAAGCGGCCCCGGCGGCTCCCGCGCCCGCGTCGGACGCTCCTGTTTCAGCTGTGGTGGCAACCCCCTCCGCCCCGCCTGCGTCCACCGCGGCCGCCAACGCCATCGAGGCCCAGGCCGCCTCCAAGCCCGCCAGCGGCGGCCAGACGGTGCGTGTGAACACCGAGAAACTCGATTCGCTCATGGACGTCGTGGGCGAGCTCGTGATCGTGCAGAGCCAGCTCATCGAGTCCGCCCGCAGACTGGCCGACGACGGCTCACCCATCCACCGCAACGTCGCCCAGCTCTCCCGCATCGCCAAGGACCTCCAGCACACCGCGATGTCGCTGCGCATGATCCCGATCAAACCGACCTTCCAGAAAATGGAGCGCCTCGCGCGCGATCTCGCCCGCAATTTCGGCAAGAAGGTCCACTTCCAAGTCAGCGGCGAGGACACCGAACTCGACCGCACCGTCGTCGAGGAGATCGCCGATCCCCTTGTGCACATGGTGCGCAACGCGCTCGACCACGGCCTCGAGGGCCCCGAGCAGCGCGCCGCCGCCGGCAAGCCCGAGCAGGGCACCGTGCACCTGCGCGCCTACCACCAGGGCAGCAACATCGTCATCGAACTGCAGGACGACGGGCGCGGCATCGACCCGGAGCGCATCCTCAGGAAGGCGGTCGAGAAGGGCATCGTCGCCGCCAACGCCGCGCTCTCCCGCGAGGAGATCTACGCCCTCCTCTTCGCCCCC
>PNKG01000268.1 GCA_013822585.1 Opitutus sp. | reverse complement strand
GAGTTCGAACTCGGCCACTACCTCCACGGCGGCCGCATGAAGCTGCGCGACATCGTCGCGTCGCTGCGCGAGACCTACTGCGGCAGCGTCGGCGTCGAATACGTCCACATCCAGGACACTGAGCAGCGCCGCTGGCTGCAGGAGCGCATGGAGCCGAACCGGATGAAGCCGAAGTTCTCCAAGGCGCAAAAAATCCGCATCCTCCGCCGCCTGCACAAGGCCGAGCTCTTCGAAAAATTCCTCCACACGAAATACGTCGGCCAAAAGCGTTTCTCCCTGGAGGGCGGCGAGACGATCATCGCCGCGCTCGACGCGGTCATCGACGCGTGCCCCGATCTCGGCGTGAAGGAGATCGTCATGGGCATGGCCCACCGCGGCCGCCTCAACGTCCTCTGCTCCACGCTGCGCAAGTCCTTCGACGAACTCTTCGAAAAGTTCTCCGAGAACTACATCCCCGACTCCGTCGCGGGCGACGGCGACGTGAAGTATCACCTCGGCTACGAGGCGATCCTCACCACCACGGGCGGCAAGAAGGTCGAGGTCCGTCTCGCGCCGAATCCGTCGCACCTCGAGATCGTCAACCCGGTCGTCGAAGGCAAGGTCCGCGCCGCCAGCGCATCCGGGGCGACATGGACAAGCGCACGAGCGTCATGCCGCTGCTCATTCACGGCGACGCCGCCGTCGCCGGCCAGGGCATCGTGGCCGAGACGCTCAACTTCTCGCAGCTCCCCGGCTACACCACCGGCGGCACGCTGCACTTCGTCATCAACAACCAGATCGGCTTCACCACCGATCCGCACGATTCGCGCTCGACCGCCTACTGCACCGACGTCGCGAAGATGATCGAGGCCCCGATCTTCCACGTGAACGGCGACGATCCCGAGGCCGTGTGCATGATCGCGCAGCTCGCGCTCGAATACCGCGTCCGCTTCGGCCGCGACGTGTTCATCGACATGTATTGCTACCGCAAGCATGGCCACAACGAGACCGACGAGCCGTCCTTCACCCAGCCGCGCCTCTACAAGGAGATCGCCGCGCATCCGCTCGTCTCCGCGCTCTACACGCAGCGCCTGACCGCCGAGGGCAGCGTCAGCGCGGCCGAGGGCGACCAGATCAAGGCCGAGTATTCCGCCGCGCTCGAGGAGCACCTCGAGAAGGCCAAGGCCCGCGAGGTGGCGAAAACCGCCAAGCGCAAGGAAGCCGCGCACGCCGAATTCAAGGGCTCCACCGCCGAGTTCCAGCCGGGCTACAGCTTCGCCAAGGTCGAAACGAAAATCAGCGCCGCCACCGTCGAGCGCGTGATCAAGGGACTCACGACCGTCCCCGAGGGCTTCAAGGTTCACCCGAAGATCAAGCGCTTCATCGACACGCGCGCCGAAGCGCTGAAGAACGGCGGCCCCTTCGACTGGGGCACCGGCGAGGCGCTGGCGTTCGGTTCACTCATGCTCGAGGGCACGCCGATCCGCCTCAGCGGCCAGGATTGCGAGCGCGGCACGTTCAGCCACCGCCACTCCGTTTGGAGCGACATCGAAACCGGCCAGAAATTCTCGCCGTTCAAGAACCTCGATCCCAAGCAGGGCCGCTTCTGCGTCTATAATTCGCTGCTCTCGGAAAACGCCGTGCTCGGTTTCGACTACGGCTACTCGCTCGATTACCCGGAGATGCTCTGCCTCTGGGAAGCGCAGTTCGGCGACTTCGCCAACGGCGCGCAGGTCGTCATCGACCAGTTCCTCGTCTCCGGCGAATCGAAATGGCAGCGCGTCTCCGGCATCGTGCTCCTCCTCCCCCACGGCTACGAAGGCCAGGGCCCCGAGCACTCCAGCGCGCGCCTCGAGCGTTTCCTGCAGGCCTGCGC
>PNKG01000267.1 GCA_013822585.1 Opitutus sp. | reverse complement strand
GATCACCTCAGAGTGAAGCCGCGCCTGAAAACCCTCGAAAAAAGCGGTTCTCCAACCTGAACTGCGGAAGACGGGCTAGGGCGGGGAGAACGGCAATCTGTCACCTATTAGGTGACAGATTGTGCGGGGTGGCGGATGGCAGAGCGGCGCGCGTGAAGCGTGTCGAGTCCGAAGGGGCGACCGGCGGGGCCTCAGCGCCGGCCGCGGAAGCCGCGGCTTTCGCCGGAGCCGGCGCCGTGGCCCCCGGCGCCGCCATGTGCGCGATGGCCATGTCCGCCGCCGGGCGCGCGGGGCCGACCGCGTTGTCCGCCGCGTTGCGGCTGATGCTGCGGCGCGGGGCGCGGCGTGTTGAACGGCAGGTAGTCGAAGCCTTCGAGTCGGAGTTCAGGGATTTTCTGGCCGATGAAGCGCTGGATGTCGCGGATGTCGGACGCGTTCTCGGGCGTGACGAGCGTGAAGGCGTCGCCGACGGCCTGCGCGCGGCCGGTGCGGCCGATGCGGTGCACGTAGTCCTCGGGGTTCTCGGGGACGTCGTAGTTGATAACGTGGGTGACGCCGGCGACGTCGATGCCGCGGGCGGCGATGTCGGTGGCGACCATGACCTCGTATTTGCCGGACTTGAAGCCGGCGAGGGCCTCGATGCGCTGGTTCTGGGAGCGGTTGGCGTGCAGGACGGCGACGGAGTGGTTGGCGGCCTTGAGCTTGCGGGCGATCTTGTCGGCGCCGTGCTTGGTGCGGGTGAAGACGAGCACGCTGTCGAAGTCGGTCTTCTCGAGCAGGGCGACCAGCAGGTCGAACTTCTGCGCGAAGGCGACCGGGTAGAGCGCGTGGTTGATGGAGTGGTTGACCGAGCGGTTGACGCCGATCTCGACGCGCGTCGGGTTGCGGAGGGCGAAGTGGGCGACCTGCTGGATCTCGGGCGGGACCGTGGCGGAGAAGAACAGGGTCTGGCGCTCGCGCGGGCAGCGGCCGATGATGTCCTTCACGACGGGCAGGAAGCCCATGTCGAGCATGCGGTCGACCTCGTCGAGGACGAGGATCTGGATGTCGCGGAGGTTGACCATGCCCTCCTGCACGAAATCCATCAGGCGTCCGGGCGTGGCGCAAAGGACGTCGACGCCGCGGCGGAGTTCGCTGCGCTGGTGGCCGTAGCCGACGCCGCCGAATACGGCGAGCGTGCGGAGATCGGTGTAGCGCGCGAAGTCGCGGAAGGCGGTCTCGACCTGCGCGGCGAGTTCGCGCGTGGGCTCGAGCACGAGCACGCGGGGTTTGGCGGCGTG
Source organism: Opitutus sp. (assembly GCA_013822585.1). Classification (GTDB taxonomy): domain Bacteria; phylum Verrucomicrobiota; class Verrucomicrobiia; order Opitutales; family Opitutaceae; genus Didemnitutus. The sequence continues at coordinate 577 of PNKG01000267.1, read as the reverse complement.
CGCACCGAGCTTGGAGAGGATGGGGAGCGCGAAGGCCGCGGTCTTGCCGGTGCCGGTCTGGGCGGAGCCGATGAGGTCGCCGCCGCCGAGCACGACAGGGATGGCGCGGAGTTGGATGGGGGTCGGGTCCGTGTAGCCGGCGGCTTGGACGCCGCGGAGGACGGACTCGGAGAGATGAAGTGCTTTGAAGGGCATGGAGGGAACGGACCACTAATGACACTCATCGACACTAATGGAGACGCCGCGCACGGGGGCGCTGGCTGGGATGATGCGGGACGGACGATGATGCGGGTGAGTGATTCGCCCGAAAAGAAAAGGGCGGAGCCGCGCGGGCTCCGCCCCGGAAGACAGTCGGTTTGCGCGAGGCAAACGGTTCGCTTAGTAACGGTCGCGACCGCCACCGTAGCCACCGCGATCGCCACCACGGCCGCCACGGCCGCCGCCGAAACCGCCGCGGCCGCCGCCGCCGAAGCCGCGACGCTCGCCGCCGCCGCCGCCGAAGCCGCCGCCGGCGGGACGCTCCTCCTTCGGGCGGGCCTCGTTGACTTGGAGGGGACGACCGCCGAGTTGGATGCCA
>PNKG01000266.1 GCA_013822585.1 Opitutus sp. | reverse complement strand
TTCGTGCTCCCCGCCGGCGTGAAGAAGCTCCGCGTGCAGATCATCGGCAACTCGTATTACCCGAAGGTCGCGGTCGTGCCGCCCGGCACGGAGATCGAGTGGGTCAACGAGGACGTGTTCGCCTTCTTCAAGGGCGAGTTTTCCGGCGTGCACGATGTCGTCACGAGCGACGGCCCCGAGCACTTCACCTCGCCGATGCTCGGCCACGCCGAGCGCTTTGCCAAGGTGCTGACCAAGCCCGGCCAATACACCTACTTCTGCACGCCGCACCCCTACATGGAAGGCGTGATCATCGTGAAGGAATAGGCGCCCGCCACCGGGTGCAGTTTCGACCGCACCCAGCCAACCAACGCAAACGCCCGCGATCCTTGGGATCGCGGGCGTTTTGTTTCTGCCGCGTTCGACGCGCGGGCGGGATCAGTGGCCGTGCTTGTGTTCGGCGCCGCTCGCGGCGGACGCCGTGAGAGCGGCGAACTGTTCGTAGAGATGAATGAACTGCACGTAGGAGGCGACGAAGGCGCGCCCGGCCTCGACGTTGTGGTCGCGGTGCTCGCGGCGCCGCTGGAGTTCGGCGTGCCGTTCGCGCAGGGCGCGGCCGATCTGGCCGGTCAGGTTGCTCACGAGCGCATCGATGTCGCCCGTGTCGATGGCGCGGTCGGCGGCGAGGAGCGCGGCGTCGGCACTGCCGGCGGCTTTCAGGCCGGTGAACGGCTCGCCTTCGCCGGCGCGGTGGATGCGCACGAGCGTCTCAAAGAAGAATCGGTCGGCGAGTTCCGCCGCGGCGGACGAGAGTTTGCGCACCTCGAGGGTTTGCGCGAAGGCGGCGCGGACCGCCGCCTCGTCGTCGGCTCTGACCCATTTCAAGACGGGTGCGGCGTCGCCACGCGCGAGAGCAGCGCGCGCTTCGACGATCACGGGACCGTCAAGGCTGTCGCAATGGGCGAACGAGACGGGAACGGCGCCGAAGGCCAGGACGCCGGCGAGAACGAGAGCAGGGGATTTCGTGTTCATGGGGGGAGATTCAACGCTTCTCGTGGGCCAGGACAATCGCGGCGGCGGCCTCGACGAGACCGCCCTGCAATCCGGCGCGCTGGTGGACGATCTCGCCCTCGGCGTCGAGCATCGTGATGAGGTTGGAGTGCGCGAACTGCCCGTCGGTCTCCTGCTTGTATTTCACGCCGAGCAGCGCGGCGAGCTCCGCCACGGCGTCCTCGTCGCCGTGGAGCAGGTTCCACTGCGGGCCGAGGAGGCGGTCCTCGCGGTATTTTCTCAGCGCGGCGGGCGTGTCGCGCGCGACGTCGAAGCTCACGAGCACGATCGCCACCTCGTCGCGCAACGGCGCGGGCAGGGCGGCCTGCAGGCGCGTGATGTCGGCCACCAGCAGCGGGCAGGCGGAATTGCACGAGGCGAAAAACATCGTGAGGATCACCGGACGGCCGCGGAGGCGGGCGAGTCGGAACGGTTCGCCGGAGTCGGTCGTGTAGGTCGCGTCGAGCTGGTAGAGCGAGTCGCGCGTGAAATCCGCCGCCGGCAACCCGCGCCCATCGCCCGCCTCCGTCGCCGCCTCCGTCGGGCAGCACGGCGCCGGCGCCGGCGCAGCCGACAAAGCGAGCCCGACCACAGCCACCGCCGACAGGACGGCCCTTCTGCAAGTGTAACCTATTAGGTTACACTTGCCGTAGCGCCGCAGGGAGAAGAGAGGAGAATTGTAACCTAATAGGTTACAAAACGCAGAGGGCGTGGTTTTCATGGCGGGGATGAGGGAGCGGTGGTGGCGGTTGTTCCGCGCGGGAGATACTGGGCGCAGCGGAAGCCGAGAGAGGACGTGGTGTTGGGCGCCTTCAGCGAGGAGCGAAGC
>PNKG01000265.1 GCA_013822585.1 Opitutus sp. | reverse complement strand
CCTGGATTGGAGGGAGGGGGTGGCGGTGGAGTTCATGGTTCAGGAGTCGAGGAAGTGGGCGTCGTGGGTGCCGTTGTGCGCGGGGACGGCGACGGCGGTCTGGCGCTTCGGCGCGACGGAGGGGGCGGTCGCCTTGGTTTTCGATTTCGGGGTGGCGGCGGCAGGGGCGGTGGATTTCGAGGTGGCGCCGCCGACGAGGGCGAGCAGTTCGGCCACGGCTTCGCGCTGGAGGGCGGCCTGCGCGGTGAGCTCCTCGGCCGCGGCGGCGGTCTCCTCGGCGTTGCTGGCGTTGGACTGCGTGACCTTGTCCATCTGCGAGACGGCGGTGTTCACCTGGCCGATGCCCTGGTTCTGTTCGTTGGAGGCGGTGGCGATTTCGGCCACGAGGGCGTCCATCCTGCGGGCGCGCTCGACGATGTGCTGGAGGGAGGTGGCGACCTTGGCGGAGATCTGGACGCCGTGCTCGCTCTTGGCGACGGAGTCCTCGATCCTGGCGGCGGTTTCCTTGGCGCTCTGGGCGGAGCGCTGGGCGAGGTTGCGCACCTCCTCGGCGACGACGGCGAAGCCGGCGCCGGCCTCGCCGGCGCGGGCGGCCTCGACCGCAGCGTTGAGGGCGAGGATGTTGGTCTGGAAGGCGATTTCGTCGATGGTCTTGACGATCTTGGCGATCTCGCCGGAGGAGTGCTTGATGGCGTCCATGGCGGATTTCATCTCGCCCATGTCGGTGGCGCCGGTGTCGGCGGCGGCGCGGGTCTGGCCGGAGAGGTCCTTGGCCTGGGTGGCGCCTTCGGCGTTGCGCTTGGTCATGGAGGCCAGCTCTTCGAGCGAGGCGCTGGTTTCCTCGAGGCTGGCGGCCTGCTCGCTGGCGCCTTGGGCGAGGGACTGGCTGGAGGCGGAGACTTGGGCGGCGGCGACGGAGGTCTGCTCGGCGCCGGCGCCGATCGTGGCGGCGACGCGGGACAGGAGGCGGGTGGTGGTGCGGATGATGAAGAATCCGAGGAGCACGGCGATGCCCACGCCGGCGGCGAGTCCCCAGACAACGAGGGTGGTCGAGCGATCCAGCGCGGTGCTGGAGGTCGTGGCGGCGGCCGTGGCGCGCGCGTTGGCGGTGTCGGAGATGGTATTGGCGATGGCGGTGACTTTGTCGCCGAATTCGCGGCGCTGGGCGAAGATCGCGGTGAGATCGGCATAGTGGGCCTTGATCGCGAGGAGCGAGTCCTTGTAGGCGACGAGGGCCTTGCCGCAGGCTTGGAGCTGGGCGATATTCTTGGGCTGGTGGATGAGCGGGGCGATGTCCTCGATGTCTTTGGCGGCCTCGGCGAGTTCGGCCAGGGCGGCGTCGAAGATTTTGACGTCGCGCGAGGCCTGGGCCTCGAAGTTCGACATGCGGCACAAAGCGACATGGTAGCGGATATCGTGGGCGAGGACGACCTTGGTGACGCGCTCGGCGAGTTTGTCCGGGTCGACGTTGCCTTTGGCAACATCCTCGCGCAGGAGTTTGCTCTGCTCCACGATCAGCGCGTCGACTTCGGCCAGGAATGCGTCGTTGGTCTTCTGCATGTCGGCGCGGGAGGAGAGGATGGCGCTGCCCACGTCGAGCATGCGCAGGCAGACTTTTTCGTAATCGGGCAGGAGGGCCTCGAGTTTGGCGAGGCTGTCGCGCAGGTGGGTCAGGTGCGGGCGGTCCGCGACCAGTTCCTTGCCGGCGGCGACCTGCTGCTTGAGCGCGGCCAGTTGCTGTTGGACGGCCTTCGCGAATCTTTCCTCGAAGGCGGCATCGTAGCCGCGCAGCGCGGCGCGGAGGTCGCCCTGTTCCTGGATGACATTTCCTCCGATGACACTCTCGGGGACGGACTCACGAGCGATGGCATCGGCGCTCGTGG
>PNKG01000264.1 GCA_013822585.1 Opitutus sp. | reverse complement strand
CGCGCTCGGTTCCGTGCTCGATCGTCTCGGACCGGACGGCGAGGTGGCGCACGAGGAGGCCGTCGGCGAATACGCGGCGCTGGAAAATCTCACGCGCCGCCCGCCGCCCGCGGATCTCCGGACGCCCGCGCTCGACTACAAGATGGTCGACGGCGATTTCATGCTCGCGCCCGCCGTGGCGTCCTACCTGCTCGACACGCCCGAAGGCCCGGCGCGCGCGGCGGCGTTCCTCGCGCGCACGACGCCGGCGGGCGAATCCTACGCCGCCGCGCTGCGGCGGAATCTCGCCCGCGTGTGCGCGCTCACCGCGCCGTTCGCCGAGCGCCGTGACGCCGCCCACCTCGTCTCGCTCAAGCCCGGCGTGTCGGTCGGCAACTGGCGCGACTCGCAGGACGGGCTCGGCGGCGGCCGATACCCGTTCGATGTGAACGTGGCGCTGGCCCCGGCCGCGTTGCAGGCGGCCGCGCGGCTGGCGCGCAGCGGATTGCTCGGAGCGGAGCCCGCGCTGGCCGACCGGGCCGGGCACCTGGCGTCGAGATGGAGCGGCACCGAGGAGTTCTTCCGCGTCGAGGTGCCGGCGGCCGACGCCCGGCGTTTGGTGGCCGACTACGCCCGGTCGCTGCAGCTCGACCCGGAGCCCGCGGTCGCCTCGCTCGAGGGCGCGGTGCGCTATCACGCGCTCGCTCTCGGCGCCGATGGGCAGCCGGTGCCGGTGATGCACACCGACGGGAGCTTCGTGCTGTTTTTCACCGCTCCGCCCCCCTCCTACCTCGACGGCGTGGCGGGAGAGATTCTCCGGCCGTTCCCGGCGGGCCTGCGTCTGCCGGTGGGGCTCGCCGCGGCGAACCCCGTCTTTGGCGGCGACGCGTGGTGGCGGCGATTCACGCGGGGCGATTATCACGGCCCCGACGTCTGGTCGTGGCAGCAGGCGCTGATGGCGGCCGGCCTGCAGCGCCAGCTCGCCCGCGGCGATCTGCCCCCGGCCACGCGTGCGCGCCTCGTCGCTGCCCAGCGCGCGCTGTGGGCCGTGATTTCGGCGATGCAGGCGCAGAGCACCGGCGAGCTCTGGAGCTGGGAGGCGCGGGACGGCCGCCCGGCGCTCGTGCCCTTCGGCGAGGCGCGCTCGCACGTGGACGAATCCAACGCCGCGCAACTCTGGAGCACCGTCTACCTCGCCGTCCGCCCCCCGGCGGAGCGGCCCTGAACCATGAAGCATTTCCGCCTCAAGCTCTCGCTGTTCCTCAACTACTTCCTCTTCGCCAGCCTGCTGAACAGCGTGGGCACGGTGATCTTCCAGGTGCAGCGCAACTTCGGCGTCAGCCCGGCCAGCGCCAGCGTGCTGGAGGCGTGCAAGGACCTGAGCATCGCCGCCACGTCGTTCTTCGTCGCCGCCTGGCTGCTGCGCATCGGCTACAAGCGCGCCATGCTCGCCGCCCTCGGGGGCATCGGCGCGATGTGCGCCGCGATGCCCTTCCTCGCCAGCTTCTGGGCGGCCAAGCTGCTGTTCGTGGCCACGGGCGTGAGCTTCGGCGTGATGAAGGTGTCGGTCTTCGCCACGCTCGGGCTCGTGACCGACGACGCCAAGGAGCACGCCAGCCTGATGAGCTTCCTCGAGTCGTGCTTCATGCTCGGCGTGCTCGCGGCGTATTTCCTCTTCGGCGCCTTCGTGGACGACGCCGCGCCCGCCTCGACCGCGTGGTTCCGCGTCTACTTCGTGCTTGCGGCGCTGGCCTTCGCGGCGGCGGCGCTGCTCTGGACCGTGCCGGTGGACGAGTCGCGCGCCCGCGCCGGCGGCGCGGCGGCCGGCGGCGGCCTGCGCGACCTGTGCGCCCTCGCGCTCTCGCCGCTGGTGCTGGTGTTCGCGCTGAGCGTCTTCCTCTACGTGCTGACC
>PNKG01000263.1 GCA_013822585.1 Opitutus sp. | reverse complement strand
GGCGAGTTCTCAGGCCCGCGCCAATGTGCTTTGAGGCCGGACCATTTGTAGGCTGGGTTGTAGTAGGAGGTGCAATAAGTATCGAGAATGTCGGCCGGCTCGGTGCCGGGCGCATAGTCGCGTCCAGCCTCGATTAGCAGCACGCGCCGCGACGACTGCGCCGACAGCCGGTTCGCCAGCACGCATCCGGCCGCGCCGCCGCCGACGATGATGGTGTCGTAGGACGACGTGGAACTATCCGCGCTCATCGATCCTCGCCCATGGAAGGCATCAGCGTGAGGCCCGCGACGGCGCGATGACCTCCTATTGCGGCCGCGACAGTCCCAGGATCGCCCGCGCCTCGTCCGGGCTGGCGATCTCGCGGCCGAGGCCGCGGGCGATCGACACCATGCGCTCGACCAGGATGGCGTTGTTCTTGGCGAACTCGCCCGGCGCGATGTAAGGATTGTCCTCGTAGCCGACCCGCACATGGCCACCGAGCGCGACCGCGAGCGCCAGGATCGGCCACTGCTTTTCCGGATTCATCACGCTGACGTTCCAGATGCAGTTCTGCGGCAGGTTGTCCACGAAGAACTGCAGGGCGCGCTCGGTCGGCGGCGTCCAGGTGCCGCCCGGCCAGCCGATGAACAAGGTAGTGTAGGCCTTTTCCTTCAGGTAGCCGTGCTTGCGCACGAATTCGAGGTTCCAGAAGGCGCCGGTCTGGAAGCACTCGACCTCGAGCTTGACGTTGTGCTCCTCGGCCGCCTTGCAGTAGCCGAGCAGCTCCTCGACCGGGTGCAGCGCCATCATGCGCTTGGGTGGATAGTCCGGCCCGTTGTTCTGGAAATATTCGTCGTGGACGTTGAAGGCCACCGCCATCATGTCGGGGCCGAGCGTCATCAGCTTGATCTTCTCCTCGATGCGGGCGCTGGCCACGCCGAACTGCATCACCGGATCGACCTTGCTCATGATGGCGTCCTGCAGACGCTTCCAGTCGTCGTGATGGATCTTCGACACCTGCCGGCCGTCGACCTGCAGCGATTCCTCCAGCGTGCGGCGGCCATGGATATGGGCGATGGCCGCGCCGGCATTGACGGCATCGATGTAATGTTGGGCGCAGGCCTTGATGTCTTCCTGCGGCGGGCAATAGTGATTGGCCGGATATGACGTGCGGGAATCGCACGCCACTGTGATGATCAATTTTTCCATGCCGGCTCCCTAGGGCGCTTTTTTGCTTCTTGGCCGTGCCGTGGACCGTCCTGGCGGACGGTCTTCTACAGCACGTGCGAGATGATCTCGGCCGTGTGCCGCAGCGTCTCGACATGCGGCAGCAGCGGCTCGAGATCGCGCCCCGACAGGCTGATCGCCCCCACCGGCTGGTTGCGTGCGTCGAAAATGGTGGCGGCCACGCAGCAGAAGGCGGGATTGTTCTCGCCCTTGTCGATCGCATAGCCGCGGCGGCGGGTGGCTTCGAGTTCTTCCAGCAACGCCGGAATGCTGGTGATGCTGTTGGGCGTGCACGCCTCCAGCGGCCGCGACTGCAACAGCGCCAGCACCTGCGGCTCCGGCATATAGGCCAGCACCGCCTTGCCGAGCGACGAGCAATGCGCGGGCGCGGTCTTGCCGAAGCGCGAATAGATGGTCGGCAGCGACGGCTTCTCGACGCCCGCGAGGTAGAGCACCTGGTCGCGGTGCAGGATGCCGAGATTGGCGCGCTCACCGGTCTCCTGCGCCAGCGTGTGCAGGTGCGGCAAGGCTTCCAGCCGCATGCGGTTGCGGTCGAGCAGGCTGGCGGCGAGCGGCAGCACCGCGAAGCCGATCGAGAGCCGGCCGTCGACCGGATCCTGCACGATATGGCCTTCGCCCGCCAGCGTCTGCACCAGCCGGTAGGCGGTCGGGCGCGCGATGCCGGCCCGCAGCGC
>PNKG01000262.1 GCA_013822585.1 Opitutus sp. | reverse complement strand
TGATGCCGTGGCGGTCGATCATCTGCCAGAAGCGGTCGGGCTCCGGCTGGTTGGGCGCGCCTTCGTAGAGGAAGATCGTGGAGCCGTTCGCGAGCAGACCGTAGACGACGTAGCTGTGGCCGGTGATCCAGCCGATGTCGGCCGAGCAGAAGTAACGGTCGCTGTCCTTGAGATCGAAGACGTAGTGCGAGGAGAGCTTGGCGCCGAGCAGGTAGCCGGCGGAAGTGTGGAGCACGCCCTTCGGTTTGCCGGTCGAGCCGGAGGTGTAGAGGATGAAGAGCGGGTGCTCGGAATCGAACGCCTTCGCGTCGTGGAAATTCGGCGCGCCCTGCCAGGCCTCGCGCCACCAGGTGTCGCGGCCCTCGACCATGGCGATTTCCTGACCGGTCCGCTTGACGACGAGCACGGACTGCACGCTCGGCGCGCCCTCGAGGGCCTTGTCGACGTTGGCCTTGAGTTCCACGAGCTTGCCGCGGCGCCAACCGCCGTCGGCGGTGATGACGACCTTGGCTTTGCAGTCGTTGATGCGGTCCTTGAGCGCCTCGGGCGAGAAGCCACCGAAGACGACCGTGTGCGCCGCGCCGACGCGCGCGCAGGCGAGCATGGCGATGACCGCCTCGGGGATCATCGGCAGGTAGATCGCGATGCGGTCGCCGGGCTTCACGCCCATGTTCTCGAGCACGTGCGCGAAGCGGCAGACGTGGAAATAGAGCTGGCGGTAGGTGATCGTGCGGACGTCGCCCGGTTCGCCCTCGAAGATCAGGGCGGCCTTGTTCTCGCGGACGGTGCCGAGGTGGCGGTCGAGGCAGTTCTCTGAAACGTTCAACTTGCCGCCCACGAACCACTTGGCGTGGGGCGACTTCCACTGCAGCACCGTCTTGAACGGCTTGCGCCACACCAGTTGTTCCTTGGCCTGTCTGGCCCAGAATTTATCTGGGGCGTTGACAGACTCGGCGTAGAGCCTACGGTAAGTCGCGAAGCTGCCAAGGTTTGCTTGGCCCTGGAACTCGGCCGAGGGTTTGAAAACTCTGCTCTCCCGGGACACTGAGGTAATCGTTTGGTCCGTCACAAGTTTCTCCTCTTATTGGGGTTGAAGCGACGCAGGAGTTAATGGCTCCTACGGATTAGCGGTCAAGTCTCGGCAGCTCCGAAATACCCGCTTTGTATGGAAAAAGAAAAACAGCCTGACGCTCCGGCGTCGCAGGCTTCCGATCAGAATCCGGCTGCGCAGCAGCCGGACAATTCCGTCCGCGTCGAGGGCATCCTCGACATCGACAACAGCCGCAACGGCCAGTTGCTCGACCCCACGCGCTACGGCAAGCGCCGCCCGACGGACCCCTTCGTCCCGCGCGAGCTCATCCGCCGCTTCAAGCTCAACCAGGGCAGCCTCGTCACCGCGCTGGCGACGCCCGACCCGCGCTTCCCGAATCCCAAGGTGCGCTTCATCGAGAAAGTCGACGGCATGGACGTCGACGCGCGCCGCCGGATGATCGATTTCGCCAATCTCCTCACGATCACGCCCAACGAGCATCTCAAGCTCGAGATGAAGGACGGCCGCATGACCACGCGCATCGTCGATCTCTTCTGCCCCATCGGCAAGGGCACCCGCGGCCTCATCGTCGCCCCGCCGCGCACCGGCAAGACCACGATGCTCCGCGACATGGCGCTCGGCGTCCTGGAAAACCACCCGGAGTGCCACGTCATGATCCTCCTCGTCGACGAGCGCCCCGAGGAAGTCACCGACTTCAAGCGCAGCGTGCCCGCCGAGGTCTGGGCCTCGTCCAACGACGAGTCCGTCGAGAACCACATCCGCGTCGCCGACCTCTGCATCGAGCGCGCGAAGCGCCTCTGCGAAGCCGGCAAGGACGTCGTGCTCTTCCTCGACTCCCTCACCCGCCTCGCCCGCGCCCACAA
>PNKG01000261.1 GCA_013822585.1 Opitutus sp. | reverse complement strand
GCACGCACCTCAACAGTTGCGACTTCTCCCTCAGTCTCTGGTCGCTCGCGCCCACGCCCGGCGACTACGACCTCCACAGCTTCACCCTCGAGCCGATGCGCGCGTGGCTCATGCCGCTCCTGCACGACGCGCGCCGCGTCGCCGGCGGCGATGCGCGCTTCAAGCTTCTCGTCTCGCCGTGGAGCCCGCCCGCGTGGATGAAAACCAACTTCCGCATGGACGACGGCGGCTCGCTCCGCCGCGAATACGCGCCGGCGTGGGCGGCCATGTTCGTGAAGTTCGCGCAGCACATGGAGCGCGAGGAGCAGTTCCCCGTCTGGGGTTTCACCGTCCAGAACGAGCCCGAGGCGCACCAAGTCTGGGAATCCTGCCTCTACACGCCCGAGCAGGAGCGCGACTTCGTGAAAAACCACCTCGGCCCCGCGCTGCAAAAGGCCGGCCTGCTCGACCGCATCAAGCTCATCGGCTGGGACCACAACCGCGACCGCCTCGAGGCCCGCGCCGCCGCCATGCTCGGCGACCCCGAGTGCGCGAAATACCTCTGGGGCCTCGGCATCCACTGGTATGTCAGCAACGACTTCGCCGCCTCCGCGCGCGTGCACGCCCAGTTCCCCGACAAACCCATCATCTTCACCGAGGGCTGCGTCGAGAGCGGCACGCTCATCGGACGCTGGGACAACGGCGAGCGCTACGCCACGCAGATGATCGGCGACTTCCGCAACTGGGTCGCCGCCTACATCGACTGGAACATCGTCCTCGACCAGCGCGGCGGCCCCAACCACGTCGGCAATTTCTGCGACGCGCCCGTCATCGTGAACACCGAGACGAAGCAGGTCAGCTACGGCGCCTCGTTCCACTACATCGCGCATTTCTCCAAATTCGTGCAGCCCGGCGCGCACCGTGTCGCCTCGAACGAAATCGCCGGCCTCGACTCCGTCGCATTTCAGAATCCCGACGGCTCGCTCGTGACGGTCGTGATGAACAAGTCCGCCGCGCCCGCGTCGTTCACCCTCTCCGCCGCCGGCGAGACGCTCGCCTGCACCATCCCCGCCCGCGCCATCCACACCTACGTCCGCACGCCATGAACCTCCGCCTCCCTGTTCTCGTTTCTCTCGTCGCCTGCACGCTCGCCCGCGCCGCCGCCCCCGCGGGCTGGGAACTCGTCTGGTCCGACGAATTCGACCACCCCGGCGCGCCCGATCCGAAAAAATGGGCCTACGACGTCGGCGGCGACGGCTGGGGCAACCGCGAGCTGCAGTTCTACACGCAGGACCGCCGCGAGAACGCCCGCGTCGAAGACGGCCACCTCGTCATCGAGGCGCGCCGCGAGGTCTTTGAGAAAAACAAGTTCACCTCCGCGCGTCTCGTCACCAAAGGCCGCACCGATTGGCTGCACGGCCGCTTCGAGATTCGAGCCCGCGTGCCTTCCGGCCGCGGCACCTGGCCCGCCATCTGGATGCTGCCGACCGTCTGGAACCTCGGCGACGGCGGCTGGCCTGACAACGGCGAGATCGATATCATGGAGCACGTCGGGCACAACGCCGGCGTCGTCCACGGCTCGCTCCACAGCCGCCTGCACCAGTGGCGCAACAACACGCAGCGCACCGGCACGGTCCAGGTGCCGGACGCCACCACGGCGTTCCACACCTACGTGCTCGAGTGGGAGCCCGGCGAGATCCGCATGTTCCTCGACGACGCGCTCTACTTCACCGCCAAGGACGACGGGCGTGGCTGGGAAAGCTGGCCGTTCACGCGGCCGTTTTATCTCATCCTCAATCTCGCCGTCGGCGGCGACTGGGGCGGCGAGAAGGGCGTGGACGAAGCGATTTGGCCGCGCCGCCTGGAGGTCGACTTCGTGCGCGTTTACCAGCGGCCCGGTAAATAGTGCCGTGGGGCGCCGAGGCAGACGCGCTGCGGCTTGATGAAGGCGA
>PNKG01000260.1 GCA_013822585.1 Opitutus sp. | reverse complement strand
CTAAGGATAGTCCGCCCTACCTCACACGGGCTCTTCGGAAAATTCGAGCATCTCGCCGTCGGCCGTGGAGAGGAACCGCCCGAGCTCCGAGCCCGGGAAGCTGCCGAAATGGCCGGGGTGGCAGCGCAGCAGGCCCTCGCGGGCGAGGCGCGCGATGCTGCGGGCGTTCAGGTCGGGGTCGTTGCAGAAGAAATGCGGCCGGGCGCGGTTGGGCCAGAGCATGGAGCCGCGCAGCACGTCGCCGATCACCGCCTCGCCACGGGCGAGCACGACCGAGCAGGAACCGGGGGTGTGGCCGGGGGTGGGCACGACGTTGCCCTGCACGCCGTAAGGGGCGAGGGGGAAGGGCTCGCGGAACACGATGTCGGGCTCGAAGGCGGGGAACGGCTCGTTGACGAAGGGCCGGATGATGCGGCCGAGGTCGGTCTGCACGGCGAGCACGCCGCTCTGGCCGGTGCGCGCCAGCCCGGCGTCGGCCGCGTGGAGGGCGACCGGGCGGCCGCTGCGGGCGCGCAGCTCGGCGGCGCAGCCGGCGTGGTCGCTGTGCCCGTGCGTGAGCAGGATGAGCGCGAGCTGCTTCGGCTCCAGCTGGTGCGCCTTCAGCGCCGCGAGGATGCGCGGCAGGTCGCCCGGTGCGCCGGTGTCGATCAGCACGGGCTTGTTGCCCAGCAGCAGGTAGCAGTTCGAGATCGCGCCTTTGATGCGGACGAGCATGGTGGATGCAGGGAGGCAGGGCGGACCGGGCCGGTCCGCCCTGCCGGAGTGAAGTGACACGGGACTCGGAGGCTAGAACTTCAGGTGCTTCACCGTGAGCCCCTTGTTGATGAGCTGCTTCAGGGAATCGATGCCGATGCGGATGTGCGCGGCGACGTGGTCGCCGTCGACCTTGCGGTCGCTCTCGCCGGTCTTCACGCCCTCGGGGGTCATCGGCTCGTCGGAAACGAGGAGCAGGGCGCCGGTGGGGATTTCGTTGGCGAAGCCGGTGATGAAGACCGTGGCGGTCTCCATGTCGATCGCCATCACGCGCAGGCGCGCGAGGTATTTCTTGAACTCGGCATCGTGCTCCCAGACGCGGCGGTTGGTGGTGTAGACGGTGCCGGTCCAGTAGTCGTGGCCGTGGTCGCGGATGGTGGTCGAGATGGCCTTCTGCAAGGCGAAGGAGGGGAGGGCCGGCACCTCGGGCGGGAAGTAGTCGTTGCTCGTGCCCTCGCCGCGGATGGCGGCGATGGGGAGGATGAGGTTGCCGACCTTGGCGCGGTGCTTGAGGCCGCCGCACTTGCCGAGGAAGAGCACGGCCTTCGGGTTGATCGCTGTCAGCAGATCCATCACCGTGGCGGCGGTGGCGCTGCCCATGCCGAAGTTGACGATGGTGATGTCGCCGGCGGTGGCGCTGGTCATGGGCTTGTCGCGGCCGATGACGGGCACGTTGTGCCACTCGGCGAACAGCTCCACGTAGCGGTCGAAGTTCGTCAGCAGGATGTATTCGCCGAATTCCTTAAGCGGCACGCCGGTGTAGCGCGGCAGCCAGTCGGCGACGATTTGGGCTTTGGTCTCCATGCGAGGTGTTTTGCCCGCAAAAAAATATCCCCGCCGCGGACTTCGGCGAGGCTAATCTGGCGGGGAGGCGCGAACTGGGCGGAGGATTTCGTTTCAGATCACCCCGTCGCTCCATCGGTGTGGTGGATTGTCGGTCTAGGGTGAATTACGGAATACCGAATGACCGAGTGAATATCAGTCGGGCCGGCAGGCATGGGAATCGACCTCACGCGATCTGGCTTGCCGAGCCAGTCTCGCCCACGCTTTCTCCCGACGCTGCGATGCGGATGAGGCACCGCCTCACTGCCGAGCAGCAAGGTCACAACTCGCAGGGCTCCTGCAGCCGCACAAGATCCGGGCCGGGATCGCGGTCGGAGGGAGTTCCCACGGCCAGTCTTAG
>PNKG01000259.1 GCA_013822585.1 Opitutus sp. | reverse complement strand
GGCCGGCGGCGGCACCATCGGCGTTGTCGCGGTCGAGGGATTCGCGAACTCCCTCCGGGCCTGCCGATCCTTCTCACGAAGAGCGGCCTGCACGAATGCCTTGTCCTTGATGTAAGGGCTGACGCCCTCGAGGTCGCGGTCGATCCGCGCCTTCCCCTCCGGGCTCTGCGCGTCGTAGAACGCCTTCGCCTGCGGGAGCTGCTTCTGGATGAGCCGCATCTCGTTTTCGTGCTTCTGCACGTCGCGGTAGATGAGGGTTTCGATGGCGCGCTCGGGGTTCTCACGCACGAGCCGCGTGTAATACACGACGTCGTCCGGATTCGCCTTCTTGTGCGCCTCGATCTTCTTCTTCACTTCCGGATTGTCCCGGAAAACGAGTGGCTTGGGTTTTTCTGCTTCGGGTTTTTGTTTTTGGTCGATGGCCATGGTGGTATTGGGTTAGGCAGCCTCTTCGTGGCGTGCGGGCTGCGACGGCACCGGGCGGTTTTCCTGCCCGAAGGATTCCTGGAGCACGGGGTTGAACGGCGGCGCCTCCGGCCCGGCGACCAGGCGCAAGGCGAGGTCGAACTGGCCGCAGATGTCCGCGCATTCGTGGCGCGCCAGCGCGAAGGCCATGAGGCTCTTGGCCTCGATCTTCGGGCTGGCCGCCGGGAACCGCCGGTTGAGTTCGTCAGCCGCGGCGAAGAATTCGGCGGCGACGGTCTCCGGCAGTTGGAGCGTGAGCGTGATCATGATGTTGGTGGGTTTGGGTTGTGGTTAAGAACCGGCCTGGGACCCCGGAGGGTCGGGTCGGAACGAAGCGGAGGCCGGCCCCGGGGCCGGAGGCTCGGCGGAGGCTCCGGGGCGGCGGAGCGAAGTGACGGGCCCGACTGTCCGGGGCGCGGCCGGACTCTCCGCCGGGGCGACGCGAGCCGGGCCGTGGCTGGGGACGGCCCGGCTGGCGTCGCTGGTAGTTGCATCATCGCGGCGGAACCGCAGCCCGATGGCGACCCGGGTCAGTCTTCGGTCGTGCGCGCCGCCCTCGGCAAGCATCTCCACGGACTCGACGCTGACCCCGGGCGTCCGGCCCCAGCGTTCGATGAACGCCAGATATTCAGGCCATTCGTCGAGCTGCGGTTTCCGCCGAAGGACCTGTATCCGCACGCTCGGGCCTTCTGGTTTCGAGTCGCACTGCCAGTCCGCCCCGAACTGCTCCGGCAATTTGTCCAATGCCTGCTCCGTCCATGCCGGGAGGCGGGTTCGGCTCACCTGAGTTCGCAGCGCATCACGCACCGCGTCCTCGTTGCCGCGCAGTGCATCGCGCTCGGCCACGAGTGCGGGCAAGTCATCCGTCGCCGGCACGGCGAACGGCTGCCAGCGATAGGCCGTGACCCAAGCGAGGGCACAAAGGCCCGCGCTCAGGACCAACGCGAGCCAGCCGCGAACCGTGATGGTGCGAGTGAAGGTCACGGGCGAAAACTCCCCGTCAGAGAAAAGGAGCTGTCCAACCGGGTCTGGACCGTGGCGGTCCAAGCGTCCTCGTTGGGCGCGAGACGCATGCGCCAGTCCTCGAGCACAGACGGCGCCGTCCCCGGCGCTGTCCAGCCATCGAGAGCCAGCGTGCGGCCGTCGAGTCGTAGCGAACCAAGCACGAGTTGCCGCGGAATCGTAGTCGCGACCTGCCGGAGGAAAGCGCCCACGGGCGCGCCCGGTGCCGAGCCGGCGAGGCGGCTCCGCAGGGCGGCGATCTCAGCGACGTTTTCGTGTAGATGGGCGATCTCTGCCCGCAGCTCGCTCGCTTCGGCCGCGTGGCGGGTCGCAGCGGCCCGTTCGGCGAGGCAAGCGCGCGCGTAGCTGCCGCCGATGCCGACGGCTGCGAGCAGGAGCGCCACGCTGGCGGCAAGCGCCAGTCGCTGCGCCGTGACGACGGGCTCGCGGGGCAGCAACTGCGCGGGATGATACCGCGGCAACGG
>PNKG01000258.1 GCA_013822585.1 Opitutus sp. | reverse complement strand
CTCCGCGCGACCGCGGGCCGGCTCAGGATTTCTTCTCCGGCAACTTCACGCCGGCGTCGCGCAGCAGCTTGTCGAGGTTGGTCGGCTTCTTCGGCTTCGCGGGCGCGGGAGATTTGGGCGCGGCGGCGGCGGGCTGGAGCGGCTTCTTCACGCCCTTCGTGGCGGCGGCGAGGCGCGCGCCGGGTGGCAGGTCCGCCAGATTCATCCCGCACGGCGCGATCTTCGGCGACGGCGTGACGTCGCGCGTCGGCCGCTTCTCGTCGAGCAGGCGGCGGGCGGTCTCGTCGAGGCCGAGCCGGCGCAGCGTGGCGCGGAGCGCGGCCTTCATCTCGGGTTTATACCAGAAGAAGAAGCCGCGCTGCTCCTGTTTCTCGTCGGGCGTGTGCGCGCACGCGACGGGCTTGCCATCGTAGGGGTGCACGCCCGTCGCGTAGATTTCGGTCGCGACGGTCATGGGCGTGGGCGTGAAGTCCTGCACGGCCTCGAGGCGGTAGCCGAGGTCCTTCGTCTTGAGCGCGAGGTCAGCCATGTCCTCGGGCCGCGAGCCGGGATGCGAGCTGATGAAATACGGCGTCACCGGCATGTCGGGCTTGCCGGCCTTGGCGGCGGCGGCGCTGAACTTCTCCTTGAACTTGTAGAACAGGTTGAAGCTCGGCTTGCGCATCACGCGCAGCACGTGGTCGCTCGTGTGCTCGGGCGCGACCTTGATGCGGCCGGGCACGTGGTGCGCGGCGAGCTCCTCGATGTATTTCTCGTGGCTCGCCTTCGCCGCGGGCGTGGCGCCCTTGTCGTGGAGGAACAGGTCGTAGCGGATGCCGCTGGCGACGTAGGCGTGCTTCACGCCCTCGGTGTGGCGCACGGCCTCGTAGATCTCGAGCAGCGGCGAGTGGTCGGTGTCGAGGTTGCGGCAGACGTCGGGCCAGATGCACGACGGGCGCACGCACTCGTCGCAGATCCACTGCTCCTTCCCCTTCATCTGATACATGTTCGCGCTCGGGCCGCCGAGGTCGCTGATCGTGCCGCGGAAATCCGGCATCTGCTTCACCGCCTCGACCTCGCGGAGGATCGAGGCCTTCGAGCGCGACGCGACGAACTTCCCCTGGTGCGCCGAGATCGTGCAGAAGCTGCACCCGCCGAAGCAGCCGCGGTGCAGATTGATCGAGTGCTTGATCATCTCGTAGGCGGGGATCGGCCCGCGCTTGCGATACTTCGGATGCGGCAGGCGCGTGTAAGGCAGATCGAAGGACGCGTCGATCTGCGCCTCGCTCATCGTCGGGTAAGGCGGATTCACGACGAGCAACCGCTCGCCCGTGCGCTGGAGGAGGCGGCGGGCCTTCACGCGGTTCGACTCGGTCTCGATGTTCTTGAAATTCTTCGCGTAGAGCGCGCGGTCGGCGAGGCACTCCTCGTGCGAGTGCAGCTCGAAGTCGTCCCAGTTCCTGTTCTTCGGCGCCGCTTCGCCGGGCGGCAGCAGCACCGCGGTCTGCGCGATGGTCGCGAGCGACGCGAACGGCACGCCGCGTTTCAGGAGCCGCAGCACCTCCATGAGCGGCAGTTCGCCCATGCCGTAAACGAGCAAATCCGCGCCGCTGTCCGCGAGGATGCCGGGCATCAGCTTGTCCGACCAATAATCGAAATGCGTCACGCGCCGCAGGCTGGCCTCGATGCCGCCGAGCATCACGGGCACGTCGGGATAAAGCTGTTTGAGGATCTTCGAGTAAACGATCGACGCGTAGTCGGGCCGGAAGCCGTGCGCGCCGCCCGGCGTGTAGGCGTCCTCGCTGCGCAGCTTCTTGGCCGCGGTGTAGCGATTCACCATCGAATCCATGCAGCCGGCCGTGACGCCGAAAAAGTAGCGCGGCGCGCCGAGTTTCTTGAAGTCGCGCAGGTCGTCGCGCCAATTCGGCTGCGCGAGGATGGCCACGCGGAATCCCTCGCGCTCGATCAGGCGG
>PNKG01000257.1 GCA_013822585.1 Opitutus sp. | reverse complement strand
CCGCGGAGTTGCGCGCGCGAATCCCGTTCCGCGACGTCTACTTCACCGGCATCATCCGCGACGCGCAGGGCCGCAAGATGTCGAAATCCCTCGGCAACTCGCCCGACCCGCTCGACCTCATCCGCAGATACGGCGCGGACGGCCTGCGCTTTGGCATCGTCTCCATCGCGCCGCAGGGGCAGGACATCCGTTTCCAGGAGGAGCGCATCGAGGGCGGCAAGAACTTCTGCAACAAGCTCTGGAACGCCTGCCGCTTCCGCCAGATGAGCGGCGCCATGGCCGACAACTCCTCCGTCTCCGCCATCCTCGCGCGGCTTGAACCGGCGAAGTTCGACGCCGACGACCACGCCATCCTCGCGCGCCTGCTCGCCACCACGCGCGCGGTCGACCAGGCCTTCGCCAACTTCGAGTTCAGCAGCGCGGTGCAGGCGCTCTACGGATTTTTCTGGAACGACTTCTGCGACTGGTATGTCGAGGTCTCGAAGACCAAGCTGCAGGACCCGGCCACCAAGGCGAACTGCCTGGCCATCCAGGACCTCGTCCTGCGCCAGACGCTGCTGCTGCTGCACCCGTTCACCCCCTTCATCACCGAGGAGCTCTGGCACCTGCTCGGCTACGGCGCCGAGGGCAGCTTCCTCATGCAGGCCCGCTACGACGACGCCTCCAGCCTCGCCAACACCGGCGTGCTCCACCACGTGAGCATCAACACCGATGCCGCCGCCGAGGTGGAGCGCATCAAGCAGACCGTCTCGCTCCTCCGCGCGCTCAAGGCCGAGAACGGCGAGGCCGCCAAGAAGGATTCCGAACTCGTCGTCGAGTGCGCCGACCGCCAGTGGGCGGTGATCGAGGCCAACCTCGCCAAGCTCAAGCGCATGGTCGGCGCCGCCACCGTCACCCGCGGCCGGATGTCGCCCAACGCCCCGGTGTCCGTCACCGCCCACGGCTCGTGGAACCTCATCCGCCAGCTCAAGACCGGCGACACCGCCGCGGAGAAGGCGCGCCTGACGAAGGAACTCGAGACCCTCACCAAGCACATCGCCGGCACCCAGGCCCGCCTTGCCAACGAGGCCTTCGTCTCCAAGGCGCCGCCCGCCGTGCTCGAAGGCGCGAAGAAACAGCTCGCCGACCTCCAGGCCAAGAAAGCCGAAGTCGAACGCCTGCTCGCCTCGCTCGGCTGAGTCCGAACTCATTCCGCTGCTGTGGGACCGCCGCTTGTCGGCGCAGGAAACGCAGGCAGGGCGCGAACCCACCGCAAAGGCACAACGCTTCGCCACGATGTCCAAAGGCTGGATCACCGGCACCGGCAAGTCCGCCCAGGAGATCGCGCGGGGGAACCAACGCGCGCTCGGCCGCGGCCCCGGGCTCGCCGCCACGCTCCGCGAATCCCGCGAAGCCGTCGGGCCGGAGGCACTCGCACGCCAGCTCGCCAAGCGGAGGAAAACCTCCGCCGACCAGATCCAGGACGGCAAATCGGCCGACTGGAAACTCGCCTTCGCCGCCGCCTTGAAGGCCCGCGCCCCGGCCACCAACCGCTGGCCTGGCACGCCCCTCCACCTCGGCACCCTGCACGAAGTCAGCCCCAAGGTGGCCGCCGACTGACGAGCCCCGTCCCTTCGCGGCCAGCTGCAACCAGCTGCCCGAGCCCAGCCGCGTGGTGGTGGAGGCGTGCTGGGATTGGGGCCGGCTTTGCGGCGAGTTCGGCGAGATCGAGCGCGTCGCGGACAGGGTGCTCGCGCCTCCGTTCAAGCCCCGGCTCATCGCCTCCCGTCCAGAGCAAGACTGACCGGCGGTTGGGGAAGATTTTTCGTTTGGTGCATAGATTCGCGTTGTTGGGAAAGAAGACGGCGGCGATAGCGTGCGGCTGCGGCGCGTCTCGCCGTCCTTATGAAAACGATGCTGTCTGTTGTCTCACGGTCCTTGTTGCCGGGCACCTTCGTGCTCCTGCTCCTGTGGGGCG
>PNKG01000256.1 GCA_013822585.1 Opitutus sp. | reverse complement strand
CCTCTCCCAAGGCGTGCGCCCCGGCGAAATCCTCCTCCTCACCTTCACCAACAAGGCCGCGAAGGAGATGCTCCACCGCGTCCACGAACTCACCGGCCACGAACCCGCGCGCTTCTGGGGCGGCACTTTCCACTCCATCGGCAATCGCGCCCTCCGCCTGTTCGGCGACGCCATCGGCCTCCCGAAAAACTTCACCATCCTCGACGCCGACGAGTCCGAATCCCTCCTCAAGCAGGCCGTCGAGTCCGTCGACAAACTCTTCTTCAAGGACAAGACCCACCCCCGCCCAGGCCCGCTCTTCAGCGTCCTCTCCCTCGCGCGCAACACCCAGCGCTCCCTCGCCGACACCGTCGAGCGCCACTTCCCCCAATACGCCGAGGCCGCGCACGATTTCCCCCGGTTCGCCGCCACCTACGAAAAAATGCGCCGCGAGCAGAACGTCGTCGACTACGACGACCTCCTCGAACTCTGGCTCCGCCTCCTCACCGAAGCGCCCGACATCGCCGCGTATTTCAACCGGCGCTTCCGCCACGTCCTCGTCGACGAATACCAGGACACCAACACCCTCCAGGCCCAGATCGTCGACCGGATCGCCGCGCACCACCGCATCATGGCCGTGGGCGACGACGCCCAGTGCATCTACTCGTGGCGCGGCGCCGAGTTCGAGAACATCATGACGTTCCCCCAACGCCACCCCGGCACCGTCATCCACCGCATCGAGGTCAACTACCGCTCCACGCCCGAAATCCTCGCCTTCGCCAACGGCGTCATCGCCGCCGCCCCCAAGGGCCGTCACTACGACAAGGAACTCCGCGCCGCCCGCAAGCACGGCCCCAAACCCTCGATCATCCAGGCCATGGACGACCGCGAACAGGCCGCCTTCGTCCTCAAGCGCATCGAGTCCCTCGTCTCCGACGACGGCGTCTCCCCGCGCGAGATCGCCATCCTCTACCGGTCGCACTTCATCGCCCTCGAGGTGCAGCTCGCACTCTCCCGCGCCGGCATCCCCTATGTCATCACCTCCGGTGTGAAATTCTTCGAGCGCCAGCACGTGCGCGACCTCATCGCGCTCGTCAGCTTCGTCTACAACCCGACCAACACGCTCGCCTGGCAGCGCTTCGCCATCCTGCTCCCGAAGGTCGGCGAAAAAGGCGCGCAGAAAATCCACGCCGCCGCCCTCGACCACGCGAAGCTCATGCAAAAAAACTTCCTCGACGCCCTCGCCACCGACGACGTGAAGACCAAGGTCCCCGCCGCCGCCAAAGACGAGTGGGCCCACTTCTGCGCCTCGCTCGCCCAGGTCGCCGCCGCGATGGACGCCGGCCGCCCCGCCGACGCCGTGAAGGTCGCCATCGACGGCTGGTATGGCGACTACATGAAGGGTGCCTACGCCGACTACCTCGACCGCCTCGAGGAACTCAAAGGCTTCGTCGGCTTCGCCAGCCAGTTCCGCGACATGCTGGAGATGCTCACGCAGATCGCCCTCCTCAGCGGCGAGACCGCCGAGAAGGAAGTCGAGCCCACCGACGACGCCATCCGCCTCACCACGGTCCACCAGGCCAAGGGCCTCGAATACGACGTCGTTTTCCTCGTCGGCGCCGCCGAGAACCAGTTTCCCACCCGCCGCTCCATCGAGGACGACGACGTGGAGGAAGAGCGCCGCCTCTTCTACGTCGCCGTCACCCGCGCCAAGAACGAGCTCTACATCAGCTACCCGAGAGTCGCGACGCGCGCCGGCCCGGGCGGCATGATGCTGCAAGCCTCACGCTTCCTCCTGGAGTTGCCCAACAACCTTTACGACGAGTTAAGAATCAAGCGCTCCTGGGGCTGGTAACTGTAGGAGCGGCTTTACGCCGCGACCCGCAGCGTTCACCTTCGCATCCACGCAATGCCCGCCGCCAAACAGTCCGTCTGCCTGATCATCGCCGGCCCCAACGGCGCCGGAAAGACAACCTTCGCCACGGAAT
>PNKG01000255.1 GCA_013822585.1 Opitutus sp. | reverse complement strand
AAGTGCACCCGTGGGGCAGCGATTGGTTCGAGCTGCAGCCTTGGGAAAAGCAGAACGGCGAACCCGAACTCTGGAAACATCTCCTCCGCCGACGCTATGGCGGCGACTTGCAGGGCATCATCGACCGCCTGCCCTACCTGCAGCAACTCGGCATCACCGCGCTCTATCTCAATCCCGTCTTCGGCGCGCCCTCGCTGCACAAATACGACGGCGCGAGCTACCACCACATCGACCCCAACTTCGGTCCCGATCCCGCGGGCGACCGCGCGCTCATCGCCACCGAGAACCCGCTCGATCCCGCGACGTGGGTGTGGACGAAGGCCGACGAACTCGCGCTGAAGCTCATCGACGAAGCGCACGCGCGCGGCCTGCGCGTCATCTTCGACGGCGTGTTCAATCACATGGGGAAAAACTCCTTCGCCTTTCGCGACGTCGAGAAGAACCAACAGGCTTCGCCCTATCGCGACTGGTTCACCGTCAAATCCTGGGACGATCCGGCCAAGGGCACGAAGTTCGCCTACGAAGGCTGGTTCGGCGCGAAGTCCCTGCCCGAGCTGCGCGAGGACGAGCACGGCATCGTCGCGGGACCGCGTGACTACATTTTCGCCGCCACCGAGCGCTGGATGAACCCCAAGGGCCGCGGCGCCGCACGCGGCATCGACGGCTGGCGCCTCGACGTCGCGTTCTGCGTCGCCCACCCGTTCTGGAAAGCATGGCGCGCCCACGTGAAGCGCCTCAACCCCGAGGCCTACCTCACCGCCGAGATCGTCGACGTGCCCGCAAAAGTCGTGCCCTACATGCAAGGCGACGAGTTCGACGGCGAGATGAACTACAACTGGCTCTTCACCGCCGTGGAGTTCTTCGTCGACCCCGCGCCGCTGCGCATCACCGCCCGCGAATTCGACCGCAGGCTGCAGGAGCTGCGCGGGCTCTACCCGCCCGGCGTCGCCGAGGTTTCGATGAACCTCCTCGGCAGCCACGACACCAACCGCATCGCCTCCTACCTCGTGAACCGCGGCGTC
Source organism: Opitutus sp. (assembly GCA_013822585.1). Lineage (GTDB taxonomy): Bacteria > Verrucomicrobiota > Verrucomicrobiia > Opitutales > Opitutaceae > Didemnitutus. Next base: position 952 of record PNKG01000255.1, on the reverse strand, counting down.
GGCCGCTACCGCGATTGGGCGACGTTCTACTCGAAATCCAAGACCGCCGAGAACCCCGCCTACAGCCCGCGCCAGCCGAGCGAGTCCGACTACGCGCTGCAAAAGCTCCTCGTCATTTTCCAAATGACCTACCCCGGCGCCCCGATGATCTACTACGGCGACGAGGTCGGCCTGTGGGGCGGCAACGACCCCGATTGCCGCAAGCCGATGCTCTGGCCCGACCTCGCCTACGCCGACGAAGTCTACGGCGCCGACACGAAGACGCGGCACGAGCCCGACCAGGTCGCGCGCAACGAAGACCTCTTCGCGCACTACGCGAAGCTGATCGCCCTGCGCAAACGCCTCCCTGCGCTCCAGCGCGGCGCTTACCGCACGCTCATCGCCGACGACGCGCGCGACCTGTTCGCCTTCGAGCGCACCCTCGACGGCCAGCGCGTGCTCGTGATCTTCAACAACTCCGACCGCCCAACGACGCACCTCGTCAGCAACCTCGAGGACGGCACCTACGTGGACGAGATCGGCGGCGCGCGCTACGATGCCCATGACGGCGAGCTCACCGTCGCGATCCCCGCCAAGTGGGCCGTCGTGCTCGTGCCGCCGCCCTAACGCGCGCCGCGACATCAGCCAAACGCCGTCCGTTTCCATTGCAGGGGTGCAGTCTTGCTGCGCCCTGCATCCGGTGTGTGCTCAAATCACCCGCGCCCAGAGCACCTTGAGGTAGCGGCTTTCGAGGCAGTTCGAATACACTGGATGGTCGACGCCGGGGCCGGTGCGGTCGAAGAGCTGCAGGCGGCGGTTCAGGCGGTGCACGCCCTTGATCACGACCTGCTCGAAATCCTCGAGCGAGACGAGACCCGAGCACGAGCACGTGACGAACAGCCCGCCCGGCTTCACGAGGCTCGCGGCAATCGTGTTCAGGTCGGCGTATTTCCGCATGCCCTCAGCCGCGCCG
>PNKG01000254.1 GCA_013822585.1 Opitutus sp. | reverse complement strand
CTCCTTCCGGCGCCTCAACCAGTGCACGGGCGACTTGGCGCACGCGCTGCGCAACCCGATCAACAATCTCCGCGGCGAGGCCGAGGTCGCCCTTTCCCGCGCACGTTCCACCGAGGAATACCAACAGGCGCTCACTTCCAGCCTCGAGGAATACGACCGCCTCGCCCGCATGATCGACGCGCTGCTCTTCATCGCCCGCGCGGACGAGGCCACGACCGCGGTCGAGCGTCGCCGCTTCGCGGCGCGCGCGGAGATGGAGGCGGTGCGCGAATTCTACGAGGCCCTGGCGGCGGAGAAGCAGGTGCGCGTGCTCTGCGAAGGCGAGGCCACGCTCGAGGCCGACTCGATGCTGGTGCGCCGCGCCGTCAGCAACCTGCTCGCCAACGCCCTCAACCACACGCCCGCCGGCGGCACGATCACGCTCGCGGCGGGCGCGACGGCGACGGCCGTGGAAATCGTCGTCAGCGACACGGGAGGCGGCATCCCCTCGGAGCACGTTCCGCGGGTCTTCGAACGCTTCTATCAGGTCGACAAGACGCGCGACGAGCCGGCGAAGGGCGCCGGTTTGGGCTTGGCCATCGTGCAATCGATCATGCGCCAGCACGGCGGAATCGCCGAATTGACCAGTGTGGTCGGGAAGGGGACCCGGGTGATCCTGCGCTTCCCGGGGCCGGCGGCGGGTGCGGGCTGAGGCGAACGCATGTCCCCCGCGTGGATCCTGATCCCGTCGGTTGCGCTGGCTGCGTCCTTGCTCACCCTGTTTTCGGGCTTCGGACTTGGCACGCTGCTTTTGCCCGCGGTGGCGTTGTTTTTCCCCCTGGAGACGGCGATTGCGGTCACGGCCCTGGTGCATCTGGCGAACAACCTCTACAAGCTCGCCTTGTTCGGCCGGCGGGCGAACCGGCGGGTGGTGGGGCGCTTCGGCCTGCCGGCGATCGCGGGCGCGTTCGCCGGCGCATGGGCGCTCGATTTGCTGGGAAGCTCGACCCCGGTCTGGAGTTACGAACTCGGAGGGCGGATGCATGCCGTCACGGGCCTGAAGCTGACCCTGGCGCTCCTGATGACGGTGTTCGCGCTTTGGGAGGTTCTGCCCCGGCTGGCCCGGCTGGGCTTTCCGCCGCGCTGGCTTCCGGCGGGGGGTCTGCTGAGCGGTTTTTTCGGGGGCCTCAGCGGGCATCAGGGCGCGCTCCGCTCCGCGTTCCTGGTGCGCTTGGCGCTTTCCAAGGAGGAGTTTGTCGGCACCGGCGTGGTGATTGCCTGCCTGGTCGATTCGACCCGCCTGGCCGGTTACGCCGCCAACTGGCGCGGCATCGCCTGGCAGGAGTCCGGGGCCTTGCTGCTCGTCACGGCCGCGGCGGCCGTGGCCGGAGCCACGATCGGGGCCCGTCTCCTGCCCAAAACGACGGTCGCCGGTGTGCAAGGGCTGGTGAGCGCCCTGCTTCTCGCCTTCGCCGCAGCCCTGGCCGCGGGGCTGATTTGAATGCTGCCCCATTCCCCGCAGCTTGCTGCGGGGAGCAGCGCTGGCGGAAGGGCGGCGTTCATGGCCGCCTCACTTCCTCGCCAGCAGGTCGAGCGCGGCGGCGCTGAGGGCGGTGACGCTCGTCTTGAGCGTCGGCTCGGGGAGCGGGGCCCAGAACGCGCTGTGGTTCGAAGGTGAGAGCTGGCCGGTGCGGCGCGCTTCGGCGAGTTTCTCCGGGTCGCTGCCGCCGACCCAGAAGATCGTGATCGGCACCTTGGGCTGGGTGCGGCCGTATTCCGAGAAATCCTCGCCGTAGGTCGCGGCTTCGCCGGTGACGAAACGCTCGGCGGGGAACCACCCGCGCAGCGCCGCATCGATACGACGCGTGAGCGCGGGGTCGTTGTAGGTGAGCGGCGTGCGCGAGCCGGACACGGTGACGACGGGCAACAGGTGCTCCGGCACGCCGGCGGCGCGCGCCGTGTTTTCGCAGATGCGCCTGATCGAGCCGACGAGCTGGTTGGCGACC
>PNKG01000253.1 GCA_013822585.1 Opitutus sp. | reverse complement strand
CTCGCCAAATCCCCCGGCTTCAGCCTCGCCGCCATCGCCATCCTCGCCCTCGGCATCGGCCTGAACACCGGCATGTTTTCCTTCGTCTACGCCCTCGTCCTCAGTCCGCGCCCCTTCGACGACGCCGGACGCATCGTCCAAGTCTACACGCAAAGCCGCACGCAGCCCGATTCCTTCCGGCAATTCTCCTACCCGCTGTGGCGCGAGCTGTCGCAACGCCACGATCTTTTCGCCGGCGCCCTCGCGTTCACCCACACCCTCGTCGGCCTCCAGAACGGCGATTCCACCCGCCGCGTCTTCGCCTCCCTCGTCAGCGCGAATTACTTCGACGTCCTCGGCGTCCGCCTCGCCCGCGGCCGGGTTTTCACGGCCGAGGAAGCGCGCCCCGGCGCCTCGCTGCCCGTCGTCATCGTCAGCCACGCCCACTGGCGCAAGACCGGCTTCGATCCCGACATCGTCGGCCGCACCTTGCGCGTCAACGAACGCGCCTACACGATCGTCGGCGTCGCCCCGGAAGGCTTCAGCGGCACCACCGCGCTGATCGGCCCCGAGTTCTTCTTCCCTCTCGGCCTCTACGATTCGTTGGAAAACATCCTCGTCGGCGAGGAGCGGCGGCGGCTGGAGCGTGCCGACGCCTACGGGCTCGTCGTCGTGGCCCGGCTGGCCGCCGGCGTGGAACTCGGCTCCGCGCAAACCGCCCTCGCCGCCCTCGGCGCCAGCCTCGAACAGACCTTCCCCGTCGAATTCAAGGAGCAGACGCTCACCGCCGGCCCGCTGCCGCGGCTCGGCACCAGCTCCTCGCCGCGTTCCGACACCGCCACCGCGGCCTTCGGCGCCGTGATGCTCGGCCTCTCCGCCAGCGTCCTCCTCATCGTCTGCCTCAACCTCGCCGGTCTGATCCTGGCGCGCGGCCAGGCCCGCCGCCGGGAATTCGCCGTCCGCCTCGCCCTCGGCGGCAGCCGCGCCCGGCTCATCCGCCAGCTTTGCCTCGAGGGCCTGATCCTCGCCGCCGTGGGCGGCGGCCTGGGGCTGCTGGCTGCCGACTTCGTCCTCGATCTCATCGCCCGCACCATCGAGGCGCGCCTCCCCGTCGCCCTTTTCCCCGCGGCCACCGGCACCGGCGTGGTCGTGGCGGCGACCGCGGTCATCGCCATCGGCGCCACCCTCGCGTTCTCCCTCGGCCCGGCCCTTCGGCTCTCGCGCACGGACGTGCTCACCGACTTGAAGCAGACCGCGGGTGACGACGCCGGCGCCCGGCGCCGCGCGTGGTGGCGCCCGCGCCATCCGCTCGTCGTCACGCAGATCGCGCTCTCGCTCGCCCTGCTCGTGACCGCCGGCGTCTTCCTGCGCATGTCCTTCGAGGCCCTGTCCAAGGACCGCGGCTTCCGCGCCGACCACACCCTCGTCGCCGAGGTCGATTCGAACCTGGGCGGCCTGGACGAACCGCGCAGCGCCGCGCTGTTCCATTCCGCCCGCGAACGGCTCGCCGCCCTGCCCGGAGTCCAGTCCGCCGCCGTCGCCGCCATCGTGCCCTACGGCATTGTCAGCACCGGCCGCGTGGTGCGCCGCGACGGCCCCGAACCCGCGCCCGACGCCAAGCCCGCCACCGCCGCCGAGGGGCGCGGCTACCACGCCCAGTGGAACGCCGTCACCGGCGACTACTTCGCCGTCATGGGGCTCGCGCTCCGCGAGGGCCGCACCTTCACCACCGCCGAATCCCAGTCGCCGGAGGCCCCGCGCGTCGTCGTGCTCAACGAAATCCTCGCGCGCCATCTCTGGCCCGAAGGCGGCGCCGTCGGGCAGTTCGTGCGTTTCGCCGGGGAACGCGACCGCGGGCTCGGCGCCATGCAGGTCGTCGGCGTGGTCGCCACGGCCCGGATGGATTTCTTCGAGGAACTGCCCAGCGGCCTGGTCTACGTGCCGTTCGCGCAGGGATTCTCGGGCAATGCCTTCTTCCACGTCCGGCCCGCGGTCGATCACCCGGCCGCCG
>PNKG01000252.1 GCA_013822585.1 Opitutus sp. | reverse complement strand
ATCCTCGCGGGCGACCGCTTCCGCACCGAAGCCCGTCCGGCCTCGCCGTGGTTCGCCCTCGGCGTGCTGCGCGAGGAACTGAAGGCCGAGCCCTTTGAAATCGCGTGGACCTACCTGCAGGCCAGTTGGGAGGCCGAGGAGGACGGCGCCGAGGCCTACGCCCGAGCGGCCGAGCGCGCGCTCCGGTGGTTCGATCGTGCCGCGGAGGATTTCCGCGACAACGCCGCGCGGAGCAAGGACCGGCTCGTCGCCCGTTATCTCGGCGTGGAGCTGAGTCGCCGGCTCGGCCGCTTCGGGCAGGCCCGCGAGCGTCTAGCGCATCTCGGCGAGGCGCGCGACGACGCGCTGCCGTGGCTCCCGCGGGCGCAGGCGGCACAGTCTGTTCTGATCGAGGCCCGCAACGCCGCGCCAGACGACGGCACGGAGCCGACGCTGCGCCCGACACGCTGAACCCGGGATTTGCCCGATGCAAAGCGTGTTCGCCCCCGCACCGCGGCCGTTGCTCCACCGCGCCGTCCTCGCCTGCGCCCTCCTGCTGGGCGCGACGGGGAGCGCGCCACAGGCGCTCGCCCAGCGCGGAGGCAGACCGACGCAGGCGACGCAGGGTTTGCCCGCCGCCGACACCAGCATCGGCTTGCGCTTGAAAACGGTCCCCTCGCGCAACGGCAACACCGTGGTCGTCGAGAAAATCCGCCCCGACCCACGGACCGCCCGGATCGACTTCAAGTCGAGCGAGGTGCTCACGCACGTCCGCGGCGAGCTGGTGACTTCGCCCGATCAGGCCGCGCAGTTGATCGAAGACTGGGCGGCGCGCCCAGACGGGCCGCTCGCGATGTTTTTCCATCAAGGCAAATCCAGGCGGAGCGTGCTGATTTTCCCGGGCGGCGCAGACGACCATCGCCAGGCCGCGGTGACCGGCCGTCGCGCCGCGGCCGCCCGCGCTGCCCCTCCTGCTGCCGCCGCCACACCCGTCCCCACCCGAGCCGGCACGCGGGATCGTCGCGCCCGCGCGACCCACGCTCCCGGCGCCGGCGTCCATGAAGAAATCGCCGATCCCTGGACTGTTCCCGGCCTCGTCCCACGCTCCGCCGAAGGCAGCGGCATCAACGTCCTGCGCCGTGTTTTCATCGATCCGGCAACCGGCGCGGTCGCATTCGTCGGCCACTACGATCCGGCCTTCGCCACCGGCCCGGTCGACTACTCCACGCTGTTGCACGACGTCCTGCGCAGTCCCGCGCCGTCGTTCAGCCTCGAGCCCACGGAGGCGACCAAGTCCGCCCTCGCCGGCTTCGTCCGCCAATTCGACCGGCAGATGGCCGCCAACCTCTCCGACACGGCCGCGGGCAAGGCCTGGCTCACCAGCCTCTTCAACCAGCTCCTCACCAACCCCGCGCTGGAAACGGACCGTCGCCGCTTCGTCGCCCGCGGCGCGGCCCTGCTGGGTGTGCCCGCTGAGGAAATCCCGGCCAGCGTCCGCGGCATGCTCAACCAAGCCCCGCCCGGCTCGCCGGAGTGGATCGGCTTCTGGTCCCGCTGTTACGAGGTTGTCGGCGCTCCGGCCGCCGCCGCCTACATCCGCGCCGCCGCCAACAAGGACAACGATCCCGCCGCCTTCAGCGCGTCGCTCGCCGGCCTGGGACTCCAACCCGTCATCGACGATCTGCGCGCCCGCCTGCAATCCGGCTCGCTAACGGAGGCCCAGGCCGGCGTCCGCCTGCAGGTCGAGCTTCTGGGCGCGATCCTCCGCCACTGCGGCGTGCCGACGCCGCGCTGGCGATCGGCGGCCGACCGCGCCATACAAACCGGCGACTTCGAGTCGTTCAGCGCCGTGGTCGACGACCTCAACGCCAACCTCGTCCGCGAGCGCGTCATCGGACCCTGGCTGCACGGCTTGGTCTTCACCGAGCAGTTCCTCCGGCAACAGCACGCCATGCCCGCCCTCGAGAGCCAGCCCGTCTGCCGCGACGGCCTCGCACCCGACTCCGAGCTCGCCCGCACCTTCCTCGCCGCCGACTGGAC
>PNKG01000251.1 GCA_013822585.1 Opitutus sp. | reverse complement strand
TTCGCGGAGACGATGAGGCCGTCGGGGGGCGGGGCGATTTCCTTGCCGTGGACGTCCACGGTGCGGCTGTGCAGGCCGCCGACTTCGAGGCTGCGCAAGGCGATCTGCCGGCTGCGCCCGTTGAAATGGATGCGCACGGCCGCGCTGCGGGCCGGTTCGACGTGCACGGCGCCGGGCAGGCGCTCGAATTCGTGCACGACCCGCGCGCCCGACGGTTCGGCGAGGCTGAGGTTGAGGTCCTGCCGTTGGAAGACGTCCCACTGGAAATCGATGACTTCGGCGACGCCGGCCTTGATGGTGTTGGGGAGGATGAGGAGAGCGGTGGCGAGGGCGAGGCCGGCGATGGTGAAGAAGGCCTGCCACGGGCGGCGTTCGATGTTGCGCACGGCGATGCGGAAGGAGTGGGAGAACAGGCGTTGCAAGCCGGTGCGCTCGAGCAGCGAGGGCCGGTAGTTGAACGGCGGCTCGGGCCGCATCGCCTCGGCGGGCGGCAGCCGCGCGGCCTTGCGCACGGCGCCCAGCACGCCCGCGAAGACGGCGACGAGGCCGATGCCGAGGGCGACGGCCAGCGCGGCGCGGTCCACGCGGAATGCCAGATCGGGGAAGCGAAAGTAAAGGTCGTAGAGCCCGACCATCCAGCGCCCCAGGAACACGCCGGCCACGCAGCCGGCCACGCTGCCGGCGAAGCCGATGACGCCGGCGAATTTCAGGTAGTGGACGACGATCTGGCGGTTGGTGAAGCCGAAGGCCTTGAGGATGGCGATCTGCTCGCGCTGGAGGGCGAGCAGGCGCGAGAGCACGGCGTTGGTCATGAAGGCCGCCACGCCGAGGAAGATGGTGGGGAAACCGATGGCGAGGATGGCGAGCGTGCGGATCTCGTCGGAGACGCGGATGTGCGAGGGGTGGTCTCTGCGGCTGTAGGCGCCGAGGCCGCCGTAGGGGCGCAGCAGCTCGTCGAGCGCGGCGATGACCGGGGCCGGATCGGCGCCGGGCTCGAGCTTGAGCGCGTAGCGGTTGAACGCGCCGTAGAGGTCCCACGCGGTGGCGACTTCCTTGTAGGTCATCCAGAAGATGCCGTAGGTGCGGTTGTCCGGCAGGGCGGAGCCGGGGCGCGACTCGAAGATGTATTCGGGCGAGAGGACGACGCCGGCGATGCGGAATTCCTGGCGCCGGCCGTTCATGAGGAGCGCGAGCGTGTCGCCGGGGTTGAGCTGGTTGGCGTCGGCGAAGGCCTCGCACACGAGCAACTCGCGCCGGGAGCCCGGGGCGAGCCAGCGGCCGCGGCGGAGGAAGAGCCGGTTGAGTTCGGGCTCGCCGAAGTCGGGGACGGAACGCACGAGGCCGCTCGCCGGCTCGTCCACGCCCGCGAGGTCGAGGGTGACCTGGCCGGCGATGTCGGTCTGCACGCCGGCCACGCCGGGGAGCGCCGCGAGGCGGGCGGCGAAGTGGTTGGGCACGCGCTTGACGGCGCCGAAGACGTCGGCGAAGCGGTGCGACTCGTAATACTCGGCGCGCGTGCCTTCGAGGGAGGCGATGAGGCTGCGGGTCGTGATCATCATCGCCAGACCGCACGCCATGACGACGGCGACCGCGGCCGCCTGCCCCTTGAGGCGGCGCAGGTCGCGGACGAGCTTGCGGTCGAGGTGGCTGATCATGGCGCGGGCGGGAGGAGGCGGCGCGGCTGCTTCCGGCCATGATCGGAAGCTCCAAGCTCCAGAGAAACACCAAATGAACCACAGAGGCACAGAGACACGGAGGGCAGAAATGCCCTCATGCTTTCTCCGTGTCGCGGTGTCTCGGTGGTTCATGCGGCTCGCGGTCGTGGGGGCGAAATTTTTTTGAGCTTTGGAGCTTGGATGTTGGAGCTTCCGCGCGCGTCGCGCCGCGAAGTCAGCTCATCACCATTGCAACGTTTTCGGCGCGACGCGCGTGGCGTTGCGGCGCTCCTGTTGGACGCGGCCGTCCATGAAGTGGATCACGCGGTCGGCCATGTCGGCCATGACGGCGTTGTGCGTGATGATGACGGTGAGCGTGCCGAG
>PNKG01000250.1 GCA_013822585.1 Opitutus sp. | reverse complement strand
AACCGGTCGTAGATCCGCACCTGCGGCTCGGGCGCCGCCGCGCGTGCGGCGCGCGCGGCCGCCACGGCTTGGTCGTGCTCGGCGCGCAATTCCTTCTCGTGCGTGCGCAGGGCGGCGATCTTCGACTCGTGCCCGGAAATGTTCTGCTTCAGCACGCGCTCGGCCTCCGCGAAGCGCTTCCTCGCCTCGTCGATCGCATACAGGATCTTCAGCTCCTCCTCCTCGAAGCCGCCGATGATGCCCTCGGTCGTCTCGATCTCGTGCGTGAGGGCGCGGTATTCGTCGTTCTTCCGCACCTCGAGCTGCTGCGTCTTGTATCTGGCCACCTTCTCCTCGGCCGCTTTGATCTCGTTCTCGAGGGTCTTCTTCTTCGCCTCGAGGCCGTGCCATTCGGTCTTGGCCGTCTCAATCGCCTGCCGCTCGGCGGCGATCTTCGCCTCGACCGCCGCGATGTCGCGCGGCGCAGCCGCGAGTTGCTGTTCGAGCGACAGCCGGTGCGTGTCGCGATCCTGCAGTTCCCTCAGCTTGGTCAAATCGACAGCCATGCGGCGACACTGCCGGCGCGTCCCCGGCACCGTCAAACGAATCCTCCCGCCGGACAAAATCCGCCCGATTTTCTGCTCGAAATGCGCAGGAAAACCGGGTGCGCACACCCTCGGCTTCAGGACGTTCGTCCAAGCGGCGAGTTTATCGAAGTGTCTCAGTTCTTAAGCCATGATTGCCAATCGTTAATGACATGACGGCCCTGGCGGTCCTCTTGCGAAAGATCCCGCAGAAATCTGTTGTGGCCAAGGCCGTTCTTCGCGATGTTTTCCCATTCAATTTTCCCTCTGAATGTCCGCTCAAGACGACGCTACCCACGCACCGAAATCTCCCGCCTCCGGCGACGCCTACGACGCCTCCAAACTCGGCAAACTTGAGGGCCTCGAGGCCGTCCGCAAAAAGCCCGGCATGTATATCGGCGGCACCGACGAGCGCGCCCTGCACCACTGCGTCTCCGAAGTCCTCGACAACTCCGTCGACGAACATCTCGCCGGCCACTGCAAGCGCATTGAGGTCACCATCCACGTCGACGGCTCCATCTCCATCCGCGACGATGGCCGCGGCATCCCGGTCGACCTCCACCCGCAATACAAAATCCCCGGCGTCGAGATGGTGCTCACCACCCTCCACTCCGGCGGCAAATACGGCCAGGGCGGCTACAAGTTCTCCGGCGGCACCCACGGCGTCGGCGCCAAGTGCGTCAACGCCGTCTCCGAGTGGTTCGAGGTCGAGGTCTCGCGCGGCGGCCAGGTGCACCACATGACCTTCGAGCGCGGCAAAACGACCAAGAAACTCGAGATCATCGGCAAGGCCAAGGGCACGGGCACCCTCATCACCTTCAAGCCCGACCCCGAGATCTTCAAGGAGACCACCGTCTTCAAGGCCGACAGGATCTCCCAGCGCCTGCGCGAGCTGGCCTTCCTCAACTCCGGCCTCGAGATCGTCTTCACCGACGAGCGCCCCGCCGAGCCCAAACCCGAACGCTTCTTCTACAAGGACGGCGTGGTCGAGTTCGTGAAGCAGATCAACGCCGGCAAGACCGCATTGCACCCCCAGCCCGTCCGCATCGCCAAGGAAACCCGGACCGAGATCGACGGCAAACCCGCCGAGATCCACCTCGAGGTCGTCCTCCAATACAACGACTCCTACAACGACCTCGTCCTCTGCTACACCAACACGATCCACAACCCCGACGGCGGCACGCACCTCTCCGGCTTCCGCTCGGCGATGACGCGCGCGATCAACCAGTTCGCGAAGGCCAACAGTCTCCTCAAGGACAAGGACCCCCAGATCACCGGCGACGACGTGCGCGAAGGCCTCGCCGCCGTCATCGCCATCAAGCACAGCGACCCGAAGTTCGAGTCGCAGACCAAGGTGAAGCTCCTCTCCCCCGAGGTGGAGTCCATCGTCGGCTCCGCCACCTACGAAGGCCTGATGTTCGCCTTCGAGCAGACGCCCAGCATCGCCAAGCGCATCATCGAAAAATCCCTCATGGCCGCCCGCGC
>PNKG01000249.1 GCA_013822585.1 Opitutus sp. | reverse complement strand
TTCGCGCGTGCGGTCGGCGTTCTGCGCGGGCTCGATCGGCGCGAAGTTCTCCGGATGCGCGTCGCGGCCGCGGGCGAACTGCGCGACGAACTCGTAGCGGAAGCTGCTGACCGTCGCGGCGTCGAGCCCGGCCTTGGCGAGATCCTCGAGGTCGAGGTAGTGGTCGGGCGCGTTGCAGTGGCGGGCCGGCAGGTCGGGCGCGCTCCGCCAGCGGTCGGCCTCGCTTGAAAGCCAGGCGATGCGTTCGGCGTTGGCCGGCTCGCGCACGAAGGTGGGGAAATCCTCCGGCAGCGAGGCGAGGGCGATCTGGTTGACGGCGCGATGACCCTCGTAGTCCCACGCCTGGGCGAGCGGGGCAAACGCCGCGAGCGCGAACACGGATGAGCCGAACCAACGAGCAAGAGGTCGCATGACATCGCGATGAGACCGTGAATTTCCCCGGGAATCCAGAACGGATTGCTGGAACCGGAGGGATGGCGGGAGCGCCGAACATTTCCTCGCGTGGCACCGCCGGTGGGCGCCGGCTGGCCCGGCGGCGCCCCGCGGGGAATGCGTTCTTGTCGCCGCCGGGTCGACGGCGACCACCTTCGGCGCGGTGTTCAGCGCCCGACGTTCAGCGCTTCGCGGCGGCGAGCCCGGCGAGTTGCCGGGCGTAGGCGTCGACGCCTTTCGCGATCGCCTCGGCGACCTGCTGGCGGAACTCGGGACGGGCGACGCGCGCGGCCTCCTCATCGTTGGAAAGATAGGCCGCCTCGATCAGCGCGGCCGGGCACTCGACGAAACGCAGCACGGCGAAGCGCGCGCGCTTGTAGCCGCGATCGGAGGTCTTCAGGTCGCCGATCAGCCGGCGATGCAGGTGGAAGCCGAGCAGGACATTCGGCAGATCGTGGCGGTTGCCGGGGAAGGCGACGCCGGTGAGGTCGTCCTTCGTCCCGTCGGTGGTCGAGAGCAGGCCCTGCGGCGTGAGCACGTAGGTCTCGGTGCCGCTGACGCGCGCGGCGTCCTTCGGGTCCACGGCGTTGAAGTGCACGCTCAGGAAGAGCTCGGCCCCGGCCTTGTTCGCGAAATCGGCCCGCCGCTGCAGGTCGACGACGGGATTGCTGGAGAAGCGCGTGTCGTCCTTGCGTGTGAGCACCGCGCGGTAGCCGCGCGACTCGAGCAGTTCTTTCAGCCGCAGGACGACATCGAGCGTCATGTCCTTCTCGTGGAGTCTGAACTTCGCGTTGGATTTGCCGGGGTCGGTGCCGCCGTGGCCGGCGTCGAGGACGATCACGCGCGGGGCCGCGGGCAGGAGCAGCGCGTGATCCGCGGGTCGCAGCAGGGGGGCGATGGTCTTGAGGAAGTCGGTCTTTGCGATCCAGAGCGAATCCCGGTGCGCGGCGATGCGTTCGCTGAGGAAGAGGCGCACGCCGTCGAGATGGCAGTCGCGCTCGTCGAGCTCGAAGACGAGGGAGCTGCCGCCGGCCGAAGTCAGGGCGAGCTTGCGGCCCGGGGTGATCCAAGCCGGCTTCCAGCCGAGCTTGGGGCTGGCGTCGCGCAGATCAACGAAGTCGAGCCCGCGGAGCCTGGCCTCGGTCCATGGCGCCTGGGCGGCGGCCGGCCGGGTCGGCGCCGCGCGGACGGCGGCGGGCGGAGTCTGGGCGGTCAGCGGGGCGGCGGCGGCGGCCGCGATGAATGGGCAGAGGCGCAGCAGCCGCGGCGGAAGCATCGCGGTATGGGCGCGCGATCAGCCTTGCGGGCCGGCCGCGGGCGGGGGACCGGCCGGAGACGCCGCGTGCGGCTCGCGCACATGATACTTCGGCTTGCGCTTGTTCGCCGGGTTGGGCGTGAGCATGACGTTGATCTGCTTGCCGGCGAGTTTCGGGGCGGAATCGGGATGGCCCATCGTCTCGAGTTCCTTGAGCGCGCGGTTCATGACGTCGAAGCCCATCTCGGTGTGGGCCATCTCGCGGCCGCGGAACTTGAGGCGGAGCTTCACCTTGTTGCCGTCGTCGAGGAACTCCTCGGCGTGGCGGATCTTCGTCATGAAGTCGTGCTGCTCGATGCGGACGGTGAACT
>PNKG01000248.1 GCA_013822585.1 Opitutus sp. | reverse complement strand
AGTCCGCCGCAACGAGCATGGGGACGGCGCATTATGGATAATGCGCCCCACCTCACGCCGCTCAGTGGAACATCGCCTCGCTCAACGCCTCGGCGGGCTCGAGCAGGCGCGCGCCGGCGGTGAGCGTCGTGCGGCCGCGGCCGAGGTCGCCCTCGAATTCGGCATGCCCTTTCACCAGATCGGCCGACCAGAGGAAATGCTTCGCCGGGTCCGCGTAGGCGAAGCCGAGCTGGAAACAGCCTGCGCAGTGCTGCGGCGTCACGGTGAAGCCGATCTCGTCCGTGTCGGCGCCGCAGCGCGCAAGTCCCTTCTTCACCCAGCCGCCCATCGCCGCCGCCTCGGGCGAGAAGTCGGCCCGGTGCCGGATGGTCACGGCACGCAGGCCGCCGATGATGTCCGCCGGCGCGTAGCGGCTGAGGAACTGACCGATCGTCTGCCGCAGCGGCCGCGTGCGGGTGTAGGCAAGGTCGCGCACCGCCGACGGATTCGGCCAGGCGAAGGAAAACGCGTCCGCCGGCGCCACCGCGCTGTCGAACAGCACGCGGCGCGACCGGGTGAGCAGGTAGTCGTAGGCCGCGAGCCGCGTGTTGGAGGAGAAACGGTGGGCCCAGTAGTAGAGCGGCAGGTCGGTCGAGAGGCACACCGACACCAGGTTCTGCAGGAAATCGTGCGTGCCGACCGGATAGCTGAGCATCACGAACTCGCAGCAGCGCGTGTCCTTGCCCGACTTGCCGAGGAAACACTCGCCGTAGATCTTCGCGCGGAACCGCACCTCGTCCCGCGGCTCGGGGTCCGGGCAGAGCACGACCACGCGGCAGGGGTAGCGCTGGGCGAAACTCACCGTCGTGCGGAACTGCGCCTCCGCGTCCGGCGGCGTCGTGTTCAGCCCGAGGTGCAGCACGAGGTTGAGCTGCGTGGCGCGCAGGTCCTTGGCCGGCGTGTCGGCCCAGAGCTTCTGGAAGCCGGCGCTGATGCCATCGACGGGCACTTCGACTCCCGGCAGCGCATTGAAGATCGCAGGCATCAGCGGGGAGGAAAGCTCCAACATCCAAGCACCAAGCTCCGATGAAACCCCCAGCTCTGAAAAGGGCCGGAAACACTGGTGTCGGGCTCAATTGGAAGATTGGTCATCGGAACTTCTCTGGTGCTTGGAGCTTGGTGCTTGGATTTTCCGTGAACCGTTTCGCGGTTCACGGCTCGCGCCAGATGTGGCCGTTGACGGCGAGCAGTTCCGCCGACGATTTCGGCCCCCAGGAGCCGGCGCTGTAGGCGTCGAGCCCGGAGCGGCCGGCGGTCTTCCAGTGCGCGAGGATCGGCGTCATCAGCTCCCACGAGCGCTCGGTCTCGTCGCCGCGGATGAAGAGCGTGCCGTCGCCGATCATCGCGTCGAGCACGAGCCGCTCGTAGGCCTCGGGCGTGTTGGAGCCGAAGGTGGTGGCGTATTTGAAGTGCATCTTCACCGGCTGCGTGCGCGTCTCGAGGCCGGGCGTCTTGGCGTTCAAGATCATGCTCATGCCCTCGTCGGGCTGGATCTGAAACGCGAGCGTGTTGGCCGCGAGCTGGAAGCGCTCCGACTCGGCGAAGATGTTTCCGGGCGCGCGCTTGAAGCGGATGGCGATCTCCGTCACGCGCCGGGCCATGCGCTTGCCCGAGCGGATGTAGAACGGCACACCATGCCAGCGCCAGTTGTTGATGTTCAGCCGCAGCGCGGCGTAGGTCTCGGTGGCGCTCGCGGGCGCGACGTCCTTCTCGCTCAAATAACCGGGCACGGGCTTGCCGCCGAGCAGGCCGTCGGCGTATTGGGCGCGGGCGACGTCACTCGACGGGCCGTCGAGCCGGAGCGGCTGGATGGCGCGGAGGAGCTTCACCTTCTCGTCGCGGATGGCCTCGGCGTCGAACGACACGGGGGGCTCCATCGCGGTGAGGGCGACGAGCTGCATCGTGTGGTTCTGGATCATGTCGCGCAGCGCGCCGCTCTGCTCGTAATAGCCCGCGCGCGCCTCCACGCCCACCTCCTCGGCGACGGTGATCTGCACGTGGTCGACGAAGTTGCGGTTCCACAG
>PNKG01000247.1 GCA_013822585.1 Opitutus sp. | reverse complement strand
GGTCCGGGCCGACCTGCGCGATCTCGATGAGCGCGATGAGCTGACGCGAGTCGCGGAACGCCACGCTGGTGTTGATCCGGCTCGCCGCCTCGATGCGCAGGCCGGCGAGGCTCGAGCGAAGCAGGTGGTAGTCGAGTTTCTTGAACGCGAGCTGCGCCGCGAAATAAACCGCGCGCGTGTCGCCATCGAACACCTGGACCTTCGGCGGCACCGCCGCGAAGCGATTGTGCACGCGCTCGGAAAACGACTCGGACTCGCAACCGGCGAGCAGCAAAACCGCGAACAATAGGATGAAGGCGAGTCTGCGCATGACGCCCTCTCCGGTTTACTTTCCCGACGCGGGCTGCTGCTGCGAGATGCAGTGCAGCGTGCCGAGGCCCCAGATGAGATGGTAGCAATCGACGCCGATCGCCTCGCGGCCCGGAAAACACCCGCCGACAATCTCCAGCGCTTCGGCATCGCGCCGCCTTTGGCGAAACTGCGGCACGAGCACCGCCCCGTTGATGATGAGAAAATTCGCATAGCTCGCCGGCACGCGCTGCCGCTGGAAGGCGAATGGTTTCGGCATCGGCAGCTCGACGATCGAGAATTTCTTCCCCGTCGGCGTGCGGAACGCACGCAAGCGCTCGAGGTTCTCCTCGAGAATCCTGTGGTTCGGGTCGCGCCTGTTCGGCTCAACGCAGGTGATGAAACCGTCGGCCTTGTAGAAGCGCGTGATGTCGTCGATGTGACCGTCGGTATCGTCGCCGATGATGCCATCACCGACCCAGAGCACCTGCTTGATCCCAAGGTAGTCCTTGAGGGTTTGCTCGATCTGCCCGCGCGTGAGGTGCGGGTTGCGGTTCTTGTTCAGCAGGCACTGCTCGCTGGTGAGCAACAGGCCCTCGCCGTTCACGTCGATCGAGCCGCCCTCGAGGATCATGTCATTTTCGAAACGCCGCAGCTTCAGCTTCCGGGCGATGCTCGGCGGGATTTTGTTGTCGAGGTCGTAAGGCGGATACTTGTCGCCCCAGGCGTTGTAGGCCCAGTCGGTGATTGCGACCTCGCCCGTGCGATCGTTCTTCACGAAAATCGGACCGTGGTCGCGGCACCAGGCGTCGTTGGTCGGGTGATCGTAGAAAGTGACGCGCGCCATGTCGGCGCCGGCCTTGGCGCAGAGCCGTTGCGCGCGCGCGTGCAGGCGCTGGGCGGCGTTGATGCGCACCTGCTGGAAGCGCGAGATCTGCCTCACGATTTCGGCGAAAGCGAACGGCACCGGTCGGAACTGGCCCGGCCACGAGGCGTATTTGTGCGGCCACGAGAGCCAGATCGCCTCCTGCGGCTCCCACTCGGCCGGCATGCGGAAGCCGAGGGCGGACGGGGTCTTCGGCGCGGCCATGCTCAGTCGCGGAAACGCTTCGTGAGGTCGCCGTAAGCGTCGATGCGGCGGTCGCGCAGGAACGGCCAGTGCGTGCGCGTGACGTCGACCTTCCTGAGGTCGATTTCCTGCAGGAGAATCTCCTCCTTATCGACGCTGGCCTTCCGGAGGATCTGGCCGCTCGTGCCGGCGATGAAGCTCTGGCCCCAGAACTCGATGCCGTCGCCGCCTTCGGGCGTCTCGGTGCCGATGCGGTTCGCCACGGCCACATAGCAGCCGTTGGCGACGGCGTGCGCGCGCTGGATGGTCTCCCACGCGCCGTGCTGGTTGACGCCGTATTCGGCCTTTTCCTTCGGGTGCCAGCCGATGGCCGTCGGATAGAAGAGAATCTCCGCGCCCTGCAGCGCCGTGAGGCGCGCGCCCTCGGGATACCATTGGTCCCAGCAGATCAGCACGCCGATCTTGCCGTATTTCGTTTTCCAGGCCTTGAAACCCGTGTCGCCCGGCGTGAAGTAGAATTTTTCGTAGTAAAGCGGGTCGTCCGGAATGTGCATCTTGCGGTAGACGCCGAGGAGCGAGCCGTCCGCATCGATGATGACCGCGGTGTTGTGGTAGAGGCCGCTCGCGCGCTTTTCGAAGAGCGAGGCGACGATCACGACCTTGTGTTGCCTCGCCAGTTTCCGGAAGGCCGCGGTGCTTGGGCCGGGGATGGA
>PNKG01000246.1 GCA_013822585.1 Opitutus sp. | reverse complement strand
CGGCGAGGCGGGTCTTCCACTCGGCGTCGATGCGCACGGGCATCAGGTCGGGGTCGGGGAAGTAGCGGTAGTCGTGCGCCATCTCCTTTGACCTCATCGAGGCGCTGCGGCCGGTCTCGCCGTCGTAGAGGCGCGTCTCCTGCACGAGGGCGCCGCCGCTCGTGACGACGCTGATCTGGCGCTTGATCTCGGCGGCGATGCCGTCGCGCACATAGGAGATGGAGTTGAGGTTCTTCAGCTCGACCTTCGTGCCGAGCTTGGCTTCGCCGGCGCGGCGGATGGAGATGTTCGCGTCGCAACGCATCTGGCCCTTCTCCATGTCGCAGTCGGAGATGCCGGCGTAGATGAGCGACTGGCGCAGCGAGGTGAGGAACGCGAAGGCTTCGTCGGCCGAGTGGATCACCGGCTCGGTGACGATCTCCATGAGCGGCGTGCCGGCGCGGTTGTAGTCGATGAGCGAGTCGTGGGCCTCATGCGTGAGCTTGCCGACGTCTTCCTCGAGGTGGATGCGGGTGAGCGGGATTTTCTTGTGCTCGCCCATCACCGCGAGCGATGCGCCGGGCAGCTCGATTTCGACCGCGCCGTGGCGGCAGACGGGCTGGTCGTATTGCGAGAGCTGGTAGTTCTTCGGCGAGTCCGGATAGAAGTAGTTTTTGCGGTCCCAGCGCGTGACGGTGGCGATCTCGCAGTCAAGCATGAGGCCGGTCTTGATGATGGCGTCGAGCGCGGCCTTGTTCAGCACGGGCAGCGCGCCGGGGAGGGCGAGGATGGTGGGATCGGTGAGCGTGTTCGGCGGCTCGCCGTAGCCGGTGGCGACGCGCGTGAACATCTTCGACGCCGTCCTGATCTGGACGTGCACCTCGAGACCGATGACTGCTTCGAAATCTGAGGAAGAGCCGGACACAGAGACGGAAGGAGGGAACACAGAAGTCACAGAGCCAGACGACGCAGACCGCGGGTGAGAACGGTGGACCGGAAGTTCATAAGGAGGCCGACGTGGCAGCCGGTAAACTTCAGGTAGGTGAGGACTTGCGCGTCGTGGACATCGAGCAGGGTATCGACGGTCTTGAGTTCGACGACGACCATTCCGTCGATGAGAAAATCGAGACGGTAGGCGTCGTCGATCAGGAGGTCTTTGTAGCGAACGGTGCACGACTTTTGTTCTTCAAAGTCGATCTTCCGCAGTCTCAGTTCGTGTGCGAGCGCTCGTTGGTAAGCCGATTCGAGCAGACCCGGTCCCAACTCACGATGCACCTCAATGGCCGCGCCGATCACCTGTTCGGTCACTTGGTTGATTTCCGAGTTCATCTCTGTGTTCTCTGTGGCCCTCTGGTTTTACTCTGTGACCAAAATTCAAATAGGGACGACACAGAGGCGGCAAGAGGTGACACAGAGGTCACAGAGCAGGCGCTCTTGATTATTGCGTGGGTGTCTAGGCTTTCCATCTCTGTGCTCTCTGTGGGTCTCTGGTTTTCTCTGTGACCCAAACTAGATATGCGGAGTTCGTGTGTGCCATTCGTGCGCCTGCTCGTAGGTGTGGGCGAGGGCGAGGAGGTCGGCTTCTTTGAACGGCTGCCCGATGAGTTGGAGACCGATCGGCAGGCCGCCGCGCGTGAAGCCGCAGGGCACGCTGGCGGCGGGCAGGCCGGCGAGGTTCACGCCGATGGTGTAGATGTCGCAGAGGTAGAGCGCGAGCGGATCGGCTTTCTCGCCGAGCTTGAACGCCGGCACCGGCGACGTGGGCGTGAGCAGGGCGTCGACCTGCTCGAAGGCGTTGAGGAAGTCGCGGCGGATGAGCGTGCGGACCTTTTGCGCGCGGAGGTAGTAGGCGTCGTAGTAGCCGCTCGAGAGCACGTAGGTGCCGAGAATGATGCGGCGCTTCACCTCGGCGCCGAAGCCCTCGGCGCGGGACTTGGCGTAGAGGTCGATGGCGTCGGTCGCCGCCGGGGAGCGATGACCGTAGCGCACGCCGTCGAAGCGCGCCAGATTCGACGAGGCCTCGGCCGTGGCGATGACGTAATAGGCGTCGAGGCAGTAGCGCGTGTGCGGCAGCGACACCTCCTTCACCTCGCAG
>PNKG01000245.1 GCA_013822585.1 Opitutus sp. | reverse complement strand
GTAGCCGGGCTCGTTGAGCCCGGTCTGTCTTCCTTTGGAAGCCCCAACGTTTCCGGCCGGGGTCGGCGACCCCGGCTACAGCAACGCGGAGGGGCACGGACGCCGTTCAGGCAAACGCCCGCGTCGCTCGAACGTCCCGCGTTTTTCCACTCGTCCAGAAACGGCGTGCCTCGCGCGCGGCGGCTGCCCATGTTGGCGCGATGCAATTGACTCCCTTCCGCCTCAGCGCGCTCGCGCTGCTTTGCGCGCTCTCGTTGCGCGCCGCCGACACGATCAACCCCGCCGCCAACCTCGTCGTCGAGGGCATCCCTGCGATTCCTGCGTCGATCGCGGAGGACGTGAAGCGCTACACCGAGTCGCGCTCGGCCAGCTTCGCGGGCTGGCATCCGACCCGGCTCGAGCTGCTCATCTCGACGCGGTTCGGCAACACGCCGCAGCTCCACCTCGTCTCCGCCCCGATGGGCGCGCGCAAGCAGCTCACGTTCTTCGACGAGCCGGTCGGCTCCGGCGGTTTCGATCAGCTCAAGGGCGAGTTCTTCCTCTTCTCGCGCGACCGCGGGGGCAACGAGTTCTCGCAACTCCACCGCTACGACCTCGCCGACGGCCGCGTGACGCTGCTCACCGACGGCGGCCGCTCGCAAAACGGCTTCGGCACGTGGAGCCCCGACTACCGGCTGCGCTCCTACGGCTCGACGCGCCGCAACGGCGCGGACCGCGACATCTACGTGATGGACCCGCGCGACCCGAAAGGCACCGACCGTCTCGTCCTCCAGGTCAGCGGCGGCGGCTGGGGCGTGCAGGATTGGTCGCCCGACGGCAGGACGCTGCTCGTCGGCGAATACGTCTCGGTCAACGAGAGCCATCTCTGGTTCGTCGACGTGGCCACCGGGGAAAAACGCGAGTTCACGCCGCGCAGCGAAAAGGGCGTTTCCTACAGCGGCGCCGATTTCACCAAGGACGGCAAAGGCGTCCTCTACGCGGCCGACCGCGGCAGCGAATTCAGCCGCCTCCACTACCACGAGCTCGCGACGGGCACGGCGAAGGTGATCACCGACGGCTTCAAGGGCGACGTGAGCGGCCCGTCGTTGTCGCACGACGGCAAGCGCGCCGTGTTTTTCGTCAGCGAGGACGGCATCGACCGCGCGTTCCTGCTCGAGATCGCCACGCTCGCCTACCGGCCGATCGCCGGCCTGCCCGCCGCGCAACTCGGCGGCGGCTCGTGGCACCGCGACAACCGCCATGTCGCCTTCAACGTCAGTTCCGCCCGCTCGGTGAACGATGTCTATGTGCTCGACGCCGACACCGGCACGGTCACGCGCTGGACCGAGAGCGAACTCGGCGGCCTCGTGGCCGACCAACTCAGCGAGCCCTCGCTCGTGAAGTGGAAGAGCTTCGACGGCCTCGAGATTTCCGGCTTCCTCTATCGTCCGCCCGCGAGCTTCACCGGCAAGCGCCCCGTGATCGTCAACATGCACGGCGGCCCCGAGGGGCAGTCGCTCCCGGTGTTCGTTGGCCGCAATAATTACATTCTCAACGAACTCGGCGTCGCGATCGTCTTCCCCAACGTCCGCGGCTCGACCGGCTACGGCAAGACCTTCGTCGCGCTCGACAACGGCCCGAAGCGCGAGGACTCGGTGAAGGACATCGGCGCGCTCCTCGATTGGATCGCGCAGCAGCCCGACCTCGACGCCAGCCGCGTGATGGTCACCGGCGGCAGCTACGGCGGCTACATGACGCTCGCCTGCGCCGTGCACTACAGCGACCGCCTGCGCTGCGCGTTGGACGTCGTTGGCATCAGCAACTTCATCACGTTCCTCACGAACACCGAGAGCTACCGCCGCGACCTCCGCCGCGTCGAATACGGCGACGAGCGCGACCCGGAGATGCGCGCGATCTTCGAGCGCATCTCGCCGCTCAACCATGCCGAGAAGATCAAGATCCCGATGTTCATCGTGCAGGGCGCCAACGACCCGCGCGTGCCGCGCACCGAGGCGATCCAGATGGTCGAGCGCGTCCGCGCCAACGGCGGCCCGGTCTGGTATCTCGAAGCGAAGGACGAGGGCCACGGCTTCCGCAAGAAGAGCAA
>PNKG01000244.1 GCA_013822585.1 Opitutus sp. | reverse complement strand
CGCCTACCTGATCGAGGCCGCCGACCACTACCTTGCGCACGTCGAGGAAGGACTCGGCACCAAGAACCTCGTCGCCGACGCCGTCTGCGCGCAGACCGGGAAGAATTTCTACCGCGAGATCGCCATCGACACCGTCGCGACCATCGTGAACGACCTCGTCACCTGCGGCGCGCTACCGATCTCGGTCGCGATGCACGCCGCGGTCGGCGAGTCCGCGTGGTTCTCCGATGCCGCGCGCATGCAGGCGCTGGTCGAAGGTTGGGCGGAGGGCTGCCGCCAGTCCGGCGCAGTCTGGGGCGGCGGAGAAACCCCGACGCTCCGCGGCGTCGTCGAGAAGAACGCCATCGTCCTCGCCGGCTCCGCCATCGGCAAAATCGCCCCGAAATCGCTCCGCATCACCGGCGACGTGCGCGACGGCGATGCGATCGTTTTCCTCGCGAGTTCGGGCGTGCAGACCAACGGCCTGTCGCTCTGCCGGCTCATTGCGTCGCGTTTGCCGCAGGGTTACCAGACCCCGATCGGGCACGGCGATGCGCGCACCTACGGCGAGGCCTTGCTCGCGCCGTCGGTCATCTACGTCGCGTTCGTGCGCGAGTGCCAGCGCCGCGGCCTGAAGCTCAACTACGTCGCTCACATCACCGGCCACGGCTGGCGCAAGCTGATGCGGCTCGACGAACCGTTCGTCTACGAAATCACCGCGCCGCGCGCGCCCCTGCCGTTGTTCAAGTTTCTGCAGCAGGCCGGCCCGATCTCCGAACGCGAGATGTATGCGACCTTCAACCAGGGCGTCGGCTTCGCCGCCTACGTCGCGCCGGAAACCGCCGATGCCGTCGTCGCCGCGGCGAAGGACGCCGGCTACGATGCCTGGCTCGCCGGCCAGGTGAAGAAGGACGGCGCCCGCAAGGCCGTCGTCGTCCCGTCCTTGGGCCTCGAATTCGACAGCAGCACGCTGCAGGTGCGGTGAAACGAAGGTAGGGCGGGGCCACCGGGCCCGCCGGGAACGTGATGCCGCTTTTGCGGCGCGCCCAGCGGTCGCGCCCCACCTCAATCCCCGTCGATGCGCGGTCCTGGAGGGCTCGGCTACAGCCGAGCCAAAATCCCAGCGAAGCTCTCGTTACGTTCGCGGCCCGGCTGTAGCCGGGCTCTCCAGGCGCTGACGAGCGTGCGGCATTATCGCATTCCCTGCGCGCCCAGCGGTCGCGCCCTACCAAGAAGGTCGTCGCCGCATGCAGTCCAAGGTAGGGCGAATCCTCCGGATGAGCCCAATTCCCGAAGGCTCGGCGGGACGCCTCGCCCTACCAGCGAAGCCGACTCAAGCGTTGCGAGCGGCAGGTGGGCGTCGGCGTCCTCGACGACGCCAGTCGCCGCCGGGACGTCGGCGACCACCCTTGATTCACGCTTGTTGGCGAATCCTCACCCGCCGTAGCACTCGAGATACTTCACGCCGGCGCCGGTGTTGAAGAGCACGACGCTTTCCGTTGGGCGCACGATGCCGGCGGCGAGCAGGCGCTTCAGCGCGGCGTAGCAAGCCGCACCTTCGGGGGCGACGAACAGGCCCTCGGCCGCTCCGACTTCGCGCGTGCAGGCGATCATCTCGTCGTCGGGCACGGCCACCGCGCCGCCGCCGGACGTCCGCAAAATGTCGAGCATGATGAAATCGCCGATCGCCTTCGGCACGCGCAGGCCGGACGCGCGCGTTTGCGCGCCGACGTGCTCGGCGGCGAATTTCTCGCCCGCCTCGAACGCGCGCACGATCGGCTGGCAGCCGGCGGCTTGCGCGCTGAACATCCGCGGACGTCTCGCGCCAATCCAGCCCATGCGTTGCATCTCATCGAATGCTTTCCACATGCCGACGAGTCCGGTGCCGCCGCCGGTCGGGTAGATGACGACGTCGGGCAGTTGCCAGTTCATCTGCTCGGCGAGTTCGTAGCCGAGCGTCTTCTTGCCTTCGACGCGGTAGGGTTCCTTGAGCGTCGAGACATCGAACCAGCCCTCGGCGGCCTTGCGCTTCGCGACCTCGGCGCCGCAGTCGGTGATGAGGCCGTTGATCAGCGTGACGTGCGCGCCCATCTCGCGGCACTCGATGACGTTCGCCTTC
>PNKG01000243.1 GCA_013822585.1 Opitutus sp. | reverse complement strand
GCGCGAAGCCGCCCGCAAGGCCCGCGAAACCATCCGCAAGGGCGCCCTCTCCGGCGGCGGCCTCCCCGGCAAACTGGCCGACTGCTCCGAGCGCGACCCCGCCGTCTGCGAACTCTACATCGTCGAGGGCGACTCCGCCGGCGGCTCCGCGAAACAAGGCCGCGACCGCCGCTACCAGGCCATCCTCCCGCTCCGCGGCAAGCTCATCAACTCCGAGAAGGCCCAACTCGACAAGGTCCTCTCCAACGAGGAAATCCGCACCCTCATCACCGCCATCGGCACGGGCATCGGCACCGGCGAGGACGACGCCTCCTTCAACGCCGACAAGGCCCGCTACCACCGCATCATCATCATGACCGACGCGGACGTCGACGGCTCGCACATCCGCACGCTCCTGCTCACGTTCCTCTACCGCCAGATGAAGGGCGTGATCGAGCGCGGCTACGTCTACATCGCCCAGCCGCCCCTCTACAAAATCAAGCGCAAGAAACGCGAGCAATACGTCGACAACGACGAGCAGCTCAACCGCATCCTCCTCGAACTCGGCTCCGAGGACATCGTGCTCGCCCGCGCGTCCGATCAGCACGTCTTCGCCCCGACGCAGATCGACCCCATCGTCGAGATGCTCGCCGCCCTCGAGAAACTCGGCAGCAGCATCACGCGCCACGGCGCGCAACTCGCCGAATACCTCGACCAGCACGACGCGAAGACCCACGAGCTCCCGCGCTACCTCGCCCGCATCCGCGAGGGCAACAAGGAGTCCCACCGCTTCCTCCGCACCGACAAGGAGCGCGCCGCCTTCCTCGCCGAGCTGGGCCTCGACGCCGATCTGACCGCCGTGCCCGCCAACGGCAACGGCTCCGCCACCCCCGCCGGCACGCAGCGCCGCATCACGATCCACGAGATTTTCGAGGCCAACGAGATGATGAAGCTCCTCCGCGCCCTCGCCCACGCCGGCATCGAGACGAAGTTCGCCCCGTCAGAGACCGCCCGCTACGTCTTCACCGAAAACCCCGGCACGAAGTCCGAGGGCAAGACCGAGCTGCACTCGCCGCTCGAGATCATCGGCCAGATCCGCGCCAACGGCCGCAAGGGCCTCTCCATCCAGCGCTACAAGGGTCTCGGTGAAATGAACCCCAAGCAGCTCTACGAGACGACGATGGACCCCGACAAGCGCCGCCTCCTCAAGGTGAACATCAACGACGCCGCCAAGGCCGACGCCCTCTTCACCCTCCTCATGGGCGAGGAAGTCGCCCCCCGCCGCCAGTTCATCGAGGACAACGCCCTCAACGTGCAGTATCTGGATGTCTGAGCCGTCCCTTGCGCTGCACCACCATCATCATACTCTCATCTTATGAAAATCCGCGCCATCATCCATCCCGCAGAAGAGGGCGGCTTCTGGGCCGAAGTCCCCGCCATCCCCGGCTGCGCCACCCAAGGCGAAACCAAGGAGGAACTTCTGCGCAATCTGCGGGAAGCCATCGAAGGATGCCTGTCAGTCGAACTCGAACCACAGGCTTCGACCGACAAGGATCAGGTGATCGAGATCGCCGTCTAGGTAGATGCGCCTGGCCGCCTGCTATCTGGAGGCATGAAACAAATCTCCGGCAAAGATCTCGCTCGTGTTCTTCAGCGCCACGGCTGGGAACTTAAACGCGTCAACGGCAGCCATCACATCTTCGGCAAAGCCGGCCGCATCGAGCGCATCGTGGTTCCCATCCATGGGAACACGCCCCTGAAAATCGGCCTGCTTCGCCACCAGATGAAATCGGCCGGTCTCACCGAGGCCGACTTCTAAGCCACCTACTCGCTCCTTTCCCGCCCGTGTATACCGCCAACGAAAAACTTTCCACCGCCAACATCACCGACATCATGCAGACGGCCTACATCGATTACTCGATGTCGGTCATCATCTCGCGCGCGCTCCCCGACGCCCGCGACGGCCTGAAGCCCGTCCAGCGCCGCATCCTCTACGCCATGCTCCGCGAAGGCCTCCTCCACAACCGCGCCTTCGACAAGTGCGCCGGCGTCGTCGGCGAAGTCCTCAAGAACTACCACCCGCACGGCGACTCCTCCGTCTACGACACGCTCGTGCGCCTCGCGCA
>PNKG01000242.1 GCA_013822585.1 Opitutus sp. | reverse complement strand
CTCGAGAAGGGCGACGGCGCCGGCAACACCTTCAAGGCCACCGCCAAGCCCGTGCTCATCGGCACCGCCGTCGTCGGCGCCACCACGATGGTGTTCGGCATCATCATGATGTTGAAGGCGCAGTTCCCCGACACCATCGAGCGCCTCTCCCTCGTGCACCCCGAAGCCATCATGGGCCTCCTCATGGGCGGCGCCGTCATCTACTGGTTCACCGGCGCCAGCACGCAGGCCGTCGTCACCGGCGCCTACCGCGCCGTCGTCTACATCAAGGACAACATGAAGCTCGACGCCGCCACCGCCGCCACCAGCGCGTCGAAGGAAGTCGTGAAGATCTGCACCCAATACGCCCAGAAGGGCATGGTGAACATCTTCGTCACCATCTTCTGCTTCGCCCTCGCGCTCGCGTTCTTCGACCCGTTCTTCTTCATCGGCTACCTCGTCGGCATGGCCTTCTTCGGCCTCTTCCAGGCCATCTTCATGGCCAACGCCGGCGGCGCCTGGGACAACGCCAAGAAGATCGTCGAGGTCGAACTGAAGATGAAGAACACCCCCCTCCACGCCGCCACCGTCGTCGGCGACACCGTGGGCGACCCGTTCAAGGACACCTCGTCCGTCTCGCTCAACCCCGTCATCAAGTTCACCACGCTCTTCGGCCTCCTCGCCGTCGAGATTGCGGTGAAGATGCCCGACACCCTGAAGCACACGCTCGGCGCGCTGATCTTCGTGGTCGGCCTCGTGTTCGTGTATCGCAGCTTCTACGGCATGCGCATCCCCGTCGACGGCAAGAACGCCTGACCCAACTCCTGGGGACGCGACGCCCTCGTCGCGTAATCTACTTCTCCTCCGAAGGCCGCGGCTCAACGCCGCGGCCTTTGTTATTTCGGCGGCGAAACCCCCTTACTGACGAAGTGCTCGCCATCGCCGATGAATTCCCGCACCCGCCCGCGGCGCATCACCTCGAACGACAAGCAGTCCGTCATACCAAGCACCCGTAGCTAATTGACTTTAAGGTGGGCGTCGGCGTCCCCGACGACGCCTGTCGCCGCCGGGGACGGCGGCGACCACCTGCCTGCCCAATAGTCCAGAAGCAAGCGGGCGCTGGTATCAGGCTCAGCTTCCGCTCCCCCGCCTGCCGGCAGCGCGCCGCGCCCAGCCGGCGCAGATCCTCATCCACAAAGACGATCTCGCACCGCGCGAGCAAAGCCCGGTGCCACGCCTCCACGGCCTCCCAGCCGAGCCGCGTCTGGATGAGCGCCCAGGATTCCTGCACCCCATGTGCTGCTCGTGATCAGCCGCCGGCCTTCCGCCTCCGACCGCAACAGCAGGCCGCGGGCCTTGCGGTGGCAGGGATCGTCCGGGTTGAGCGCGCCGCAAACCCCCGAGGTGCCTACGACCACGACATGTTCCGCGCCTATCACTCGGAGACCGCGGGGCGCGCGCTCGTCACGATGCAGGAGCTGAACGGCCCAGAGCGGAAATGCCGCCACTACCTCTGGCAGTTGTCGCCCGGCGGCGCGAAATCCGGCATCAGGAAATTCCCCAGCGTCGTCCTCCGGACCGGCAACCTCCCCCTCGCCGTGCTCGAACAGGTGATCGACGGCTGGGTCGCCGCGCAGAGGTAGGGGGCGGGTTCTCCCCGGGGGTGGCGCTCCGTTGCCGCGCGGCCAATTTCGCTTTGCGGAAAACGTGTCGCCACGCACGTTTTCGCGCCATGCCTTGCCCCACGCCGCCCGGCTTCCTCCTCGTCGTTTCACTCGCCCTCGCGCTCACCGCCCACGCGCAAAGCACGCCCGCGCGCCGCGACATCGGGAAATTCTACGCGCAAACCTGCGCCGCGTGCCACGGCGACAACCTGCAGGGCGGCCTCGCCCCCTCGCTGCTCGACGACCAGTGGTCGCACGGCAGCACCGACGAGGACCTCGCCCGCATCATCCGCGACGGCGTGCCGGACGCGATGGAAGCCTACAAGGATGCGCTGACGGAGGCCGAGATTCGCGCGATGGTGATCTTCCTCCGCGAACGCCGCGCGGGCTTCTCGTCCTCGCAGAATCGCGCAACGCGCCCGCAGCCCACCGGGCCGCTCCGCTCGGAGCGCCACTCCTTCCGG
>PNKG01000241.1 GCA_013822585.1 Opitutus sp. | reverse complement strand
GAAGGGCGCCCGCCCCTTCGTCGTCGCGTGCGACGTGTATCGCCCGGCCGCTATCGACCAGCTCGAGATTCTCGCGAAGCAGGAAGAGCTCGGCTTCTACGCCGACCGCACGTCCAAGGACGTGCCCGCCATCGGTGCGAAGGCCCTCGAAGCCGCAACGGCCGCAAACGCCGACGTCATTCTCTTCGACACCGCGGGCCGCTTGCAGATCGACCACGAGCTCATCGAGGAAGTGAAACGCCTGCGCGAACGGGTGCAGCCCGACGAAGTCATCCTCGTCGCCGACGGCGCGCTCGGCCAGGAAGCCGTGAACGTCGCGAAGGCGTTCCACGACGCGCTGCAGCTCACCGGTCTCATCCTCACGAAGATGGACGGCGACGCGCGCGGCGGCGCAGCGCTCTCGATCAAGAGCGTCACCGGCGTGCCGATCAAATTCGTCGGCACCGGCGAAAAGACGGCGGACTTCGAGGTGTTCCATCCGGACCGCCTCGCCTCGCGCATCCTCGGCATGGGCGACGTCGTGTCGCTGGTCGAGAAGGCCCAGGAGACGATCGACCAGAAGGAAGCCGAGCGCATGGCGGAGAAGATGCGCAAGGCGGACTTCAACCTCGAGGACTTCCTCGCGCAGATGCAACAGGTGAAGAAGATGGGCTCGATGCAATCCATCCTCGGCATGATGCCCGGCATGAGCGGCGTGGAGTTGCCCGGCGACACCGACAAGCAGATGAAGCGCACCGAAGCCATCATCCTCTCGATGACGAAGCAGGAGCGCACCAAGCCGCAGATCCTCAACGGCAGCCGCCGCGTCCGCATCGCCAACGGTGCGGGCGTGAAAGTCGTCGAAGTGAATCAGCTCATGAAGCAATTCGAGCAGATGCAGAAGCTCATGAAGATGATGAAGGGCGGGAATCAGAAGAAGCTCATGCGCCGGATGGAGGCCATGCGCGGCCGCGGCGGCATGCCGGGTTTCTGAGCTTCCGGCCGCGCCGCATCGCTGCGCCCCCAGGCGCCGGGATGAACGGCTTTTAATTTCCGGTTCACGGAGGCTTCATCGTGCTCCGGCAACATGGCGGCGATGGAAACCGATGCCACCCCACGGGGCACTGCACCCTCGCTCGTCCGCCGCGCAGGCTCTCTGCTCGCTGGAGAACGGTTCGGCGGCCTGGCGATCTTCCATGCGGTTTTCCTCGGCATCGCGCTCGCGACCCGCGGGGCGCTCCTGCTCAAGGCCTGGCGCGACGCCGGCACCGGGCCGGCCGTGATCGCCTCATTCGGCTGGGGCCTGCTCTTCGATCTCGGCGCGGCGGCCTTCGCCTCCCTGCCGTTGATCGTCCTCCTCGCCCTGCTGCCGGCCGGCTGGGGCGCCCGTGCCTGGCAGAGAGCCCTCACCTTTGCGGCCGGCGCCGCCATCCTCTTCGCGCTGCTCTTCGGCGCGGTGGCCGAGTGGACTTTCTGGGACGAGTTCGGCGCCCGCTTCAATTTCATCGCGGTCGACTATCTCGTCTACACCACGGAGGTCGTCGGCAACATCCGCGAGTCCTACAATCTGCCGCTCATCCTCAGCTGCCTCAGCGTCGCCACGGCGTTGGTCACGGCGGTCCTGCTCGCTTCCGGCTGGCCGTCGCGCTGGCTGGAGCAGGCGCAGACGCCGGCGCGACGCCGCTGGAGCGTGGCGGCCGTCTGGCTCGCCGCATCCCTCGGGTATGGCCTTTCGCTGGATGAATCGCAGCTCCCGGCCTTCGCGAACAATTACCACCGCGAGCTGGCCAAGAACGGCCTGTGGTCGCTCTTCGCCGCGTTCAGGAACAACGCCCTCGATTACGATCAGTTCTACGCGACGATCCCGATCGACCGCGCCTTCGCCCGTCTGCACCGTGAGTTGCAGGAGGACGGCTCGCGCCTCGTCTCGCCCGGCGCGCGGGACTCTTTGCGTTGGGTGCAGGGCGCAGGCACCGAGCTGCGGCCCAACGTCATCCAGATCACGGTCGAGAGCCTGAGCGCGGACTTCGTCGGCCGGTTCAACCCTGCCTCCCATCTTACGCCCAACCTCGATGAGATCGCCCCGCACAGCCTCGTCTTCGAGAATTTCTACGCCACCGGCACGCGCACCGATCGCGGCATGGAGGCGCTCACCCTTTCCCTGCCACCC
>PNKG01000240.1 GCA_013822585.1 Opitutus sp. | reverse complement strand
CCCATGCTCGGCACCGGACTCCTCAAAGGCCTCGCCGTCACCGCGAAGAACTTCGTCGGGAGCTACACCACGCCCGAACGCATGGTGACGGTCGAATATCCCGAACAGAAACCGCCCATCGGCGAAAACTACCGCAGCTTCCCCTTCCTCGTCAGCGAGACCGCGGAGGACCCGATGGGCACGCTGCGCTGCGTTGCCTGCCAGATCTGCGAGAAGGAATGCCCGCCGCAGTGCATCTACATCGAGAAATCGAAGGACAAGAAGCCCGACGCCACCGGCAAGCAGCAGTTCTACCCCGCGGTGTTCGACATCGACACCTCCGTCTGCATGAGCTGCGGCATTTGCGCCGAGGTCTGCCCGTTCGACTCGATCAAAATGGACAAGGTCTTCGAGGTCGCGCAATCGAACCGCTTCCAAGGCCTCCTGCTCACGCGCGAGCAGCTCGCAAAGTCCAACGCCTACTACAACCAGATCCGTCCGACCGAGGCCGCCGAAGTCGACGCGCGCCTCGCCGCCGAGCGCAAAGCCGCCGAGGAAAAAGCCAAGGCCGCCGCCGCTGCTGCCGCCGCCAAAGCCGCCGCCGCGAAAGCCGCGCCCGCCACGCCGCCGCCGGCCAAACCTGACGCCGGCGCCTGAAAAAAGCTCCAAGCTCCAAACGCCAAACACCAGTGAATCTTCAAACAACCAATCTCCAATTTCCCCGTCCTTCGACGCTTGGTGTTTCATTGGAATTTGGAACTTGGAGCTTGGAGCTTCCCCAGAAACCCGCCCCCGCGCCGAGCGCGGCGGCCCCTCAGCCGCCGGCACAACCGTGAACCACACATTCGTTCATCCATGTAGGGGCGCAGTCTTGCTGCGCCCGAACGATTCGAGAGTCCTATGGGCGCAGCAAGACTGCGCCCCTACAGTCACGCAGCCGGAGCTCTCCTCTCGAGAGGGGCATGTCGTCCTTAGCCTCGGCGAAGGACGATGGCGCGCAGCGCCGGGGTGTGTTGACGCCGTCGCGCCATGAGCAACGCCTCCACCAATTTCCTCGAACGCGCCCCGCTCGTCCTTCGCGACGCCGTCGTCGGCTGGCTCCCCGAGTCGCTCCAGTGGCTCGCCAGTTCGCTGATCACCATCGTCGTCATCCTCACGGTCTTCGGCCTGTTCTTCGCGTTCACGACGATCGCCGAGCGCAAATTGCTTTCTCGCCTGCAAAATCGCCTCGGCCCCAACCGCGCCGGCGTGCCGAAGCTTTCGATCCTGCCGTTCCACCTGAAGCACCGACTCTGGGGCCTCACGCAACCGTTCGCCGATGCCGTGAAGGCGCTGACGAAGGAAGACGTCGTTCCCGCCACCGCCGACAAGCTCCTGCACTTCCTCGCGCCGGTCACGGTGGTCGCGTTCTCGCTGCTCGGTTACGCCGTGCTGCCCTTCGGCCGCAACCTGGTGCCCGTCGAGCTCGACGCTGGCATCCTCTATTTCTTCGCCGCCGGCACCGCCACCGAACTCGCCATCTTCATGGCCGGCTGGTCGAGCCGGAACAAATACGCGCTCCTCGCCGCCATGCGCGCGCTGGCGCAGCTCATCAGCTACGAGCTGCCGCTCATCCTCAGCGTCGTGCCCGCGGTGATCGTCGCCGGCACGCTCTCGCTCCCGCAGATGGTGGAAGCGCAAGGCGGCTGGGCGCTCGGCTTCCTGCCGCAATGGCACGTGTTCACGCCGTGGGGCTTCGCGGGCTTCATCATCTTCCTCGTTGCCGCGCTCGCGGAGAGCAACCGCTCGCCCTTCGACCTGCCCGAGGCGGAATCCGAGCTCATCGCCGGCCACCTCACCGAATACTCCGGGTTCAAATACGCGCTCTTCTTCATGGCCGAATACTTCGGCCTCTTCGCGCTGAGCGGTCTCGGCATCACGGTGTTCCTCGGCGGCTGGCAGGCGCCGTTCCCCTTCCTCGAATTCATCCCGTCCTACCTCTGGTTCATGGCGAAGCTCGCCGCGATGGTCGTGTTCTTCATCTGGATCCGCGGCACGCTGCTGCGCCTCCGCATCGACCAGCTCACGCGCCTCTCGTGGCAATTCCTCGTGCCGCTCGCGCTGATCAACCTCGTCAACGCCGCCTTCTGGGCGCTCACGCCGCAATGGAGCCTGCCGCTGCAAGCCGTGCG
>PNKG01000239.1 GCA_013822585.1 Opitutus sp. | reverse complement strand
CAGGGCCAGCTTCACTTCGGCACGGCGGCGGTAGCGCAGCTCGCTCATCAGGCCGAGGTAGGCGACCTCGGCGGTGTTGGGGACGAAGCTGAAGATGGTGTGCTCGAGGTCGCGGTCGATGGCCTTGAGGATCGGATCGGCCAGCTCGGCGCCGAGGGCCTTGCGCTCGCGGTAGATGTCGGAGTCGTTGCCGCGCGAAAAATAAATGCGCTCGAACGTGCACTGCGACTTCGGCAGCGCGGGCTTCACGCGCTCGGTGCGGACGGCGCCGTCCTTCTTCACCACGACCACGTGGCCCGGCTCGAGTTCGTGCACCTGGTCGGGCGTGCGCTGGAAGACGGTGCAGAGCGGCGCGCGTTCGGAGGCGAAGGCGACGACCTCGTCGTTCTCGAACCAGTGGCAAGGGCGGATGCCGGCGGGGTCGCGCGTGACGAACGCATCACCGTTGCCCAGCGCGCCGATCAGCGTGTAGCCGCCGTCCCACTCGGCCGCGACCTCGCGCAAGACGCGGGCGGGGTCCATGCCCTCGTTGATGCGGTGCGTGATCTCGGTGCCGGGCAGGCCGCGGGCCTTGAAGCTCCGGTAGAGCTCCTCGTGGTGCTCGTCGAGGCCGTGGCCGAGCATCTCGAGCAGCGCCTGCGTGTCGTTGGCGAAGATCGGGTGCTGGCCGGTGGCGGTCAGGGCGGCATTGAGCGCCGCCGTGTTGGTCATGTTGAAATTGCCCGCGAGGACGAGGTTGCGGGTCGGCCAGGAACTGCGGCGGAAGAACGGGTGGCAGGCGCTGAGGCTGTAGCCGCCGGAGGTGCCGTAGCGGAGGTGGCCGAGGTAGAGCTCGCCGCAGAAGTCGAAGCTCTTCTTCACCGTGTCGGGGAACTCCGGGTGTGCGGTGCCCTCCGCCACGAGCTGGTTGTAGCGCGCGATCATCGGCTGGAAAATCTTGTCCAGCGGGTTCGACTCCGTGGTGCGCTCGCGGAACATGTAGGGCTCGCCCGCGGGCCTGTCGAACTTCACGCAGGCGATCCCGGCGCCGTCCTGCCCGCGGTTGTGCTGCTTCTCCATCAGCAGGAACAGCTGGTAGAGGCCCCAGAGCGGCGAGCCGTATTTCTCCTGATAGTAGGAGAGCGGCTTCTTGAGCCGGATCAGCGCGATGCCGCATTCGTGGGTGAGAAATTCGCTCATCGGGTGGGAAAGCCTAGGGTTGGACGCACCGCGAATTGGTCAACGGCTTTCTCCGCCGGGTGAAAATTCGCGTCGCAAAAACTCCGCTCGCACACCGCCCGGCCCAGGCGCGACAACGCGCACTGGTCGGCGGGGTCAGAAGATCCCGGCCTTCCGCGCAATTCACCGGCCGCCTGATCGACCGGCACAGTTTCCCGTCGCAAACTGTGCTGTGCCGGTTCCTCCGCTTGACGCGGCCTGCTTCACCGCGAAGCCTCGGCCGCACGACCATGCTGACGCTCCGCGGCTCTCCGGCCCTCTCGACCTTCCGCCTTCAAAAACTCCTCCAGGATTTCCAGTCCGCCGGCCTCCCCGTGCGGGCAGTCGCCGCTGACTTCGTCCATGTCGTCGAAACGACCGCCGACCTCACCGCCGACGAGCGCAGCGTCCTCGAAAAAGTCCTCACCTACGGCCCGAGCCGCGCCGCCGTCGAGATCGCTGGCCTCACGCTCATCGTCGCGCCGCGTCCCGGCACGATTTCGCCGTGGT
This sequence comes from Opitutus sp., assembly GCA_013822585.1. Classification (GTDB taxonomy): domain Bacteria; phylum Verrucomicrobiota; class Verrucomicrobiia; order Opitutales; family Opitutaceae; genus Didemnitutus. Next base: position 503 of record PNKG01000239.1, on the reverse strand, counting down.
CGTCGAAAGCCACCGACATCGCGCACATCTGCGGCCTTGCAAAAATCTCCCGCCTCGAGCGCATCGTCGCCTACACGTTCGACCTCGGCGGCCAGACGCTCGCCGCGCCGCAGCGCACCCAGCTCATCGCGAAGATCCACGACCGCATGACGCAGGTCGTGTTCGACGACTTCGCCGCGTGCGCCGCGCTGTTCAGCCACGCGCAGCCCCGCCCGATGACGAGCGTGCCGGTGCTCGCGCAGGGCCGCGCCGCGCTCGTCGCCGCGGACAAGTCGCTCGGCCTCGCGCTGGCGGACGACGAGATCGATTACCTCGCAAAGGCCTTCACGACGCTCGGCCGCGACCCGAACGACATCGAGCTGATGATGTTCGCGCAGGCCAACTCCGAGCACTGCCGCCACAAGATCTTCAACGCCACCTGGGAAATCGACGGCCAGCCGCGCGACCGCTCGCTGTTCCAGATGATCAAGAATACCTACCAGTTCCACTCGGACGGTATTCTC
>PNKG01000238.1 GCA_013822585.1 Opitutus sp. | reverse complement strand
CTCGTAGGCGGCGCGGGCAGCGGCCTTGTCGCCGCGTTTTTCGTGGATGTTGCCGAGGCGCCAATGCGCGGCTTCGTGGCCGGGTGCGCCGGCGGGCGGGGTCATCGCGAGGCAGCGGCGCAAGGTGTCGGCGCCGCGGTCGAGGCGTTCGCCGCTCAGGGCGGCGGTGCGGCCGACTTGAAAGAGGGCGGCATAGTTGTCCGGGGCGGTGAGCAAGGCGGCTTCGAACTCGTCGGCCGCGGCGGAGTAGTTCTTTTCGCTTTGGGCAATCATCCCGAAGGCGACGTGGCCGCGCACGGGATCGAGCTGGCGGATGGCGGCGGCCTGCTCGCGGGCCTTGTCGAGGCCGCCGCCCATCATGGACGGCGCCATCTGGTAGAACGACATCAGGTTTTCGCGCGCGGCGAGGTTCCGGGGGTCGAGCTCGACGGCCTTTTCGTAGGCGAGGCGGGCTTTCTTGGCCCAGCTCATCTTGGAAAACATGCCCGCCTTTTCCGCGGCGAGGCCGTAGGCGCGTGCGAGTTGGAGGTGCAGGCCGCTGTTGTGCGGGTCGAGGGCGACGGCTTTTTCATAGGCGGCGACGGCGCCATCGGCGTCGCCTTGGGCAACTAGCTTCGCGCCGAGTGCGGCCGCTTCAGAGGAGGAGGCATGGGCGACCGTGGCGAAGCCGGCGGCGGTGAAGAGCATGATCGAGGCGAGGAGGGGGAGGAAGCGCATGGGCGGGTGGAACGATGAGGTTGGAGGGATGGGAACGAAACGGAGAGTGGGGGCGGAGCAGCGCGTCACGCGGCGCGCCGGCCTTCGGCCCAGGCGACCGCATACCACAACGCAGCCGCGGGCAGGCGGCTCCAGTCGCGCAGGGTGGCGAGGGCTCGATCGAAGTCCGCGGCGTCGAGCAGCCCGGCGTCGGCGATGACAGCGCGTGCGCCTTCGATGACGCCGATGAGGTTGGCGACGTAGGCGGGGAATTGCGGAGCGCCCGCGCAACTGCCGAAGAAGACGCAGGAGTTGCGGACCGGCTCCGCGCCGGCCTCGACCAGGAGCCCCACCAGCCGGCGGCCGATCAGCGGATCGTTGCCGAGATGAACATAGCTCCCCTGATACGCCTGCCACAACCGGGCGAACCCCGGCGGTTCGGGATGGAGGCGCATCAAATCGTGGTCGTCGTCCTCGAGCACGATGCGCCCGCCGGGCCGCACGGCGCGCACCATGGACCTCACGACCGCCAGCGGCTCGCGGAGGTGTTCGAGGAGGAAGCGGGTGTGCGCGACGTCGAAGGCGCCCCATTCGTCTTCGCGCAACGGAGGCAGGGTGGCGTCGCCGAGGCGGAAATCGACGAGGGCGGACTCGCCGGCCCGCTCCGCTCGGCGCGCGGCGTCGGCCACCTGTTCGGCGCTGCGCTCGATCGCCACGACGCGGGTCCCCGCGGCGCGCGCCATGGCCCGCGCCAGCTGTCCGAGTCCGCTGCCGAGGTCGAGGATGCGCTCGCCGCCGCGCAGCCCGAGTTCGCGCAGCGATCCGGCGTTGAGCAGGTCGTTCAGCAGAGACAGGCGGTCCTGCTCCGGCGGAGTGGTGCCGTGCAGATAGGCGGAGGGGCCGGGCTGGCTCATGGCAATGATCGCGATCGTGCGGGGGCGGGCGCGGCGCCGCTCACTCGGCGCGGAGGGCGTCGAGGGCGTTGATTTTTCCGGCGCGGCGGGCGGGCAGCCAGCAGGCGAGCAGGGCGACGGCGAAGAGCAGCGCCGTGGCGCCGACCAGCACCTCCGTGCTGTTCATGCGCATGGCGGGATTGGCCTTGGCCAGCAGGCGGCAGATGCCGAGCCCGCCGGCGAAACCGAGCAGGGAACCGAAGAAGGCCAGCTTCACCCCGGAGGCGAGAACGAGGCGAATGACGTCCCTCAGGCTGGCGCCGAGGGCGAGGCGGATGGCGAATTCGCCGGCGCGCTGCGCCATCGTGCGCGCGATGACGCCGTAGATGCCGAGCGAGGCGAGGCCCAGGCCGAGTGCGGCCATGCCGGAGAAAATATCGCGGCCCACCGCGACCTGGTAATTGGCGCGCTCCACTGTGAGATCGGCGCGCTGGAGCTGGCGCACCGGCAGATCCGGATCGAGCTGCGCCATCGTTTCGCGGATGCGATCGATGACGGTGGAGGGCGTGGCGGCGGAGGTGCGGACCGCGATCTCGTTTCGGCCCCGCGGTTCCTGCGCGAGGGGCTGGTAGATTTGGTTCGTGATGAGATTGGGAATGTTCACCGCCGCCTCCACGTCGGCCACGATGCCGACGACCTCGCCCCAGCGGGGTTCGCCGTCCGACACCTGCGCGATGCGCCGGCCGATCGCATCGGTGCCGCCGAACAACGAGCGGG
>PNKG01000237.1 GCA_013822585.1 Opitutus sp. | reverse complement strand
GCGCCCGTCGAACTCGCGCCGGCCTGCGTCGCCGGCGACGAGCAACCGCCGCGCGTCATCGTCCGCGCGCCGTCCGTCGCCGCCTTGCGCGACACGATCGAAAAACTCCAAGCCCCCACGCTGAAGGACACGCCGGCCGAAGGCGTGCTCGTGCCCGTCGCCGGCGTGCCCGACCTCGCGGAGCTGGTCGATGTCGTCGCACAAAAACTCCCGGTGCCCTTCGTCGCGGTGGAGGCCGATGCCGCGATCGACCTGTCGCACCTGCGCCCGCTGCTCCTGATGAGCCAGCACCCGCTGCTGCTCGTGCGCCGCTTCGGCGCCGGCGAAGACGAGACCCTTCGCACGCTCGCCGACTGGGTGCGCAGTTACGGCCACACGCTCGCGATCGCCGCGACCCCCGATGCGCTCAATGCCCTCGCGCCTACCTTGCGCGCGCTCGGCGACGCGCGCCTGGTGTTCACGCTCGCGTGGCCCGAAGCCGGCGGCAGCACACAACACGCGGTCGGCGGCTATCGCCTGCTCGCCGAGCGCCTGCGCGCGCTCGACCGCCGCGCGCCGGTCTGGATCCGCAACACCCGCGCCACCGCGGTGCGCGACGAAAGCACTTTCCTCTCGCGCCTGCTCGAAACCTCGCTGCTCGCCGGCGGCTCGTTGTGCGACGGCCTCGGCGACCTCGTCAGCATCGAGACCGAGCCCGACCCGGTCCGCGCCACGCAGCTGGCCTACAACGTCCTCCAAGGCGCCGGCGCGCGCATCTCGAAGACCGAGTTCGTCGCCTGCCCGAGCTGCGGCCGCACCCTCTTCGATCTCCAGACCACCACGCAGCGCATCCGCGCCCAGACCGGCCACCTCAAGGGCGTGAAGATCGCCATCATGGGCTGCATCGTGAACGGCCCCGGCGAGATGGCCGACGCGGACTTCGGCTACGTCGGCGGCGCGCCCGGCAAGATCAACCTCTACGTCGGGAAAAACTGCGTCCAATACAACATCCCGCAGACCGAGGCCGACGCCCGTCTCATCGCGCTCATCCGCGAGCACGGCAAATGGGCCGATCCCGAGCCACACCCGGTGGCGCGCTGAACGCCTGCTTGGTCATCCGCACCAGGCGGAGCAGCGCAGCCGCCTGGGCCGCGGAATGTCGCGGGAACGCTCGGGGTGCGGCGGTCGCGAAAATTTTTTCGCGGAGGATTGCCAGGCCAGCGGCGCGGAAACTTGCATCACCGCCCCGGAATCGGGCGCGCCCGCCCGCGCAAAATCCATTTCTCCGAGTGAAAAATCCTCCCCGCAAACGGGTTTATCGCGGCAACAAAAAAATCCAGAAAGTTATCCGCGCGGGGGTGTGAACAAGTTCTCGGCAAGTTGACCTTGAAAGGCATTTTTTTATTCCCGTTATCCTCCAAATCCCTTTTAAAGACTCCCCTTCCCTTCGTTCTTTGCCGCTGCCATTGCGCAACCCAGTCCGCCACCTCGACTAGGACCCTCCCTAGACGCTGGCCATGATGAGCTTCCGCGGGTGACTTCCCCAGCCCCTCGGAACCCCGGCCAGAGACTCACTTTCCCTTGAGAGCCATGGCTGATTGACCGCGCGACGGGCCGCGAGCCGAGGCTGCGAACCGGGAGATGTGAATAAGCCGCCCCCAAAGTCAGCCATGCCTCCGTCCTCCTCTCAAGCCAGTCTCTGGGAAACCGTGAAGTGCGACCTCAAGGGTCTCTTTCCGGAGGACGTCTTCCAGATGTGGTTTGAACCGATGACCTGCGTCGAGGCCACCGAAGACGCCGTGGTGCTGGGCGTGCCGAACGACTTCGCGGCCATCTGGGTCCACGACAACTACCTCGACCTCATCTCGCAGCGTCTGCGCCTGACCTCCGGCCGCATGGTGCACGTCTCCCTGCGCAAGACCGACAACGGCGCCCCCGCCCAGCCGGCCCGCCCGGAGCCCGGCCCGCGCCACCCTCGCGCCACGGGCAAATCCCGCCCCGTCCGCTACGACGAGCGCCTGGCCATCGCCGGCTCGCTCAACCCGCGCAACACCTTCGAGAACTTTGTCGTCGGCTCCAACAACCAGCTGGCGCACGCCGCCGCCCTCGCCGTCGCCCAGGCCCCCGCGCAAGCCTACAACCCGCTCTTCATCCACGGCAGCACCGGCCTGGGCAAAACGCACCTCATGCACGCCGTCGGCCACAGCATCCTCCAGCGCAACCCCGAGGCCAAGGTCGCCTACCTCTCCACCGAGAAGTTCACCAACGAGTTCATCCACGCCATCCAGGAGAACTCACTCACCAGGTTCCGCCAGCGCTACCGCCACGTCGACGTCCTCCTGATCGACGACATCCAGTTCCTCGCCGGCAAGGAACGCATCCAGGAGGAATTC
>PNKG01000236.1 GCA_013822585.1 Opitutus sp. | reverse complement strand
CTTCAGCGACGACCGCCTGACGCTCTGCCGCAAGAACACCATCATCCTCAAGCCCGCCAAGTCGCCCTACGAGACGCCCGCCGTCTACACCGCCAGCCCGCTGCAGAGCGGATTCGCCTCGGAGCAGAATCAGAAGGCGATCGCCGGCACCGCCGCCATCGTCGCGCTGCCGAGCGGCCGCGGTGCGGTCGTGGCGATGCCCGACGAACCGAACTTCCGCGGCTTCTGGTATGGCGGCAACCGCGTGTTCTTCAACGCGGTCTTCTACGGCCGCGCCATCCGCCCCGTCCGCGCCGGCGACGATTTCGAGGCCGACGCCCACGCGCACTCGCACTGAGCCCCGCCGCGGCGATCGCCTCGGGCCGCAGGAGCAGCGCAGACGTCCCGCCCGCAAGAGAGCGCGACCCGGCCGTGTCACGGCACGCAGTCCGCGCTTGCGTGCGCAACCGCCGCCGCTTTGTTCTGCACCCACGGGCCAGGCTGATTGACGAACAAACAACTCTCCCTGCTCCACATCGAGGACGACTCGCTGTGGCAAACTTATCTGTTCACGGCGCTCCGCGTCCTGCCCTTCGTGGCCCACGTCGAACGTGCGCCCACCGGCGCGGCCGGCCTCGCCCTGGCCCGCACGCTCCGTCCGGATATCGTGTTGCTCGACCTCGGTCTGCCCGATGCCGATGGCGTGACATTGGCTGCCGAACTCGTCCGGCTACCGCGCCCGCCCCGCGTGCTGCTTTGCACGGCGCGGCGCGATGCCGCCGTGCTCCACACCGCCAGCGAGCCGCACATCGCCGGCCTGCTCTGGAAATGCGGCGACGTGGCGGAGCAACTGCCGGCGGCTCTCGCCACCGTCGCCGCCGGTGGCAAATACTATCCGCCGGAGGTGCGCGAGGCGTTGCGGCGGCTCCGCGCCGCCCCGCAAGCGTTCTTCAAGCTTCTGTCGCCGCGCCAAATCGCGCTGCTGCCGCATTTCGCCCGGGCGGAGAGCGACGCCGAGATCGCCACCGCGCTCGGCCTCAGCGCGCATACGGTGAAATCGCACCGGCAAACCGTCATGCGCAAACTCGATCTGCACGGCGCGGCCCGGCTCACGCATTGGGCGATCGTGAACGGCTTCGGCGGCGCAACGCCACCGATCTTTGCCTCTGCTCCAAACTCCAAACTCCAAACTCCCGATCTGACGATCGGCGTGAAGCCGGCGCGGTGAGGAGCGGGTCAAGATTTTCTTTTCATCTTTTTCGATGAGCCGCGCCGATTGTGGATGTTCGGCGTAGCGGCAGGCTCCGCTCCCGTGCCCTCTGCCGCACCACTGCCCGCCGCCATCGCTCCGCATACGGTCGAGAGTCTGCACGCCCTTCACGGCGGACGCCGCCCGTGGCTCTACTGGATCGCACTAGCCGGCGTCGTAGGCGGGCTCGCCAGCCTCCCGCTGGTCGAGATCGATGTGTCGGTGAGCGCGCCGGCGATGGTGCGGCCTGCCATGGAGCGCGTGACACTGCGGTTGCCGCTCGGCGGACGCATCGCGCGGGTGTTGGTGCGCGACAATGAGCGCGTGGCCGCCGGTCAGCCGCTGCTGGAGCTGGCCACGCCCGACCTCGACGAGCGCCTCGCTCGCAATGCCGCGCTCCAGCGCGAGAAGGAGGCCGCGCTCGCGCTGCTCGAAGTTCTTTCCACGGCGGTGGCCGCTGATTTGGTTGTGTTGCAGGGTGTGCGCGGCGGCCCGTCCGTGGAACCCCTTCCCGCCGTCCGTGCGCTGCGGCAGGAACTCCAGCAACTCCATGCGCAGCTCGACGCCGCCCGCGTGGCCGAGGCCAAGGCAAGCACCGAACTCGCCCGCGCCGCCGCCCTGGCCGAGAAGGGCATCGCCACCCAGCGCGAGCTCGACGATGCGCGCTACGCCCTCGAGCGCGTGCAGGCGGACGCACGGTTCGCCTTCGAGCAGGCGCGCACGCGCTGGCACGCCCGCCGTGAGGAGGAGTCCACCACGCTGGCCAATCTCCTATCCGAGGCGAGGCGCCTCGAGTCCGAACGCGTGCAAGCCGTCGTCCGGGCACCCGTGGCCGGCGCGGTGCAGGGCTTGGTCGGGCTCAGCGACGGCGCGTTTGTGAGTGCCGGCCAGGAAGTCGGCGCCATTTCGCCCGACGATCGCCTGGTGGTCGAGGCGCTCGTCTCGGCGCGGGACATCGGGCTGGTGCGCGCCGGCCAGCCGGTGAAGCTGCAGGTCGACGCCTTCCCCTACACGCAATGGGGCCTGCTCGAGGGCTCCGTGGCGGAGATCGCCGCCGATGCGAGCAGCGCCGCCAACGGCGTGCCCCCGGGCTTCAAGGTCGTGATCGCCCCCGCGCGTCCGCACCTGACGCTGGCCAATGGCGCCGTGGGAGAACTCGGCA
>PNKG01000235.1 GCA_013822585.1 Opitutus sp. | reverse complement strand
CTTCGCCACAGGGTCTCCGCCGGTTCTCCTCCTGCGCGGCGCCTTCGCCACAATCCACCACGGGGCGCATCGCCTATGCCGTCGCGCCCACGCCACTGCCCGCCGGCGGCGCAGTCCCTTGGCGCCAGATCCGCCGGCGACTTTGGCTTTGCGGGAACGGGCCGACGCGGTTTTTGTCGCACCCCTGATGAAACTACGCCCCCTCCTCGTCGCACTCGTTTGCGGCCTTCCCGCCTTCTCCACCCTCCTGGCGCAAAACGCCGCTCCGGCGGCTGCGCCGGAGCAACCTCCCGCCATCGTCGAGATGCAGGTCATCGTCGCGAAGGTGCGGACCAAGCTGCAAGCCGGCCAGGCCACCGCCGCCGCCCTCGCCTCCGAAATCGCGGAATTCGACGCCTTGCTCGCCAAGTATCCCGAGAAAACCGACGCCACCGCCCAGGTCGCCCTCATGAAGGCGATGCTCTACATCCAGGTCCTCGACGACGAGGCTACGGGCATCGGGCTCCTCAAGGCGCTCGGCCGGGATTACCCCGGCACCAAGCCCGCCGCCGGGGTCGAGCGCCTGATCGCCCAGATCGAGTCGCAGAAGCAGGCCGAGGCAAACCAGACCAAGATCATCGGCGGGGCCGCCCCGCCGCTCGATTTCGACTGGGCCTCGCAGGACGGCCTCAAGTCCCTCTCCGACCTCAAGGGCAAGATCGTCGTCCTCGACTTCTGGGCCACCTGGTGCGGCCCGTGCATCGCCGCCTTCCCCAAGATCCGCGAGGAGGTCGCCCACTTCGCCGGCTCCCCCGTCGTTGTCCTCGGCGTCACGAGCCTGCAGGGGCGGGTCCACGGAGTCGAGGCCAAGCCGGTCGACGTGAAGGACAACCCGGTCCGCGAATACGAACTGACCGCCGAATTCATGAAGAAAAAGGAGATGACCTGGCCGGTCGCCTTCTCGAAGCAGCAGGTCTTCAATGCCGACTACGGCGTGATCGGCATCCCGCACCTCGCGATCATCGCCCCCGACGGCACGGTCCGCCACAACGGCCTCAACCCGCACGACCCCAACGCCGATGTCGTCGGCAAGGTCACCGCCTTGCTCAGGGAGTTCAACCTTCCCACCCCGCCGGCCGCCGCGCACAAAGGCGACTGATCGCCCGCAGCTCCCGCCCCTCCGCCCCGGTTGCCACGCCGGGGCTTTTGCTTGCCGCTCCACAGGTTGCGCACTCCGAAATTGCCCTCAAGGGCGCCCCAAAAACGCCGATGGGAGATTGGTTGTCTCATTCCTCGTTTCACTGCATGGCCGCCGCTCAACAAATCACCGAAGCCCTCATCCAGGAATCCATCGCGAACGCCATGCAGAACGTCTGCCGCACCCTCCTGCGGCAGGACGCCCCGTTCGTCGACCGCGTGCCCACGGCAGAATACGAACGCGACCCGCTGAAATTCCAGCTCATCGGCAACGTCGGCTTCGCCGGCGACGCCAGCGGCATGGTCTACCTGTGCATGAGCGATGACTTCGCGGTCTACGCCGTCGGCACCATCCTCGGCATGAGCGCAGCGGAAGTCCGCTTCGCCGGCCATGAGGTCATCAAGGACGCCATCGGCGAGGTCACCAACATGACCGTGGGAGGCTTCAAGAACGCGCTCTGCGACGTCGGCTTCCCCTGCAAGCTCACGCTGCCGACCATCGTCAACGGCAACAATCTGACCGTCGCCTCGCTCAAGGGCACGGCGCGCCACATCTTCCGCTTCACCTGCGCGACGCACGTCCTCGTCGCGGACCTCCAGCTGAAGAACGACTGAACCGCGCCCGCCCGGCCGCTCGCTGCGCCGGCCGCCGATTCAACCCGGATTCCGCGATTGTCTGAAGTGGGGGGCTTTGCGTCCCGACATCGGCCGCTCTTCCGCGCATGAAAAAGTCGGGGCATAATACCAAGCACCCGTAGCTAATTGACTTTAAGGTGGGCGGCGGCGTCCCCGACGACGCCTGTCGCCGCCGGGGACGGCGGCGACCACCGGCCTGCCCAATAGTCCAGAAGCGAGCGGACGCTGGTATAAAGCCCCTCCCACATTCAGGACTCCCCGGCCGAATCGCGGATTCGGGGTTCAAAGGACACTGGGTATGAGGAGAAATATCCGGCCTACTTCCGCGCCTCGAGTTCCTCCCACCGCGCGAAGGCGGCGGCGTGCTCGCGCTCGACGGCGTCGAGACGTGCCTTCACCTCGGCGAACTTCGCGCCGGCCGTTTTGTAGAACGTCGCGTCGCCGAGCTTCGCGGTGAGCTCGGCCTGCTCTTTCTCCAGCGTCTCGATGCGGGCCGGGAGCGCGTCGAGCTCGGCGCGCTCCTTGTTGGTGAGTTTCCTGGTCGGCTTGACTGTAGCCGGGGTCGCTGACCCCGGTGCCTGGGGCTGCATCCCACCGGGGTCGCCGACCCCGGCTACAGGGGCGACGCGCACGGTC
>PNKG01000234.1 GCA_013822585.1 Opitutus sp. | reverse complement strand
TGGTTCGAATCGAACGCCGAGTTCCAGGCCGTGCTCAGCTTCGAGCGGAACATGATCTTCTTCCTGCTCACGTTCATCATCGTCGTGGCGGCGTTTTCGATCACCAGCTCGCTGCTGATGTCGGTCGTGCGCAAGACGCGCGAGATCGGCCTGCTCGCGGCGATGGGCGGCAAGGCGCGCGACGTGGCGCTGTGCTTCTGCGCGCAGGGCCTGCTCATCGGCCTCGGCGGCACGGCGGCGGGTCTCGCCATTGGCTTCGCCCTGCTGCACTGGCGCGACGCCCTGGTGCAGGCCATCGCCCGGATGACGATGGGGGAGGAGGCCTTCGTGAAATTCTACCAGTTCACCTCGCTGCCCGCCCACACGCAGCCGAAGGACGTGGTGACGATCGTCGCCTTCTCGCTCGTGGCCTCGACGCTCGCGGGCCTCATCCCCGCCTGGCGCGCCGCGCGCCTCAAACCCGTGGAGGCGCTGCGCAGCGAGTGACAGCGCGGAAGAAGCCGATGGCCCCCAAAAGCACAAAAAGCGCGAAGAGTGAGGCGGATCACGTTTCCGGTGTAGGGCCGGCGCTTGTCGCCGGGCCGAAGCGCCGGGATGCCGACCGGCCCGGCGACAAGCGCCGGCCCTACAGGTGCGACTGCGGCGGGGTCGTTTTTGCGCTTTTTGTGGCCAACCTTTCCGGAGGTCCGATCCATGGCTGACGCCGCCCCAGTCCTCCGGGCCGCCGGCCTGCGCAAGAGCTACCGCAGCGGCGATGCCACACTCGAGGTGCTGCGCGGCCTCGACCTCGCGGTCGCGCCGGGCGAGAGCGTGTCGATCCGCGGCGAATCCGGCTCGGGCAAGAGCACGCTGCTCAATCTGCTCGCCGGGCTCGACCGCCCCGATGCGGGCGAGCTTCTCTGGGGCAACGAGCCAACGGCGCAACTTGCGCTCGGCGCGTTGACGGCGCGGCGCGGCCGGTTCCTCGGCATGGTCTTCCAGGCGTATTACCTCATCCCCGAGATCGACGCGCTCGCGAACGTCCTGATGGGCGCCCGCATGATCGGCCCGCCGGGCAAGGCGGAGCGCGAGCGCGCCGCGGCGCTGCTGAAGCGTGTCGGCCTCGCCGAACGCGGCCATCACACGCCGGCGCACCTTTCCGGCGGCGAACGCCAGCGTGTGGCCGTGGCCCGGGCCTTGATGAACCGCCCCAAGGTCATCCTCGCCGACGAGCCCACGGGCAACCTCGACGAGCGCACGGGCGACGAGGTCATCCACCTCCTGCTCGAAGTCTGCGCCGAGGAGCAGGCGGCCTTGGTGCTGGTCACGCACAACGCCGCGCACGCCGCCAAGACGCGGCGCCAGTTGTTCCTGCATCAGGGGCAGTGGCGGGCCTGAGGGTCTATTGCTTGAGTTTGGAGGGCGCGGCTACGGCCGCGCCGCCAGGTGGGTGCGGAGCGGCCGGGATCTTCGCGGCTCGGCAGCAGCCGAGCCCTCCAGACCTGCACCCGAGCGAGACTGCTGCGGCACGGTTGTAGCCGAACCTTCCGGACTTCAGCCGACGCATTCCGAGGTAGGGCGGAGCGGCCGGGATCTTCGCGGCTCGGCAGCAGCCGAGCCCTCCAGAGCGGGGCCGCTCGCCTGGCCGTCCGGTCGGCGAAATCTTTTGCATGGCCCCCGCGGTCGCGTCCGCTACGTTCGCGCGCATGGCCAAGACCAAGATCAAGTGCGGCGTCGCGGGCGTCGGGTCGCTCGGGCAGCATCACGCGCGCATCTATGCCGCGCTCCCGAACGCCGAGCTCGTCGGCGTCTACGAGACCAGCGACGCGCGCGCGGCGGAGATTTGCGCGAAGCACGGCTGCCGGCGCTTCGCCACGCTCGCCGAACTCGGCGCGGCGTGCGAGGCGGCGAGCGTCGCCGTCCCGACCGACCGCCACGCCGAGGTCGCGCTGCCGCTGCTCGCGGCGGGTTGCCACCTGCTGATCGAGAAGCCGCTGTGCGCCTCGCTCGAGGAGGCCGAGCGCGTGCTCGCCGCCGCGCAGCAGGCCGGCCGCATCGTGCAGGTCGGGCACATCGAGCATTTCAACCCGGTGATGGCGTTCTTGGAAAAGCACGCCGACCACCCGCAATACCTCACGACCGAGCGCCTCGCGCCCTACACGACGCGCGGCACCGAGGTGGGCGTCGTGCTCGACCTCATGATCCACGACATCGGCATCGTGCTCGCGCTGGTGAAGTCGCCCATCCGCAGGATCGCCAGCGTGGGCATCAACGTGCTGTCCAAGACCGAGGACATCGCGAACGCGCGCATCGAGTTTGAGAACGGCTGTGTGGCCAACCTCAGCGCGTCGCGCATGAGCCTGAAAAAGAACCGCGAGATCCGCGTCTTCCAGGACAACGCCTACCTCTCGCTCGATTTCATGAACCAGAAGGGCCATCTGGTGAAGAAGAGCGACCTCATTGCCTACGGGGTGAAGCTGAAGATCGG
>PNKG01000233.1 GCA_013822585.1 Opitutus sp. | reverse complement strand
CCGGTCGTCGGTCGTCTTGTGCTTGTCGGTCGCCCAGTCGCGAACGTTGCGGACGCTGATCTCGAGCAACTTCGCCTCGCGCGCGCGGCCGATCATGCTCTCGGACAGGAAACCGTCGAGCATGGCGGGGAAGAGCGTGAGGACGTCGATGCGCATCGAGGAACCCGACTTAAACACAGAGGACGCAGAGGACACGGAGAAAAACAAAGCCCCGACGCATTGGTCGAGGCTCGGCGGCACGGAAAACTTTGGGTTCCCCGTGAACTCTGCGCTTAAGAAATCAGGCCTTGGCGGCCGCGCGTTTGGAGCGCTTGACCAGGGCGTGAACGGTGTCCGACGGCTTGGCGCCCTTGGAAACCCAGTAGTCGAAGCGGTCGAGCTTGATCGCCAGCGGGTTGCCCTTGGCGTTCGGGTTGTAGCTGCCGAGGTATTCGACGGCGTCGCCATCGCGGCGCGAGCGGGCCTCGGCGACGGCCACACGGTAGTGCGGCTCGTTCTTGGTGCCGAAACGGGAAAGACGGATCGTGAGTGCCATTGGGTAGTGCTGAGATGCTGTGCGGACAGCGGTGGTTGATTTGGAAAAGGTCCAGAAGAGTCGGAAACACCCCCGCCTTGTCAAGCCCCCAAACTTTGTTCCGGAAACCGGCCGATGCCTACTTCCAGACCGAGGTCGGGCCGTTCCCATCCCCGGGGCCGCCGTAGCGGATCGGCCCGCCGGTCTTCAGCTGTTTCTCGTAGTCCCTGAGACACTCGACCGCCGGGCGCGCGAGCAGGAGGATGGCGATAAGGTTGAGCCAGGCCATGGCGCCGACGCCGATGTCGCCCATGGCCCAGGCCAGTTCGGCCGGGTGCGAGGTGCCCCAGTAGACGATGGCCACGAAGACCACGCGCAGGAGGTTCAGCATCCACGGCTTGGTGTCCTGGCGCTTGAGGTAGGACAGGCTGGTTTCGGCATAAAAATAGTAAGCCATGATGGTGGTGAACGCGAAGAAGAACAGGGCCACCGCCACGAAACCCGCGCCGAAACCCGGGATGACCCGGTCGACCGCCGCCTGCGTGAACGCCGGGCCGACTTCCAGACCCGGAACGGCTTGGTGCAGGAAGCCGCCGGCGCCGTCCACGACGTTGTAGGTGCCCGTGAGGAGGATCATGAACGCCGTCGCGCTGCACACGAACCACGTGTCGAAATAGACCGAGAACGCCTGCACCAGCCCCTGCTCCGCCGGGTGTTTCACCTCGGCCGCCGCCGCCGCCATCGGGGCGGTGCCCTGCCCCGCCTCGTTGGAATACACTCCGCGCTTCACGCCCCAGGCGATCGCCTGCCCCACGATGCCGCCGAACACCGCCCCGCCGCCGAACGCGCTCTCGAAGATCAGACCGAGCACGCGCGGCACCTCCCGCCAGTGGGCGGCGGCCACGATCACCGCGACCAGGATGTAGCCGATGGTCATGAAAGGCACGATCAGCTCCGCCGCGCGGCTCAGGCGCCGCAGACCGCCGAAGGCGATGAACGCCATCAGTCCGGCGATGCCCAGCCCGGTGGCCCACCGCGGCACGGCGAAGGCGTTGTCCAGCGCCGCGCCGATGCTGTGCGCCTGCACGTTGGGCATGAACACCCCGGCGGCCAGCAGCGTCACCCCGGCGAACGCCACGGCATACCATTTCATCTTCAGGCCCCGCTCGATGTAGTAGGCCGGCCCCCCGCGGAACTGGCCGTTGATCTCCTCCTTGTAGATCTGCGCCAGCGCCGCCTCGACGAACGCCGAACCCGCGCCGAGGAACGCGATCGCCCACATCCAGAACACCGCGCCCGGCCCGCCGAAGGCGATCGCCGTCGCCACGCCCGCGATGTTGCCCGTGCCCACGCGCCCGGAAATGGCCAGCGCGAAGGCCTGGAACGACGACACGCCGCGCACCGACGCCGCGGAGCTGAACAGCAGCCGCGCCGAGCGGCCGAAATGCCGCACCTGCGGGAAGCGCATGCGCACCGAGAAATACAACCCGGCGCCGAGACAGAGGTAGATGAGGGCCGGGCTCCAGACGAGCCCGTTCAGGGTGTTGATGAGGGTAGCCAAGCGCCGCGCATGAAGCACGTCTCCGGGGCGCGATGCACGCCCAAAGAGACGGAGGGCGCGGGCCAAGATTTTCCATTGACCGCCCTCCCCCGGCCCTGGACCGTCGCACCCCTTATGCTCAAAGCCGGCATCGTCGGTCTGCCCAACGTGGGCAAGTCCACTCTCTTCAACGCCCTCACCCGCTCCCGCAAGGCTGAGGCCGCCAACTACCCGTTCTGCACCATCGACCCGAACGTCGGCGTCGTCACCGTGCCCGACGACCGCCTTTACGTCCTCCAGAAGATCGCCAAGACCAGCGTCGTCATCCCCGCCGCCATCGAGTTCGTCGACATCGCCGGCCTCGTCGCCGGCGCGTCGAAGGGCGAAGGTCTCGGCAACCAGTTCCTCGCCAACATCCGCGA
>PNKG01000232.1 GCA_013822585.1 Opitutus sp. | reverse complement strand
TTTCGAGGTGTAGCGGACGTGCGTGCCGGCGCAGAGGTCGATGAACTCGCCGTTCTGGTAGAATGAGATGGCCTCGCCCTCGGGGATGTCGGCAAGGCGGCCGAGCTTGTAGCGTTCCTGGCCGCGCTCGCGGATGATCTGCTCGGCCTCGGCGCGCGAGACCTCCTTGCGGACGAAGGGCTGGTTTTCGTCCGCGATCTTCTTCATCTCCGCCTCGAGCTTGGCGAGGTCGTCGGCCGTGAATTTGTGGTCGAGGTCGATGTCGTAGTAGAAGCCGTTCTCGGTCGGCGGGCCGATATCGAGCTTGGCGTCCGGGAAGAGACGCAGGACGGCGGTGGCCAGCACGTGTGAGCACGAGTGGCGGAGTTCTTCTAACGGGGACATCGACATGGTGGTGGGTGGGTTTGGTCCTGCTTACGAATGCAGGGCCGGGAAAAGAAGGGTGTCACAGAGACGGAAGGAGGAGGCACAGAGGTCACAGAGGGAGTCGGTTTGGATTCCGTGTGCTCCGGGCTGGCTCTGTGTTCTCTGTGACAAGGATCGGAGAATTATTTTTTCATCGGTTCGAGGCTGTAGCCGTCCTTGCGGTCGAGCATGGACCAGCCGGCGGCGGCGAGTTCCTTGCGGAGGGCGTCGGCGGCGGCGAAGTCCTTGGCGGCTTTCGCGGCCCAGCGCTTTTCGGCGAGGGCCTTGATTTCGGCGGGGGCTTCGGCTTTCGCGGGCGCGGCGGCGGTGAGGTCGAAGCCGAGGGCGAACAGCGCGCGGTCGAAGGAGGCACGGTCGGCTTCGCCGGCCTTGCGGTTGACGATGGAGAAGAGCGCGCCGAGGGCGGCGGGCGTGTTCAGGTCATCGTGCAAGGCCGCGATGACCGGCTCGAAGACGTGGTGCGCGGCCGTGCTTGTTTCCGGCAGCGTCGCGCGGTAGGCGCGCAGCGTGGCGATGGCGCTCTCGGCGGCGTGGAGCGACTCGAGGGTGAAGTTGAGCTGCTTGCGCGGGTGGCCGGCGAGGAGGGCGTAGCGGATGGCCATCGGCGAGTGGCCCTTGGCGAGAAGGTCGCGCACGGTGTAGTAGTTGCCCTTCGACTTCGACATCGTGGTGCCGTTCACGAGCAGGTGCTCGCTGTGATACCAGTGGCGGGCGAACTGCGTGCCGTTGCAGCACTGGCTCTGGGCGATCTCGTTTTCGTGATGCGGGAAGAGGAGGTCGACGCCGCCGGTGTGGAGGTCGATGGTGTCGCCGAGGAGGGCCTTGCTCATGGCGCTGCACTCGATGTGCCAGCCGGGGCGGCCGGGGGCGGCGTCGTCGGGGCCGGGCCATCGGACGGCGCCGTCCTCCTCCGGCTTGTAGGCCTTCCAGAGGGCGAAGTCGGAGACGGAGTCCTTGTGGTCGGCGTCGGCGACGGCGTTGGTCACCTTGAGCTCGCGCTCCTTGATGCGGGAGAGGCGGCCGTAGTCGGGGAAGGATTCGATCTTGAAGTAGACGGAGCCGTCGGCCGCGCGGTAGGCGTGGCCCTTCTGCAGGAGGACCTCGATCATGTTCACCTGCTCCCGGATGTAGCCGGTGGCGGTGGGCTCGGCGTGCGGGGGCAGGAGGTGGAGGGCGCGGCAGTCCTCGTGGAAGATCTGCGTCCAGTGCCGGGTGATGTCGGCGAGCGGGCGCTGCTCGAGTTTGGCCTGGCCGATGGTGCGGTCGTCGACGTCGGTGAGGTTGCGGACGTGCCTTACCTTGTCCGGGCCGAACTCGAGTTCGAGGAGGCGGCGGAGGACGTCGTTGATGGTGAAGGTGCGGAAGTTGCCGATGTGCGCCGGGGCGTAGACCGTCGGGCCGCAGTTGTAGAAGCGGAAAACGCCGTCCTTCTCCGCGGGCTGGAGCTCGCGGAGGCTGCGGGTGAGGGAGTCGTGGAGGCGGATGGGCATGGAGCGGAAAGGGAGTTGGAAGCGGAAAACGGCGGGTTTGGCAAACGCGACGTTTGGCGTGACGCAAAGGGTTTTGCCGGACTTCGGTGACCGTGGGGTAAGGCGGCTCGCCTGCCTCGGAGGCAGCGGCGCAAAATTCGCGGTGCGAACCGCAAGATTTCCATAGCCCGCTCGCGGACAAGCGGCTACCGTCTCGGCTCCATGCAAAACGAAAAGCTCGTGCTCACGCACCGTCCGCGCCGGCTGCGCCGCTTTGCCGCCCGCCGCGCGATGGTCGAGGAAACGGTTCTGCGCCCCGCCGACCTGATCGCGCCGCTGTTCGTGGTCGACGGTTCGCCCGCGCCCGAGGAGATCGGGTCGATGCCGGGCGTGTTCCGCCTGAACATCGCGGACCTCGTGAAGGAATGCGCGGAAGTATCCGGGCTCGGCATCCCGGCGGTGGCGCTCTTCCCGAAACTCGACCCGAAGTTGAAGGATGAGGAGGGCACGCAGGCGCTCAATCCCGAGACGCTCATCCTCCGCGCCGTCCGCGCCGTGAAGGCGGCCGTGCCCGAGCTGATGG
>PNKG01000231.1 GCA_013822585.1 Opitutus sp. | reverse complement strand
GACTATTGGGCAGGCAGGTGGTCGCCGCCGTCCCCGGCGGCGACAGGCGTCGTCGGGGACGCCGACGCCCACCCTAAAGTCAATTAGCTACGGGTGCTTGGTATGAGCCACACCCAGCGGAAGACCTCCCGCGAATTTCGCGAACAGGCGCGATCCAGAAGGAAAGATCCGCTCTCCCGTTCGTCCGCTCTGTCGCACCGATCGCTGAACCCGGAGCTCTGGAAGTTTCCGTTCGGGTGAATTCGTGAAATTCGCGGGCGACTGCGGGGGTGCGTATCGGTAGTCCGCCGGACGCCACGCGCAGTCGCGACGGCCTCTCGCGTTCGCGAACACGCGGGCGTGATGCCGACGAAAAAAGCGGCGCCGGATCGCTCCGGCGCCGCTGCCCGAAAACCTTTCGCCCTCAGGCGGCAAGCCGGCCGGCTTGCAACGCGGCGTGACGGACGCCGAGCGGCGCCGGGAGGCGGATCGGCCGGGCAAGGGTCAGCGGACGCGGCTCGCGGCTGTATTGCTCGAGGGTCCACGCCACGAGGCCGGTGGCGAAAGAGATGGCGATGAAGTCGGCGGCGTCGAAGGGACGACCGCTCGCACGAGAAGCAAACCCGAGGAGGGTCGCGGTCAAGAGAGAGAGGAGAGCGGTTTTCATAGGATGAAGTGGGGTGGTGTCCTGAAAACCCGGCCGCGCGGAAAAAGTTGCAGCCCCCGGCGAACGGTCCGCGCAGCGGATGATCGGTCGCGCGCCGGTGGAAGCATTCGGCGCCCGACCGCCGGAAATTCGCGGTGCGGGCGGCGCCTCGCGGCTTGTCACCCAAGCCGTCCGCGCACCGGCACCAAGACCCCCTCCATGACGAAATTCTCCACGTAGGATCGGCAGAGAGCGAGGACGCGGGGGCGTTTCTCGATTTCCACGGCCACTCGTTCGATCAACCCGCCGATAGTCTCCTCCAGCGGCTTGGGCTGTTGAAACGCCTCCAAGAGGTGGAACTGCAGCGAGGAGATTTCGTGGGTGCGGACGCCGTTGAGCGTGGCGCAGCGGAGCACATAGGGAGATCGACCGTCGGCACCGCGGCCCGCGGCCGTCGAGAGAAGCCGGACCGAGGCGACCTTGTCGTTCAAGCGGAAGGGCACGAGCGCGGCGTTCGCCACTTGGCCGCTGGCGTCGAGCCCCGCGTCGCTCGCGCCTATCAGGTGGGTCACGCGCGCACTGTAAATGCACGGGGCCGATGGGCAGCCGTTCTGCGCCAGATGCCCGGCCCAGGCTCGGATGGCTTCCCGCGAGCCATTGCGAATGTCGCCCGCCCGCGTCGCGAGCGCCACGGGCACGCTGAAGCAGGAGGGTTCGACATCCTGCCAGCGTTCCGGAGACGGAACAAGGTAAAGCCCGGTTCGCTCGGCGCGGCAGTGCTGGACCAAGCCGCCGTAGTCCACGGCCTCGCGGAAGGGGAAAAACTTCTCGGCGGGATAGATGCGGCGATAGGCGAAGAGCAGCTCGGACTTGGCTCCGGAGCGCGCGTGCGTCTCGACGACATCGATGTCGGGCAAGCAATCGGTCTCAAGGAAGAGCACTCGGGATGCCCGCGCGGCATCAAGACCGGCCTTGAACACTCCCGCTCCGTCAGGCTGGACCATTGCCCCAAGACGGCGAATCTCCAGCCGTCCCGAAAAATTCGCGAGTAGGGCGGCAAGCGCAGGACTGGCTTCCGCCGGGACCAGCACTTCGAAATCCGTCACGGTCTGAAGGCACAGTCCTTCAAGCACCCAATGCAGGCGTGTGCCGTCGTCGTGCTGAACCGGGCGAAGGCACACGCTGAGGCACGGAACGCCTTGGGACCCCAGTTGACGAGGTTTCAAACGGTTCACCGCCACGTCGCTGAGCGTCCAGTGATGCACCGCGTAGGCGTCGGGGAATTTTTCGTGGCGCCGCCAGCGCTCCGTGGCCGTGTAGGGATAAAAGAACTTCGCCGGAAAGATTTTCGCCTCCGGGTGAGACTGAAGGACGGTCGTGAGGTAGTGCGGACCGGTGAGATAGGAAGCCGGCACGTCGGGCGGCAGGCTGGCCATGTGCTGCGGCAACGACTCCACGAGGTCGCGGAAGAGCGGATGCCCCGGCGCGGCGCCCATGAGGGCGTTGTTGACGTAGCAGAACTTGCCAAAGTCGGCGTCGAGATCTTTTTGCTGCGCGACAAAGCACTCCACATCGTCGAGCAGGGGCTCAATGCTCTTCAGGCACTCGAAGTCCGTATCGACATAGACGCCGCCAAAGCGCAGCAGTAGCTCGTAGCGCAGGATGTCGGCCTTGGCCGCGAACGACGGCGCACTGTCAAACAGGGCCTGATTCGCCAGCGGCGGCAGATTCGCATCGGTCCACAGTCGCATTTCCCAGCCGGGATGAAGCGCGGCCCATGTTTCGCCGAAGGCGGCGAATTCGGCCGGGAGCGGTTTGGGGCCAAGCCAGATGCGGTGGAATATCCTTGGAATGGTCATGGGA
>PNKG01000230.1 GCA_013822585.1 Opitutus sp. | reverse complement strand
CAACCGTCCGCCGGCCAGGACGTCATGTGGAATACCTTCAACTGCGGCGCAGTTGAAAAAATTCATATCAACTGCGGGAAATAGGATTATTGATGATCCCCTGATAGGCTGACGAGCTGGGGTGGAGCGGATTGACCCTAATCCGCTCCGAACGCGTTGAGGACAACGCGTTCCACCCAAGTCAGTCTGATACGCGAGGCTCAATAGCTACGGGTGCTTGGTATTACCCGCAGTTCCCGGCTCGCCCGCGGGATAATATTCCGGCACGCCCGTCCCCCGCGCCCCGCTGCTGCCGCCCAATCACAGCGCCTCCCGTCCACCCCGCCGCCTATTCTCTTGCCCGCTCGCCGCCCCTGCCGCGGCCCTCGCACCGGCGATGCAGCCCCCACCTCCCCCCGGTCCAAGCCCGTTTGTAGTCTAATAGACTACAAAGCCCGCTGCGATCCTGCTGGAAGAAGACGCGGGCTTGCCCAGGCACGTTTGTAGTCTATTAGACTACAAACATGCCGACACACCCTGCCCATCTTCCCGCCGCCGTCGCCTTGGCGCTGTTCGAACTCGCCGACCAGACCATGCGCGATGCGCAGCGCGCACGCCGTCACGCTCGTCGCCGGAGGATCGGTGAGACTCTGCGCCCAGGCGCGGGCACGCCACTGTGGAACGAACTCGCGAAACAGGCCCTGCCTTTGCTGGCGAAGCGTGGCGCCAAGGCGCAGCTCGCGCGGCAACTCGGCATCTCGCGGCAGCGGTTGCGTCATTGCCTGAAGGCGCAGCGCGCCTGCCTCGACGGCGAACGCGCGCTGATGCTGCTTTGCTGGGTCGCGGCGCGGCAGCGCGGCCGACCGCTGCCGTTGCAGGCCGAGCCGGGTTTGTAGTCTAATAGACTACAAACTGGATCGGCGCGGCGGGCGGATGATTTTCGCGTCGCTTGGGCCGCGGCAAGGATTCCACTCGGGCCATGCCCGCGGCACCCGGTTTGCGCAGCCCCTATGACAAGGCCGTCGACGGCCTGCATCCCATCGGCCGCTTGCTCAACAAGATCAGGCTGAAGCTCGCCGGGCAGCTGCCCGAGGATCTTCAGCGCAACCACGGACTTTCGGTCGGACTCGACGGGCAGCTCTGCGGGTTTCTCAACGTGGCTTTTGCCGAGGGCGAGGCGCGCGTGCGGGAGGGCGGCACGGACGCGGAAATCGTGGAATGGATTTTCGCGCGCGGACTGCGGCCCAACCGCACGCAGACGCTGGTCTGGAACGAGCACGCGCGCAAGCTCGGCTGGAACGACCGCATCTCCTCCTACCTGCAAAAGCTGAAGCAGGAATCAGGCGCCGGAGACGTCGCGGCGCAAACGTCATTCGATCTGATCGAAGTCAGCGAAGGCCGCGAGCCGCCGCTGGCGCGCGGGGGATTGCCGCACCACCTTATTCAAGGCGCTTTTCACTCCGCCGCGACGGGGCCGGGGGCGCTATCTTTCCGGTATGCTGCTCATGGACAGACATGAAAACGTGCCGGTCACGGAAATCGGCATCGTGGTGCAGCGCTGCCTCGACGAAGGGGCGGTGATCATCGTGATCACGCGCAATCCGGACGGCCACACCTGCACCATCAGCGTGCAGCGCGGCTGAACTCAGGCCGCCCAAGGTGCCCGGGTGGATCGAAACGGGCGCTGGCCGGGAAAGGCCGGCCGCAACGCTCGGCGAGCAACAGCCCGAGCGCGGCGGCCGAGTCGATCGGGCGGCGTTCGAGCCCGTCGCCGCGGCGGGCGGGAACATGCCGGCTGTGTTGCGTAAGGGGATGGGGCCGCCCGCGCTGTTGGGCGCAATTTCTCCGTCCGACCGTGCGGGCCCGGCCTACGCCACGGCGGCCGGCGCGGGGGCCGCCGTCGTCTCGCCGTCGCGCAACATGCGGGCCAGCTCGCGGTGGTCGGTCTTGCCCGAGCCGAGCTTGGGGATGGCGTGGACGAAGCGCAGTTCGCGCGGCGCACAGAGATTCGAGAGACCCTTGGCGCGGATGGCGGCGCGGAGATCGGCGAGCTGAAGACGCGGCTCGTTGGCGATGGCGATGAGTTTCTCGCCCTTTTCGAGGTCGGGCAGGGCGATGATGGCGACGGCGCAACGGAGGCCATAGTGCGCGGCGAAGGCGCCGGCGAGCGCATCCTCCACCGCGGTGAGCGAGATCATTTCGCCGCTGACCTTGGCGAAACGCTTCAGGCGGCCGAGCACGGTGATGTAGCCGTCGTCGTCGACTTTCGCGATGTCGCCGGTGTCATACCAGCCGCCGAGCGCCTGGAACTTCGCGTTGGCGTCGGCGTTGAGGTAACCCTTCATCATCGCGGGTGTCTTCACGAAGAGCTGGCCGCCCTCGGGCACGCCCTCGACCGGCTCGGTGCGCCACTGCACGCCGGGCACGAGGCGGCCGGCCGAGAGGGTATTCGGGTCCATCTTGGTGTTGAGGCAGAGCACGGGGCCGCATTCGGTGGCGCCGTAGCCTTCGTGGATGCGCACG
>PNKG01000229.1 GCA_013822585.1 Opitutus sp. | reverse complement strand
ATTTCCAGTTGAGGTGGCCGCGGGCCCAGGCCCACACGAGGCCCTCGGCGAGGAGAAGGATGAAAACCAGCATGGCAAACAGCGCGCCGGCCGGCAGACCGGTCATCGCCACGGCGAAGGGCAGGAGGAACAGGACCTCAACGTCGAAGATGAGGAAGAGAATGGCGTAGAGGTAATAGTGGGCCTTGAACTGGATCCACGATTCGCCCTGCGGGGGCAGGCCGCATTCGTAGACGGCGTTCTTCAGCGCGCCCGGCTTGGCCGGCTGGAAGAACTTCACCCAGAGACGCGCAACCCCCAGCAGGATCAACGGGAACGCGACCGCGACACCGAGAAAGAGGGCCAGGAAAGCGTGGGGGTGGCCATTCATGTTGATTTGAGTAGAACGAGCTTCCGAATCTGCCAATCCCGATTCAACGCCGAAGCCGTTTCACCGGTTGTCAGAAGCTCATCATCCGTTGCTGTGCGCGGAAAATCAGCCGGCGTGATTCGGCCAAAATACGGCGTGTGCTCGTCAAGATGTGGGGAGAGCACAGGGCCCCGCTCGGCTATCGTGGCGCCGCAATCCGATCCCCACCATGGCCACTCTCGCCGATCGTCTTCCCTACAACGTCACGGGCCGCTTCTATGTCGACTCGTCCTGCATCGACTGTGACCAATGCCGCGTCATCGCGCCCGAGCACTTCGCGCGCAACGAGGAGACCGGCACCTCCTTCGTCTCCAAGCAACCGGTGACGGAGGAAGAGATCGCCAAGTGCAAGGAGGCTGCCGACGCCTGCGCCACCGCCTCCATCGGCGACGACGGCGAGTAATCATCCTTTGGGTTCGTTGTTGTGACCGGCCGCGGCTGATTATCAGTGCGGCCGGTCGGTTTTGAGGGCGGGCCGCGCCGGAACCGACGCTACTTGCAGGAGGGGCTTTATGCCCCGATGGAGCCGTGCACGCCGAGCAGTCGGGTCGGGGCGCAAAGCCCCTCCTACAGCTCACGCGAGCGCGCGGATGGATCATGGGAAGCCTCCAGAACGCCGCGCCACAGCGCGGTCTCGCCGGGGATGCCATGCGCGTCGAGACGCGCGGCGATATCGTCGAGGCTTGGCTCGTTCACGTGATGCTTGGGGTCGCCCGGCCATTCCGGCCGCACGCGGCGGGCGAGGGCCCAGCAGGCCCAGGCGCGCCAGCGGCGCTGATCGCGGCGGGGCTCGTTCATCCGGTCGGCGAAGTGCTGAAAATGCACCCGCGGATTGCCGATGAAGATTTCCGGCGGGGTCCTCTGCAGAAACCACCGCATGGCCGCATAGGGCAGGGGATGGTCGCGCAGCACGGACTCGTCGCCGCGCAGGTCGGCCCCGAAGGCGCGGTCGAGGCAGAGGGTGGCGCGCGCCGCGAGACCGCGCTGCCATAGGTAGTGTCCGTAGGTCAGCGTGGTCCGGTAGAAGACCGGCCCGCGGTCCTCGCCAAGCGCGGTGAGCGCGCCGGCGTCCATTTGCGGGGGCGGCGAGGGCAGGTGGGGGCAGGGCGGGAGGGCGGTCTTCAATCGTTCTCTTTCCCTTAATCTTTCTCTCGGTCTGAGCGAAACAGGCGACGGCGCAAAACAGCAGAGAGAACGATCATGATGATGAGAACGAGAAAGATTCGGGCCGGGGCGCCGGCCAAGTTTATCTTGGCGCGCCACCCCGGCTCCGCGCATAAACAGGGACTCTGGAAACGCAGCCCTCAGACCCGATCAACGAAGTGCGCGGCTGGCGCCGCGTCGCGCTGTGGCTCGTGGCCACGCTGCTGCGCGTGTGGGTGCGCACGCTGCGCTTCGAGTGCGACGAGGCCACGCGCGCGAAGCTGACGAAGTCCGACGTGCCGCTCGCCGTCGTGCTCTGGCACAACCGGCTGTTCCTCTCGCCGGAATTTTTCCGCCGCTACCGCACCCGACGCCGCGTTTACGGTCTGGTGAGCGCCAGCAAGGACGGGGCGTGGCTCGCAGCCTTCTACCGCATGATCGGCATCCACCCGGTGCGCGGCTCGAGCAGCAACCTCGGTCGCGAGGCCGCCAAGCTCCTGATCGAGCGCATGCGCGAGGGGCACGACGCCGGCATCACGCCCGACGGCCCGCGCGGCCCGATGTATGTCGTCGAGCCCGGCGTGCTCGTGGTCACGCGCCGCCTGCAGGCCCCGATGGTGCTGATGGGCGCGGAATTCACCCGCGCCTGGCGCCTGAAGAGCTGGGACCGCCTCTACGTGCCCGTGCCCTTCTCGCGGATCAAGATGCACGCCGAGGTGCTGGAACCCGCCCGCCCCGACGGCGAGAAACTCACCGCCGAGGACGTCCAGGCCGCGCTCCTGCGCGTCAATCCGGACTTGCCGGATCGCGCTTAGGCACGGTGGGGCGTCGCGCCCGCTCAATCAAAAAGCCGCCCGAAGGCGGCGCTAAAATGGTCGGGCCGGTGAGATTCGAACTCACGACCTCTTGCACCCCATGCAAGCGCGCTACCAGGCTACGCTACGGCCCGA
>PNKG01000228.1 GCA_013822585.1 Opitutus sp. | reverse complement strand
GCGCCCGCTTGCTTCTGGACTATTGGGCAGGCAGGTGGTCGCCGCCGTCCCCGGCGGCGACAGGCGTCGTCGGGGACGCCGACGCCCACCCTAAAGTCAATTAGCTACGGGTGCTTGGTCTCAGAGGCCCAGCGGCGTGCGGTAGACGCGGGCCACGCGCTTGGTCACGGAGGTGAGCGTTTCCCACGGGACCGTGTCGGCCCAGGCGCTGAACTCCGCGACGGTGATCTCGTCCGTGCCCTGGCGGCCGACCAGCACGACCGGGTCGCCGGCGCGGGGCGATGCAGGGAGGCCGGTGACATCCACGATGGTCTGATCCATGCACACGCGGCCAAGGATCGGGCATCGCCGCCCGCCCACGAGCACGGCGCCGCGATTGCTGGACGCGCGGGAAAGCCCGTCGCCGTAACCCGCGGTGATCACCGCGACGCGTGAGCGGCGGCCCAGCCGGTGCGTGCGGCCGTAGCTGATGCCCGTGCCGGCGGGCAGCTCCTTCACGAGGCCGACGCGGGCATGGAAACTGAACACCGGCTCCGTGCGCACGCGGGCGAGCAGGGAATGCGGGTGCGGCAGGATGCCGAATTGCAGGAGGCCGACGCGCACGGCGTTGAACGGCGCGTCTTCGCCCGGGGCGGTTTCGAGGCCGGCGGAGTTGTCGGCATGGATCAGCATTCGGGCCGGATCCAGCCCCTTGAAGTTGGCCAGCGTGCGGAGGAAAAGCCCGCGCTGCTCCGCGGTGAACTCAGGGTCCTCGTCGGCGCTGGCGAAATGCGTGTAGATGCCGGCGAGGCGGAGGTGGCGGGCCTCGCGGATGGCGCGATAGAGCTCTGGCGCGCGGTCGAACCAGACGCCGAGCCGCCCCATGCCGGTGTCGATCTTCAAGTGCACCGGTATGATTTTCCCGGCGGCGCGCGCGGCGGCATCGAACCGCGCCGCCTCGTCGGCGCTTGAGACGGTGGCCGCAAGTTCCAGTTCGGCGAGGTAACGGTCCTCGTCGGGCAGGGTGGCGCCGAGCACCAGCAGGGGGAAGTCGGCGCTGAGTTCGCGGATGATCGTTGCCTCGGCGATGTTGGCGACGGCGAGCAAGTCGGCGCCGGCATGCATCAGCCGGGCGGCGGTCTGGGGCAGTCCGTGGCCGTAGGCGTCGGCCTTCACGACCGCGACGTAGCGGATGTGCGATGGGAGCGAGGCGCGGATGAGCCGGAGGTTGCGTTCGAGCGCGGCGAGATCGATTTCCGCCCAGCAACGCCGCGGGAGTTGCGCGGAGAGCGTCATCGCGGCGGCACGCTGGCGGCGCTGTGCACCCGGGCCGACCACTTCTTGTATTCGGGCGCCTCGTGCTGGAAGGCGTCCGGCATGGCGGCCGCATGAAGGACGTCGGCCCCGGCGTGCTGGGCGAAAAGGTGCGGCAGATCGTAGTCGCAGGGGCGCGCGGCGCGCGGTGGCTTGCTCCAAGTCCGCAGCGCCGGGGGTTGCCACAGGTCGCCGGTCGCAGCGGCGAGTTCGGCTGCCGGGACCCGGCGAAGCGGAGCGACAGCGCCGGCCGCGTCCACTGCGCTGACATGCCAGGTGTCGCGGCGGGCATCGGCGATGACGGTGAAAGGACGCGCCGCGCCGACGCGGGCGAGTTCGAGGGCGAGGAGGTGCAGGCTCTCGTATTGGAAAGCGGGGCGGGGCGCCAGCGCCTGCCAGGTGCGCAGCGCCATGGCGACGGTGCGCACGCCGAGCATCGAACCGGGTCCGGAGCAGAAAGCGAAGGCGCGCACGTCGGCCAGCGTCAGCTCGGCATCGCGCAGGCAGGCGTCGGTCAGGGCGAAGGCCGCCTTGCCCGCCTCGTCCGTCGAGCGGTGCCAGACGGCGGGTGCATCGTGCCGCAGGAGGCCGACCTGCATCTGCGTCGAGGCGGCGTCGAGCACGAGGATACAGCCGTGGCTGGCAAGGAGTTGGGCGAGGGAAGCCATCGCTGTCGGCAGCTTGGGCACGGAGCTGGAAAAATCCAAGGGAGATTCGGCCGGCGCCCCGGCGAAACATGGCCTTGACCGGCCCCGACCGCGCGACTTACCTCGGCTCTTTTCCGCCGGAGAAACCGTCCCTTTTCAAAGCCGTGAACGTTCAAATCAACGACCTCAACGAGACCCGCAAGCTGCTGACCATGACGCTCGATCCGAGCGAGGTGAGCGCCGAATACCAGACCCTGGTGGGCGAATTTGCCAGGCAGGTGAATCTGCCGGGTTTCCGTCCCGGCAAGGCGCCGGCCACGATGGTCGAAAAACGCTTCGCCAAGGAGTTGAAGGAGGAATTCAAGGGCCGCGTGGTCGGCAAGGCCTACCGCAAGGGTCTGGAGGACTCGAAGCTCGATGTCATCTCCATCGTCGACGTTTCGGAGGGCGAGTTCGCCCCAGGCGCATCCGCCGAGGTGAAGGTGACGGTCGACGTCCGCCCCACGATCACCCTGCCGACCTACATCGGCATCGCGACCGAGGTCGCTGCGACCGAGCCGGGCGAGGACGAGGTCAACAAGGTCATCGAGGGTCTGCGTTCCGAA
>PNKG01000227.1 GCA_013822585.1 Opitutus sp. | reverse complement strand
CGGCGGCCGAGCCGGTTGAGAGTTGAGAGTTGAGAGTTGAGGGAGGGACGGCCGGGAGGAAGTAGTCGGGCTTGCCGTTGGAGGTGATGGCGGCGGGCTTGGCGCCCTTGGCCTTGAAGCCGAGGACATGGTCGGCCCAGCCGTCGATGAGCCAGCGGACATCGGTGATGATGGACTCGACGTATTCGACGTCCTCCTTGACGGGGTTGGTGTCGTCGAAGCGGAGGTTGCACTGGCCGTGGTTCTCGCGGGCGATGCCGAAGTTGAGGCAGATCGACTTGGCGTGGCCGATGTGGAGGTAGCCGTTGGGCTCGGGCGGGAAGCGCGTCACGATCTTCGCGTAGCGCCGCTCGGCGACGTGTTGCGCGACGATGTCGCGGACAAAATCGCTGGGAGCGGGCGCGGGTGCGGCGGGTGACGTGTTCTCGGCGGACATGGAAGCGAGGACGTTGCGTAGCCGAGCGCGGGGATGCAATGGCGCAATTTGCCGGCGAGAACAGGCGGGATCAGGCCGGGCGGACCGGCTCGGTCCGGCGCGAAATCGGCAACGCGCTCCCGGCGGGACGAGCCGCCCCGCCGGCCTCACGCGCCGAAGGCTTCAGGCCAACGGCTGAGCGTCGACAGACTACGGCTGGCGGAACCTCTTCAGCGGCCGCCAACGATCCCAGAACTTTGGTTGACAAAGGAGGGGAGGCTCCGTTGGTTCCAGCGCTTCATGAATCTGCTCATCGGGATTTTCACTTTCGTTCTGATCCTCGTGTCGGTCTTTCTGGTCTTCGTCGTGCTCATGCAGAAGGCGAAGTCCGACGGCGCGGTCGCTGCGCTGGGCAGCTCCGGCATGGAGTCCACCTTCGGCGCCGAGACGGGCAACGTGCTGAGCAAGGCCACGATCAACGCCGCCATCCTCTTCTTCGTCCTCAGCTTCGGGCTCTATCTCGCCCAGGTCTACCAGGCCAAGCACCGCAACGAGGCTGCCGGCAAGCTCCCGACGGTCGCGGCCCCCGCCACGACCCAGCCGGCCCCCGCTCCTGCGACGCCGGCCCCGGCCCCGAGTGAACCCAAGAAGTGACACCGCCCGCGCAAACCCGGTTCGCCGGGTTTTGTTTTTTGCGGCTCTGGCGGCCGTCGGAGTCGTCCCGCCAGCCCCGGCCCGTCCGCAGCCCAAGTTCCTCGGCGGCCAGCCGGATCAGACGGAGGGCGCCCGGGTTCTCGCCGGTTTCCGCAGTCTCGGCATTCCAGGCGACTACTGGCTCAAATTCGAGCTGCGCGTGATGCCGCGCAAGGGAGACGAGCGTTTGCTCAACGGCGAAATGTTCGGCGCCCAGGGGCCGGATGGTCCTCTGACCCGCCTGCTGGTCGGCGATCCGGCCGGCCAAGGCGGCAGCCCTCCCGATCTTTGGCTGCTCAAGGGCGGGATCGCGTCCGAAGCCTGGCACTGGAACGCCGGCCAGCGCGGCGTCGGGCCGCAGCCGGTCGATGACAGGCAGCTGCTCCAATCCGTGAAGGGCACCGACCTCACGCTTTTCGATCTCCAGATGCCGTTCCTGCGCTGGACCGAATTCGTCTACGAAGGCGTCGCGAACGTCCGCGGCCGGCCGGCGCACACGTTCCTGCTTTATCCCCCCGCCGGTTTCCCTTCGGAAGGTCCGGCCGCGGTGCGCGTCTTTCTCGACACGCAATTCGCCGCCCTGACACAGGCGGAGTGGCTGGACGCGGCCGGCAAGGCGACCAAGACCGTCACCGTGCTCGATCTCAAGAAGACCGGCGAGCAGTGGATCGTGAAGTCGATCGATCTCCGCAATCACGCGACGCGGGCGAAGACGCGCTTCGCGCTCACCGCCGCCGCACTCGGACTCGAGTGGCCGGCGGAGACCTTCAAGCCGCAGGCCATCGCGCAGCCGAATCCCCCTGTGCCGGCCGACCGGGTGGAGCGTTTCTGAGCCGCTGGGTTTCCCTGCCGTGGCCGCGCCCGCGCCACGCCCCGTCCTTCGCCCAGGGGAAAGACGGCGCGCGCCGGAGCCAGGGCTCCGGTCAAGCGTCCGCCAAGCCCAAGGCAAAGCAGAAAGCGCCGGCCCGGAAGCGCGCGAAGCGCTGAGCGCCGCGGGCTATGACAGTCTTCGCGCGGCCGCGCGCCGTGCGGCGCCGGCGTGAGACACTCGGCGGACTTGCGTTCGCCGCGGGCCGATCCTTAAGTCGCCGCACACATGAGCCAGCCGCATCCGCTCTCCGTTTGGGCCCAGAACGTCTCGCCGTCGCCGACCCTGGCGATCGACGCCAAAGCCAAGGCCATGATGGCGGCGGGCGAGGACGTGTGCAGCTTCGCGGCCGGCGAGCCGGATTTCGACACCCCCGAGTTCATCAAGGACGCCGCCATCGCCGCCCTCAAGTCGGGCAAGACCAAGTATGCGCCCACGCCCGGCATCGAGCCGCTGCGCGCCGCCGTCGCCGAGCGCTACGCCGCGGAATACGGCTACAAGATCACGCCCGCGCAGGTCGTCGTGTCGCCCGGCGGCAAATACTCCTGCTACCTCGCAATCCTTTCGACGTGCAACCC
>PNKG01000226.1 GCA_013822585.1 Opitutus sp. | reverse complement strand
GGGGAGGACCGTCACGATTTTGCCCTCCACTTCGATCGCTTTGCCGTCAGACATGTGGGTGCCGGTTGGGTTGGGTCATGCGTTGCAAATAAAAGCCCCTTGTAACCGGGAAAACGCCCCCGTAGTCAAGCTTTCGCTCCCTCGGGGATGGCCGGACGGGCCTCGCGGGCGGCCCGATTCTCCCGTCCGGCAAACCGCCGATGTCCGACCCGTTCCCGCCGCCGCGCCCCGAATTGCCGTGCCCGTTCGCGAAGGTTTTCCCTTCGCAACTGGTGCGCGACGACGCGTTTTTCATGTGGTTGGCCTACAATCAGGCCATCGACGCCTGGCGCGCCGACGAGGTGCCCATCGGGGCGGTCATCGAACTCGGCGGCGAGGTCATCGCCTCGGCCCACAACCAGCGCGACAGCACGCGCGACCCGACCGCGCACGCCGAGATCATCGCGCTCGGCCAGGCCGCCCGGGCCAGCGGCGACTGGCGCCTCAACGAGGCCACGCTGTATGTCACGAAGGAGCCATGCCCGATGTGCTCGGGGGCGGCACTCATGGCGCGCATCGGGCGTGTCGTCTTCGCCGTTTCCGATCCCAAGATGGGCTGCCTCGGCGGCGCGACCGACCTCAACGCCCTGCCGCAGGTCAACCACCGCCTGACGATCACCCGCGGCGTGCTGGAGCGCGAGTGCCTCGAATTGCTGCAGGCGTATTTCCAACAAAAGCGCGCGGAAAACTGAACGGCGACGCGCCGGCCAATGCTGCGCGCGCACCCATTGGCCTCCGGGAAGTTGACGCCGCGGACGGCACGTGCACCTTGGCGTGAGTTCTCAACCCACCACGACCATGGCCTACGAACTCCCGAAACTCGCCTACGCCTACAGCGCCCTCGAGCCGCACATCGACGCGCGCACGATGGAAATCCACCACACGAAGCACCACCAGGCTTACGTGACCAACGCGAACAACGCGCTGAAGGACCACCCGGCCCTTGCCGCGCTCGACGTCAACGCGCTCATCGCCGACCTCACCAAGGTCCCGGAGGCGATCCGCGGCGGCGTGCGCAACAACGCCGGCGGCCACAGCAACCACGCGTTTTTCTGGACCATCATGGGTCCGGGCAAGGGCGGCGCGCCGAAGGGCGCCCTCGCCGACGCCATCAACGCGACCTGGGGGGCGTTCGACGCCTTCAAAGCCGAGTTCGCCAAGGCCGCCACCGGGCGATTCGGCTCCGGCTGGGCTTGGCTCTACGTCGGCGCCGACAAGAAGCTCGCGATCGGCTCCACCGCCAACCAGGACAGCCCGCTCATGGGCAAAGCCGTGGCCGGCATCGAGGGCAGCCCCGTCATCGGCCTCGATGTCTGGGAGCACGCCTACTACCTGAACTACCAGAACCGCCGCCCCGACTACATCGCGGCCTTCTGGAACCTCGTCGACTGGGACGCCGCCGCGGCGAATCTCGGCGCCGCGACCAAGTAACGCGCAGCGAAAACTAGCTTCCCGACCGGCGTGCGGCCTTGGCGGCGCGCCGGTTTTGTTTTGGCGCGCTGTCAGTCGCGGCTTCGCGACGGTCCGGAGTGTGGGAGGGGCTTTATGCCCCGACATCGGAGCGCCTGCCGCGTCCGCAAGAGTCGCGGCGTAAAGCCGCTCCTACATTCAGAAAACGCCGTCGAGCCACGGGCTACCTCTGCTCGTTCAGCCTTTTTCCTTCATGACGAAGACTCCGTCCCAGGCCGCACCCGGCGGATGTTCCTGCATGTAGTGGCAGCGCTCGATCATGATGAGCGAGGGGTTGCTCTCGATCGCGAGGGCCTTGTTCGGCTGATGGGGCTCGAGCTGGGCGCTCTGTTCGAAGAGCGCGATCGCGCCGGCAAAGTCCTGCGCCTGATACTTGGCGATCGCCTGGGCGTGCAGCGCCAGGCACTCGAGGGTCTGCGGGCTGAGTTCCCCGCGGAAACCGAGCACTTCGTGCACGCCCACCGGGAGCGAGCGGCCCTTGACCACGATCTTGTCGAGGAAGCGGAAGACGATCCGGCCGCCGCCGAACTTCCCGCAGTCCGCGCGCGTGGAGTCAGTCACCATCGTGTAGACGCCCATGAGCTTGGCGCCGGACTCCATGCGGGCGGCGAGATTCACGTTGTCGCCCATCATCGTGTAGCTGAATCGCGTGCGGCTGCCCATGTTGCCGATGATGGCGGGGCCGGAGTTGAGACCGAGGCGCGCGCGCAGATTGTGCACGACGGGCGGCCATTTCCCGCCTTCGCCGCGCCATTTCTGGCGGAGCTCCTCGATCTTTTTCTGCACGCGGATCGACGCCACGCAGGCGCGGTAGGCATGGTCGGGCAGCGGCAGCGGCGCGCCGAACATCGCGACGACGGCGTCGCCGATGTATTTGTCGAGCGTGCCGCCCTCCTCCTGCACGATGTCGGTGCAGGCGGTCAGGTATTCGTTCATCAGCTCGACCAGCCGCGCCGGGGTCATTTTTTCGGAGAAGGTGGAGAACGACTGGATGTCCGAAAAATACGCCGTGATGGTCTCCTCGTGGCCGCCGAGCTCGGGTTCCTTGCCGGAATCGATCAG
>PNKG01000225.1 GCA_013822585.1 Opitutus sp. | reverse complement strand
CGGCATCGTGCTCGCCCCGCCGCTGGCGCGGCCCATCCGCGCCGTGAACGGCGACGGACATCTCGTGTCGCCCGGCGGCGGCGAGATCCGCATCGATCGCCTGCCGGCCCGGATCGTCATCACTTACTGAGGCGGACATGCAGCGGAAACCATCCTCGCCCGCGTTCCGCGACGCCTCGCGCCCGGTGGAGGAGCGCATCGCCGACCTCCTCGCGCGCCTGACGCCCGAGGAGAAGATCGACCAGCTGCACCAATGCGGCGTCGGCGACGCCAGCCCCAACAATCTCGCGGCGCGCGCGGACGAGTTCCGCCCGACCTACGGCTCGTTCATCCTGAACGGGATCACCGCCGACCTCGCGCTGCGCAACGAACTCCAGCGTCGCTGCGTCGGGGAGTCGCGGCTCGGCGTGCCGGCGATCTTCGGTTGCGACGTCATCCACGGCTACCGCGCGATCTTCCCCATCCCGCTGGCCCAGGCTTGCGCGTGGGATGCCGGACTCGTGCGGCGGCTGTGCGCGAGCGCGGCCGAAATGGCGCGCGCCCACGGCGTCGACTGGACTTTCGCGCCGATGGTCGACCACTGCGTCGATCCGCGGTGGGGGCGCATCGCGGAGACGTTCGGCGAGTCGGCGCACGCGACGGGTGCGTTCGCGGTGGCGTCGGTGCGCGGCTACCAGGGCGCGGAGCACTCGATCGCGGCGTGTCTGAAGCACTTCGCCGGCTACGGCGCTGCCGAGGGCGGGCGCGACTACTCGTTCACCGGGGTGTCCGCGCAGCAGCTCTGGGAGGACCACCTGCCGCCGTTCGAGGCGGCCGTGCGCGCCGGTGCGCTGACGGTGATGAGCGCATTCAACGACCTCAACGGCGTGCCGGCCTCGGCGCACGCGGAGCTGCTCACGGAGGTGCTGCGCACGCGGTGGGGCTTTGCCGGCCTGGTGGTTTCGGACTGGAACGCCGTGCTGCAGCTCGTGCGGCAGGGCTTCGCGGCCGACGGGGCCGAGGCCGCGCGGCGGTCCTTCAACGCCGGCGTGGACCTCGACATGGCCGACGGCCTGTTCCGCGCCCACCTGCCGGCGCTGGTGCGCTCCGGCGCGGTGACCGCCGGGCGGCTCGACGAGGCGGTGGCGCGCGTGCTGCGGGTGAAGTTTCTGCTCGGGCTGTTCGAGCGGCCGTTCATCGAGCCGTCCGCGCTCACCGGCGCGCCGCCGACCGAGGCGCAGCTGGCGCTCGCCTACGAGGCCGCGGTGCGCTCCGCCGTGCTGTTGAAAAACGACGGCGCGGTGCTGCCGCTGGCGGTTACAGCCGGGCGTATCGCGCTGATCGGCCCGCTCGCGACCGACGGCGGCGCGTTGCTCGGCTCGTGGGCGCAGCATGGCCGCGGCGACGAGACCGTGACGATGGCGGAGGCCTTGCGCGCGCGCCTGCCGGCCGGCGTGGGGCTGGACGTCGCAGCCGGGTGCGCGATCGAGGGTGGCGGCGAGGACGGCTTTGCGCCGGCGCTCGCTGCGGCGCGGGCGGCCGATGCCGTGGTGCTCTGTCTCGGGGAAACGGGGTCGATGAGCGGGGAAAACGCCTCGCGTGCCACCCTGCGTCTGCCGGGACGGCAGGAGGACCTGGCGCGTGCCGTGGCCACGGCCGCGGCGGGCAAGCCCGTCGTGCTCGTGCTGGTTTCCGGCCGGCCGCTCGAATTGCACACGCTCGAGCCGCTGGTGCCGGCGATTCTCGCCGCCTGGCAGCCCGGGAGCGCCGGCGGGGCCGCGCTGGCGGATCTGTTGCTCGGCCGGGCCAACCCGTCGGGCCGGCTCGCGATCACCTGGCCGCGGACAGCCGGCCAAATCCCGATCTATCACCACGAGCGGCCGCGGGCGCGCGGCGGCCGCGAGGGGGCTTACCAGGACATCGAGACCGCGCCGCAGTATCCGTTCGGCCATGGGTTGAGCTACGCGGCCTTTCGTTTTGGCGAACTGCGGTTGAGCGCGGGATCGGTCGGCGTCGGCGAGACGCTGGCGGCTGAGCTGGAGGTTGCAAACACCGGGGGACGCGCGGGCATCGCCACCGTGCTGTGGTTTATCCGCGACCCGGTTGCCAGCGTGACGCGGCCGTGGCGGGAGTTGAAGCATTTCGAGCCGGCGCTGCTCGGTGCGGGGGAGAAACGGGTCTTCCGCTGGGTCATCGTGCCGGAGCGGGATCTGTCCTTCCCAGGGGCCGACGGTGCGCGCCGGCTCGAACCGGGGCGGATCGAGGTGTGGGTGGGCGACCAAAGCCGGAGTTTCGCCGTGGCCGGGTGAGCACCGTGGCCGGTGTGCGGCCCAAGTCCCTCAACAAGAAGGCCCTCCCGGGCAGGGGGAGGGCCTTGAAATTGGGTGCAGGGGTTGGATTTGAACCAACGACCTTCAGGTTATGAGCCTGACGAGCTACCAGGCTGCTCCACCCTGCAACAAGGGAGCGGTGAACGTGCGAACCGCGTTTTGGCCTGTCAACCGCCTTTTTAATAATTTCGAGAAAGGTCTTGCTCCGCTGCACGCACATCTCTGTTTTCGCACCTTCCTGTTCCTTAAACCCACCCAACGAAACTCGTCGCGGCGCTCTGTCC
>PNKG01000224.1 GCA_013822585.1 Opitutus sp. | reverse complement strand
CTCTACGGCGAGGCGCTCAACGTCGACTCCATCCGCCCGTTCGTCTTCCTGCCCATTCCCATCTACAACCCCGTCCTGCGCGACCTCTCCGCCTCCTTCGACGGCGGCATGCTCTACGGCTCCGCGTCGACGGAGAAATTCGGCAGCGTCGACTACAAGGTCTTCTACGGCACCTTGGCGATGGACCCGCACCACGGCGCCTCCGAGCTGTTCAACGACACCGGCCTGTTCTCCGACATGGGCGTGGAGACCATGTCCACCGACAGCGTCGCGGGGTTCTCCCTCGACTGGAGCACCCCCGTGAACGGCCTCAAGGCCCATGTCTCCTTTTCGAAAGTCAGCACCCTCGCCTCCGAAGGCACCTACGCCTTCGCGCCCGTGCCCCTCGAAGTCGCGCTCGATCTCACCTTCACCATCGTCGGCCTCGAATACATCCGCGGCGATTGGACCTTCGTGACCGAAGCGCTCTGGCAGGGTGGCGATACCCACGCCTCCGCTCCGCCCGTGCTGACGCGCACCACCGGCTACGGCTACACCAGTGTCTACCTCTCCGCCGCCCGCCGCTTCGGCGAGAAATGGGAGATCGGCGCCTACCATGTCCACTCGCGCAACCGGTATCCCGTTCCCGGTCTTCCCCGCGACGCCAACAACCTCAGCGATTGGGCCCTCAGCGTGCGCTACACCGTCAACGACTACATCATGCTCAAACTCGAGGGCCACCTCATCGACGGCTACTTCGGCATCTTCAACACGGAGCGCAACCCCAACCCCGTGTTCGAAAACCGCACCACCCTCATCGCCGCCAAGACCACCCTCACCTTCTGAGCCTCAACGCCGCCCGACCCGCCATGGACCTCTTCCTCCCCGCCCCCCTGCGCCGTTGCGCCGCCCTCCTCCTCCTGTTCTTCTGCCTCGCCGGCCTCGCCCACGCCGCGCCCGTCGTCGTCGGCCACAAGAACCTCGCCGGTGAGAAGATCGACGCCCCCACCCTCAAGGCGGTCTTCCTCGGCAAGAAAACCGCCTGGGACCACGCCGGCCGCGTCGTGCTCGCCGTGCTCAAGGGCGACACCGCCGACGCCTTCCTCAAAGCCACCGTCGAAATGAGCGCCAGCCAATTCGCCAACCACTGGCGCCGCCTCGCCATGACCGGCGGCGGCACCTCGCCCCGCTTCTTCGACAAACCCGACGACCTCCGCCGCTTCGTCGCCGAAACCCCCGGCGCCATCGGCTTCCTCGACGCCGCCAGCGTCGACGACTCCATCCTCACCCTCAACGGCACCTGACCGCCGCCGCCCATGTC
This sequence comes from Opitutus sp., assembly GCA_013822585.1. Taxonomy (GTDB): domain Bacteria; phylum Verrucomicrobiota; class Verrucomicrobiia; order Opitutales; family Opitutaceae; genus Didemnitutus. Next base: position 1,296 of record PNKG01000224.1, on the reverse strand, counting down.
CAGCCCCTCCAGCATCAACCTCCGGCGGGCGTTCACAGGCATCACCCTCGGCTACGTCTTCCTCACCGCCCTGATCGTCGCCGCCGGCCTGCTCAGCGCCCGATTCTCCAAGACCGGGACCGCCAAGACCAGCGAGCTCAGCCAGCACCTGCTGCCCGCCCTGCAGAAAGTCGCCGCCCTCCAGGAAGCCACGCTCAAGTATCACCTCGCCAACCTCGAGTTCGTCACCGGGCGCGACGAGGAGACCCAGACGCGCAAACTCGCCGAGGCCAAACGCCAGCGCGAACAGATCGACGAGCAGAGCCGCGCCCTGGAAAAACTCGCCACCGAATCCGCCACCGGCGACCACCGCGCCCATTTCACCGCCGCCGTCGCCACCTACGACGCCGCCGTCGCCCGCCTCCGCACCGCGCTCAAGGCGAACGAATTCGACGAGGCCATGAAAATCCTCGACGGCGACATCGCCCGCGCCAACGCCGGCGTCGAATCCGCCCTCGGCGCCCTGCGCAACCGCATCTTCGACAACTCCACCGCCAACGGCGCCACCACCGCCGGCATCCTCGAACGCAACCGGAAGCTCACCTCCACCATCAGCATCGCCATCGCCGCCCTCGGCCTCCTCGGCATCGCGCTCGTGCAGTGGCTCGCCCGCCGCCTCAGCCGCCCGCTCCACGACGCCATGGGGCAGATGCAGGACTTCACCGCCCGCACCGCCTCCGCCTCCGTGCAGATTTCCAGCTCCAGCCAGTCGCTCGCCGACGGCGCCAGCCAGCAGGCCGCCTCCCTCGAGGAAACCAGCGCCTCACTCGAGGAAATGGCCGGCATGACCCGCCGCAACGCCGAGGCCGCGCAGAGCGCCAAACAGGCCGCCACGAAAACCCGCAACACCGTCGAAGCCGGCGCCGCCGGCATGCAGCGCATGAACGCCGCGATGGAAGGCATCAAATCCGCCAGCGGCGAGATCGCCAAGATCATCAAGACCATCGACGAGATCGCCTTCCAAACCAACATCCTCGCCCTCAACGCCGCCGTCGAGGCCGCCCGCGCCGGCGAGGCCGGCGCCGGCTTCGCCGTCGTCGCCGAAGAGGTCCGCGCCCTCGCCCAGCGCTCCGCCACCGCCGCGAAGGAGACGGCCGATAAGATCGAAACCGCCCTCAACAAGAGCGTCGAAGGCGCCCGCACCAGCGCCGAGGTCACCGGCCTGCTCTCCGAGATCGTCGGCCAGGTCCGCCAGATGGACGGCCTCGTCGCCGAGATCGCCACCGCCTCCGCGGAGCAGTCCGAAGGCATCAACCA
>PNKG01000223.1 GCA_013822585.1 Opitutus sp. | reverse complement strand
TGAGGAATCGAACTTGCCGCTGATGCTCGCGACGGCGGCCCAGGTTTGCGGGATCGGAAGCTCGACGACCTTGCCGTCCACCCCGTGGCAGCTCAGGCCGAGAACCGACAGTGCGCCGAGGCCGACGTCGTGCGTGGCGCTGCCGCCGACGCCGAGCAGGATGCCGTCGACGCCGGCATTGGCCGCGGCCCGGAGCAACTCGCCCGTGCCGCGTGTGCCCGTGTGCCACGGGTCGCGTTGATCCGCCGGCAGCAGCGCGAGACCGGACGCCTGCGCCATCTCGACGATGGCGACGCGCTTGTGGCCGAGAATCGCCTGCGCCGCGGCGGGCACCTCCGCGACGCCGAAGGTCGCCTCGACCTGTCCGCCACGCGGGCCGGTCACCTGGGTGCGATGAAAGGCGCCACCGGCGGCGCGGGTGAGCACGTCGACGAATCCGTCGCCGCCATCGGCCAGCGGGCAGAGGTCGAGCTGCCACTCGGGGTGGATTTCGCGCAGCGCGGCGGCGGCGGCGGCGCAGACTTGGGACGCGCCGAGCGCATCCTTGAATTTGTCGAAGGCGACGAGAACGCGCATGGAAAGGGCTCAGTGGGCCGCGGAGAACGGCGTGTGCGTCTCGCGCTTCAGCTCCCGTGTCATCAGGGCGAGGAGCGCATCGGCCGGCTTCCTGCCCTCATAAAGGATCGAACGCATCTCGGCCATGATCGGCGCGGTGATGCCTTTCTCGAGGCAGAGGCCGTGGAAGGCGTCGGTCGAGCGGTGGCCTTCGACAACGGTTTTGCGGCCGGCCATGAGCTCCTCGACGGTCCTGCCCTCGCCGATGCGCTGGCCGAACTCGCGGTTGCGGCTCCACGGGCCGTGGCAGGTCGCGACGAGGTCGCCGAAACCGGAGAGGCCGTAGAAAGTCTCCTTCTTCGCGCCGAGCGCCTCGCCCACGCGAACCATCTCGGTGAGCGCGCGGGTGAGGAGCGCGGCCTTGGCGTTGTCGCCCAGCCTGAGCCCGTCGCAGAGGCCGGCGGCGATGGCGTAGATGTTCTTGAGGCAGGCGCCGTATTCGGCGCCGGGCAGGTCGTCGCTGGTGTAGATGCGGAGCGTGGGACCGCTCATGGCCGCCTGCACCTGGTCGACGAAGTCGCCGGACTGCCGCGCGGCGAGCACCATGGCGGCGGGCAGGCCGCGCGCGACCTCGGCGGCGTTGGTGGGGCCGGTGAGCGTGGCGACATTCACGCCCGGCAACACCTGCGCCATGACCTCGCTCGGGCGGAGGTGGGTGCCGATCTCGAGGCCCTTCACAAGGCTGATGAAGAGCTGCAACCGATGGGCGTCGCCCAGCACGGACTGCATCTGCCCGCACCAGGTGCGGAGCGCGTGCGACGGGCTGGCGATGAGCGCGACATCGCTCTCGGACAATGCGGCGCCAAGGTCGGAGGTGATGAGGAGGTTCTCCGGCAGCTTGATGCCCGGAAGGTAGTCGCGGTTCTCGCGCGCCAGCTGCATGGCCAGCGCATGCTCGGGGCGGCGCGCGACGAGCCCGGCGCGCTGGCCGCGCCGGGCGAGATGGGTGGCGACGGCGGTGCCCCAGGCACCGGCGCCGACAACGGCGAAACGCACTGGGGATTCTTCAGGCATCGTAATCGGTCATCGCGAGCCCGACAAAGCCGGGCGTGGCGATCCAGCTGGCTGGATTGCTTCGTCGCTGCGCTCCTCGCAATGACAGAAGGGGGACATGGGGTTCAGCTCCTGAGGAAGTCCGGGATTTTTTCCCCGGCAACCATGTTCTCGAAGGACTCGCGGGCGTTGACCAGCTCGAAGCGGCGGCCGGAGACGAGCACCTCGGCGGGCATCGCGCGGGTGTTGTAGCGGCCGGCCATGGTGCGGCCGTAGGCGCCGGCGCTCATGAACGCGACCAGTTCACCCTCGCCGACTTCCTGGAGCACGCGGTCCTTGGCGAAGCAGTCGCCGGTCTCGCACACGGGACCAACGATGTCCGCGGTCAGCGCCGGCCGGGCCGAGTCGCGCACGACGGGCACGATCTCGTGGTAGGCGTCATACATGGCGGGGCGGACGAGGTCGTTCATGGCGGCGTCGAGGATGAGGAAATTTTTCCCCTGGCCGCGCTTGAGGTATTCGACGCGGGAGAGGAGCACGCCGGCGTTGCCGACGAGGAACCGGCCGGGCTCGAGCAGGATCTTCAGGCCGAGCGGGGCGAGCAGGGGCTTGAGCGCGGCGCCGTAGGCCTCGGGGGTGAGCGGGCGCCCGCCTTCGGGCCTGGCCTCCCACCAAGCGGCGGAACCACTGGCAAGGGCATCGTGGTAAACGATGCCGATGCCGCCGCCGACGCTGAAATACTCGATGCCGTAGAGCCGCTTCAGCTCCTGCACAAAGGGCAGCAGCTTCTCCACCGCCTCGACGAAGGGCCCGGCCTCGGTGAGCTGCGAACCGATGTGCATCTGCACGCCCTTGAGCTCAAGGTGCGGATACTTCGCCGCCGCGGCATAGGCGGCGGGGGCGGCCTGCAGCGGAATGCCGAACTTGTTCTCGCTTTTGCCGGTGGTGATCTTGGCGTGCGTCCGGGCGTCGACGTCGGGGTTGATGCGGATGGCGACCGAGGCGGTGCGGCCGAGCGAGCCGGCGACGCGGCTGATGCGCCC
>PNKG01000222.1 GCA_013822585.1 Opitutus sp. | reverse complement strand
CTCCGCGGCCAGGGCTCCAACGCCACGCTCATCCTGCTCAACGGCCGCCGCGTCGCCTCGCACGGCCTCAACGGCGGCGTGGTCGACCTCAACTCGATCCCCTTCGCCGCCATCGCACGCGTCGAGGTGCTGAAGGACGGCGCCTCCGCCATCTACGGCACCGACGCCGTCGGCGGCGTCATCAACTTCATCACCAAACCCGATTTCCAGGGCCTCGTGGCCAACGCCGCTTCCGACGTCACCGAGGACGGCGGCGGCAACATCTTCCGCTACTCCCTCGTCGGCGGTTGGGGCGACTTGAACGAAGACAAGTGGAACGTCATGGCCTCCTTCGCCGTGGCCGACCACAAGGTCCTCCGCGGCGAGCAGCGCGACTTTGTGAACACTTTCCAGCCCGAGCGCGGCATTTCGCCCGACACCCGCGGCGCCCCCATCGCCACGATCTTCGCGATCAGCTCGATCTTCAACATCCTCAGCCGCGACAATATCAACACCACCGGTCGCGGCACCGGCCCGCTCGATCCCGCCAATCCCGCCCTGCGCGTCAACGGCATCAACATCATCGACCTGCCCACCAACACCGCCGGCTACGCCGGCCTCGACGGCATGGGGCCCTACGACGAGCTCCTCTGGAACAGCCCCGCCTCGAAATACGGCTCCGCTTGGGACACCGGCCGCGCCGCCGTCCTCCAGCAGCCGGTGAAGAACACCAACTTCGTCGGCCGCGCCTCCCTTAAACTGGCCGAGAAACACCTCCTCACCTTCGAGGCTGTCGTCGGTCGCTCCGAATCGGACAAGAGCTTCTCGGCGAACCAGGTCTCCAGCTCCACCTCGTCAACCAGCCCCCTCTTCAACCTCGCCTACCCGAGCACCGGCGCCGACTACAACCGCGTCTACAACGCCCTCGTCGCCTTCTTCCCGGCCTCCTCGATCAACTACGGCGCGCCGATTCCGTTCCGCTGGCGCGCCACGCCCGCCGGCAACCGCGAGATCGCCACCGTCAGCGACACCCGCCGCTTCCTGGTCGGCCTCGAAGGCCCGCTCCCCTTCCTCGACTGGGAATACCGCGCCGGCGTCTCCCAATCCAAGAGCAAGAGCAAGTCCCGCCTGAACCGCGGCTATTTCTACGCCTGGCCCTTCGCCGCCCTCATCAACAACGGCACCCTGAATCCGTTCTCCTACACCCAGACCGCACAGGCGCTCACCGCCCTCGACGGCGTCCGCGCCGACGGCGTGCAGCTCTACGGCGGCGAGTTCACCAACTCGACCATCGACTTCACCGCCTCCGGTCCGCTCTGGAAACTCCCCGGCGGCGAGATCCAGGCCGCGGTCGGCCTCGACTTCCGCAAAGAGGAATACTTCTTCGACGGCGCCAGCACCGACTATACCACCCTCAGCTCGCAGAAATTCATCCTCAACGCCCCCTTCGACAACGCCCTCGCCACCGCCGGCACCCTCAGCCGCAACATCAAGGCCGTGTTCGCCGAATTCCAGATTCCCGTCTGGAAGCGCCTCGACCTGAACGTCGCCGGCCGGCGCGACCAATACACCGGCTTCGGCAGCACCACCAACCCGAAGCTCACCCTGCGCTTCGCCCCGACCGACAAGATCCTCTTCCGCGCCTCCTACAGCACGGGCTTCCGCGTGCCGACCTTCAAGCAGCAGTTCGACCCGCGCATCGAGAGCATCTACGCCGGTCTCGACCTCGTGAACCCCTACACGAACACCCCGATCCCGGCCAACAGCATCCTCGTCTACTCCGGCGGCAAGAGCTCCCTCAATCCCGAGGAAGCTGACATGTATTCGGCGGGCATCGTGGTCTCGCCGATCAAGAACATCACCCTCAGCGCCGACTGGTGGTCCATCAAGCGCGACGGCACGATCCTCATCCTCGGCCCCGCCACCATCCTCCAGAACTACCAGCTGTTCGGCGACGCCATCATCCGCGACAGCGCCAACGCAATTCTGGCCGTCGACAACCGCTGGCTCAACGCCGGCGAAACCGAGACCAAGGGCATCGAATACACCGCCCGCGGCGACTTCGACCTGATGGGCGGCCGCCTCACGGCCGAGACCAACATCTCACAGCTGCTCGAGAAGAAGTCCCGCCTCGTCGCCAACGCTCCCTGGAGTCGCAGCGAGATCGGCCGCTTCACCCGCGCCTCCGACATCGGCCTGAAGTGGAAATACACCGCCGCGGTCTCCTATCGCAAAGGCAAGTGGACTGGCCGCGTCAGCCAGCTCTATCGCGCCGGCTACATGGATTACGTCGCCCCCGGCGTGCTCGCCGGCCTCGTCCGCCCGGTCAACTGGAATCCGAAGGTCGACGAATACATCACCTACAACGCCAGCCTCACCTACCGCTGGAGCAAGGACCTCACTATCATCGCCGGCATCAAGAACCTCTTTAACGAGGATCCGCCGTTCTCCGTCGCCTACGACACCAACACCGGTGCCGGCAGCTCGTGGGAACCCCGCGTCGCCGATCCCCGCGGCCGCTCCTTCACCCTCTCGGTCGAATACAAGATCTTCTGACCTCGCCGGGCCCCTCGGTCCCGCGCCACACGATTCCCGAGGGGCGGTCCATTCCGGACCGCCCCTCTTTCTTCGCCGATGAAAAAAATCCAGTCACTCGCGTCCGCTCTCACGTTTCTGGCTCTCGGC
>PNKG01000221.1 GCA_013822585.1 Opitutus sp. | reverse complement strand
GCAGGTGCGCGACAACATCCACTCCCTCGACGTCGCGCGCTTCATGGCCGCGTTCGTCGAGTCGCCGCGCGCCGGCGAGGTCTACAACCTCGGCGGCGGCAAGGCCAACTCCTGCTCCATCCTCGAGGCCTTCGCCCTCGCGGAAAAATTCTCCGGCCAGAAACAGGTCCACACCTACGTCGACCAGCACCGCACCGGCGACCACATCTGCTACTACTCCGACCTGCGGAAGATGCGCGCCCACTACCCGGAGTGGGACATCACCGTCTCCCTCGGAGAAACCATCCGCCAGATCGTCGAGGCGTGGAAAGCCCGCCCGAAGCCAGGCTGACGATGCGCATCTTCATCACCGGCATCTGTGGCTTTGCGGGCAGCACGATCGCGCGCGGGCTCGTCGCGGCGGGACGCGGCCACGAGGTCGCGGGCTGCGACAATTTCATCCGCCCGGGCAGCGAGACCAACCGTGCGCCGCTGGAGCAACTCGGCGTGAAGGTCGTCACCGCCGACCTGCGGTTCGCAGACCAGGTCGAGGCGCTGCCGCCGGCGGACTTTGCGATCGACGCCGCGGCCAACCCGAGCGTGCTGGCCGGCGTGGACGGGCGGACAAGTTCCCGGGAGCTCGTGGACCACAATCTCGGCGGCACGATCAACGTGCTCGAATACTGCAAGCGCCACCGCGCGGGGCTCGTCCTCCTCAGCACGAGCCGTGTCTACTCCATTCCGCCTCTGGCCGGTCTGCCGGTGCGGGTCGAGCGCGGCGCCTTCGTGCCCGACGCCGCGGTCGCGCTGCCGCCACCCCTCACGGCTGCCGGTCTCACGGAGGAATTCTCCACCGCCGCACCCGTCTCGCTCTACGGCGCCACCAAGCTCGCCTCGGAGACCATGGCCTTCGAATACGGCGAGACCTTCGGTTTCCCGGTCTTTGTCAACCGATGCGGCGTGCTGGCCGGCGCCGGGCAGTTCGGCCGCGCCGACCAGGGCATCTTCGCCTACTGGATCAATTCCTGGCTGCGCAAACGTCCGCTGAAGTATCTCGGCTTCGGCGGCCGCGGCCATCAGGTGCGCGACTGCCTGCATCCGCGCGACCTCCTGCCCCTGCTCGAGCAGCAGCTTGCCGCCGGGCGCGTGGCCGCGGAGGACCGGCTGGTCAATGTCTCCGGCGGCGCCGCGTCCGCCCTGTCGCTCCGGCAATTGAGCGACTGGTGCGCGGCCCGCTTCGGACCGCACGCGGTGGAACCGGACGGCACGCCCAGACCCTTCGACCTCCCGTGGCTGGTGCTCGACCACGCCAAGGCCACGCGCCTCTGGGGTTGGCGACCGGCGACTCCGGTGGCACGGATTCTCGGGGAGATCGCGGCGCACGCCGAGGCGCATCCGCACTGGCTGGAGCTGTCGGCGCCGCGCTAGGCGGGGCTTGCGCCGGGCGGCGGTTGGTGTCGAATACCGCTCCATGTCCGCGCCCGCCGCGCCGCTCCGCCTCTACTCGATCGTCATGCCCGCGCGGGACGAGCAGGACTCGCTGCCCCCCACGCTCACGGCGCTGCACGCGACCCTCGCCGGTGCGGGCGTGCCGCACGAGATCGTGGTCGTCGACGACGGCAGCCGCGACCGCACCTGGGCGGTGTTGCAGGAGCTCAAGCGGCAGATCCCCACCCTCGCCCCGGTGCAGAATCCCGGACCGAACGGCTTCGGTCGCGCCGTGGTCTGCGGTCTCAACCACATGCAGGGCGACGCCTGCGCGATCATGATGGCCGACGCCTCGGACTCGCCCGACGACGCCGTGCGCTATTGGCGCCTGCTCGGCGAAGGCTGGGATTGCGTGTTCGGCTCGCGCTTCGTGCCCGGCGGCGAGGTGATCGATTACCCGCGCGTGAAGCTGCGGGTGAACCGCCTCGCGAATTTCCTCGTGCGCGTCGGCTTCGCCATCCCGCTCAACGACACGACCAACGCCTTCAAGGCCTACCGCCGCACCGTGATCGACGGCTGCCGGCCCTTCCTCGCCCCGCACTTCAACCTCACCGTCGAACTTCCCCTGAAGGCCATCGTGCGCGGCTACACCTGGACCGTGATCCCCATCTCCTGGCGCAACCGCAAGCACGGCGAACCCAAGCTCAAGATCAAGGAGATGGGCAGCCGCTACTTCTTCATCTGCGCCTATGTCTGGCTGGAAAAATACTTCAGCCGCGGCGACTACCGGAAGCGTTGAACGGCAGCCAAACCGCCTATTGACCTCGGCCGGTCCTCGCGGCCTAGTTGCCCCTCCATGATCTACCTGCTCGGAGGCTCCGGCTACGTCGGCCATGCTTACCAGGCCCTGCTCACCCGCAAGGGCATCCCCTTCCGCAACCTGCGGCGGGCGGACTTCGATTACACCGACCCTGCCCGCCTCGCCGACCTGCTCCGCCGCGAGAAGCCCCACTTCCTGATCAACGCCGCCGGCTACACCGGCAAACCCAACGTCGACGCCTGCGAACTCCACAAGCACGAGTGCCTCTTCGGCAACGCCGTCCTGCCCGGCCTCATCGCCAACGCCTGCGCCGAGGCCGGCGTGCCGTGGGGCCACGTCTCCTCCGGCTGCATCTTCACCGGCGCGCGCGCGGACGGCTCGGGCTTCACCGAGACCGACACGCCGAACTTCACCTTCCGCACCAACAACTGCTCGTTCTACTCCGGCACGAAAGCCCTCGGCG
>PNKG01000220.1 GCA_013822585.1 Opitutus sp. | reverse complement strand
CCGGGCCGTCCCACGGTTCCATGAGCAGCGAGTGGTAGTGGAAGAAGGCGCGCGCGTCGTCGCTGAGGCGCGGGTTTTGCTCCCACGCGAGCGGCGCCATCATCATCATCGCCTGCAGCGCGGGGCGCCCGCCGAGGGCGAGGACCTGGAGGACGTTGTCGAAGCTCGCGGAGTCGGACATGCCGGGCTGCACGATCGGGTGCAGGTCGGCGAAGCGTCCGCCCCACACGCCGCCGGCCATGGCGCGCTCGCGCGCCTGCATGCGCACGCGGTTGCCGCGGATGGTGTTGATCTCGCCGTTGTGCGCCATGAGGCGGAACGGCTGCGCGAGGTGCCAGGTCGGGAAGGTGTTGGTCGAGTAACGCTGGTGGAAGATGGTGAACGCCGTCGTGTAGCGCGGGTCGCGCAAATCCGGGAAATAGCGGCGGACCTCGGGCGCGTTGAGCAGGCCTTTGTAGACGATGGTGCGCGCGGAGCAGGAGCAGACGTAGAAGCCGTCGAGCCGCGCCTCGCCGCAACGGCGCTCGGCGACCTTTTGCGCGAGGAACAGGTGGCGCTCGAAGAGCTCGTCGCTCGCGTCGTCGAGGCGGGCGATGATGGCCTGGAGGATGGCCGGGCGCGTGTCGGCGGCCTTGCGGCCGAGGATGGAGTAGTCCGTGGGCACCTCGCGCCAGGCGACGAAGCCGAGGCCCTCTTCCTTCACGGCCTCGATGAAGATCTTCTTGATCTGCGCCTGGGCGAGGTCGTTGTCGCGCGGGAGGAAGAGCATCGCGACGGCGAGGTCCGTGTCCTTGGGCTGCACGGCGACCTTCAGTGCGGCGAGGTGGGCGCGGAGGAGTTCGTAGGGCAGTTGCGTCATCACGCCCGCGCCGTCGCCGGTCGAGGAGTCGGCGTCGATCGCGCCGCGGTGGGCGAGGGCCTTCAGGGCCGTCAGGCCGTGTTTGAGGACGTCGTGGGTGCGGTGGCCGTCGGTGCGGGCGATGAAGCCGACTCCACAGGCGTCGTGTTCGAACGCAGGGTCGTAGAGCGGCGATGGGATGACGTCGCGGGAATGCATAGCACCCGCAGAGTGAGCACGGGCCATGCCCCGGGGGAGACGGCGCTGTGACATAGGCGCGTTATTAGGCGTTTGTGACACAGATGCTCCCTGCGCCGCGTTCGCCTCGCGCCGCGCAGGCAAGAATCGGCTTCTGCATAAGCGAATCTGCGTCCACGCTCCGCGCGTGCCCGAAGAAACCGACCCGCCGCCCAAATCCTACGCGCTCAAGCCGAAGGAGTTCGAGCACGTGAACGCGCCGCGCGTTGAGGCCGGTGAGACGCCCTCACCCGCGCCGTTGGCCAACGACGTGTTCGCCATCCAGCGCGACCTGCGCGCCCGCGAGATCGCCGCGGGCATGGACACCCTGAAGCCCGCCGATCGCCCGCGCTCGACCAAGCGCCGCCGCGACTTCTGGCTGCTGCTGCTGGCGGTGAACGGCATCTTCGTGCCGCTGGCGCTCTGGGGCTTCCGCACGCAGAACGCCGTGCTCGCCGTCTATGCGTTGAGCGGCGCCGTGTTTCTCTCGGTCGGCCTCACCTGGGTGATGTGGGTCGTCGTGAACCGGTATTGAGCATCCAGGGCGTAAAAGTTCAGGGGCATCCCCCGCTGATTGGCCGGAAACGGGTAAAAGACCTCGCCCCACGCCATGATTTTGTCATGCTGCCCGCATGGTCACCCCTTCTCCACTGGGGGCAACCCGCCTCTTCCTTCTTCTGGCGTTCGGCTTGGGCGCGGCCGGAGCGGTGTTCGGACAGTCCGTCCTGTATTTCACCGATGGCGATTCCTCGAGACTGCAGGCAGTCAACGTGACCACGGGGCAGCTGGTCTTCACCGCCACCACCAGTTCCCTCGCCTACCCCATCGCCGTGCGCGATACGATTGCGCTCGGTCATCGCGACAGCCCGGGACTCACCGGCCAATACAACCTCACCGACGGCAGCCTGATCGGGTCGACGCAGGCCCCGCTGGGCACGCCGAATTGGTCCCAAACCGTCGACGGCGCGGCGGCGGGCAATTTCAACTACACCTTCGCCGCCTTCAGCAACTCGACCACCGTCTATCGCACGGACGCCAACTGGGCGAACGCCACGGTCGCGTTCACCCTGACCGGCAGCGACCTCGTGGGCATCACCTACGACATCAACACGGGCAACCTCTGGGTCTCCGACACGAACACCATCTACCAATACACCACGTCGGGCACCCTCGTGTCGCAGTTCTCCAAAGTCTCCGGACGCGCCGCCCTCGCCTACCAGTCCTCCACCGACACACTCTGGCTGGTGCCGAACAGCAGCAGCAGCCCGCTGCTCCAATACTCGAAGTCCGGCACGCTGCTCCAGTCGCTGACGGTCGGCGGCCGCTCCGGCAACGTCTTCGGCGCGGAGTTCCAGGCGATCCCCGAGCCATCCACCTGCGTGCTGCTCGGGCTGGGCTTGGGATTCGTCGCGTGGTTCTGCCGCCGGCGCGGATGAGCAGCCTTTCCGAACCGGGTGACCCAGACGTGAACAGGTTGGGCGGAGCGGGCCGCTTCGCCGCAAGGGCGACTCCACCCGCGCGCCGCCTCGTAACGCTCCGCAGCGCACGCGAGCTGTAGCGCAGGCGTCCCGCCTGCTCCGAAAAAGCAGGCGCGACGCCTGCGCTACATTCCCGCTACTTCGCCGCCGGGTAGCTGCCGAGCCACTTCACAA
>PNKG01000219.1 GCA_013822585.1 Opitutus sp. | reverse complement strand
TCTCGGCGCGCGTCGCGGCGCGGCTCTACTTCCCCTGACGTGCCCGTCATCAAAGCCAGCAGCCTTCGCGACCTGAAGTTGCGCGTGAACATCCACGACGTGGTCGCCCGCACCGTCGCGCTGAAGAAGGCCGGCGGCCACCGCTTCAAGGGCCTGTGCCCGTTCCACTCGGAAAAAACGCCGTCGTTCCACGTCACGACCGACAAGGGCTTCTACAAGTGCTTCGGCTGCGGCAAGGCGGGCGACATCCTCAGCTTCGTGATGGAGACGGAAGGGCTGCAGTTCACCGAGGCGGCCGAAACGCTGGCCAAACGCTTCGGCGTCGAACTCGAATACGAGGCCGGCTCCGGCGGCCCGTCGCGCGAGGAGCGCTCGCTGCGGCAGGAAATCTTCGACCTGCACGACCTCGCCGCCGACCACTACCGCCAGGCCTTCCTCGCCGCGAACGCGCACGGCGCCTGGATCCGCGACTACTGGGTGAGGGCCCGGAAGTTCACCCCCGAGCTGGCCGAGGAATTCAAGATCGGCTTCGCGCCCGTCGACGACCGCGCGCTGGCCGAGGCGCTGATCAAGCGCCGCTTCTCCGACGACGCGCTGCGCCAGTGCGGCCTGTTCTTCGTGCGCGAGGGCGCGGCGGTCACCGCCGCGACGCTCAAGCCGCGCTTCCGCGGCCGCCTGATGATCCCCATCCGCGACCACCAGGGCCGCGTGGTGGCGTTCACCGCCCGCCAGCTCGAGCTCACGCCCCAGGACGACCCCGCGCGCGAGGCCAAATACGTCAACTCGCCCGAGACGCCGATTTTCACCAAGAGCAACCTGCTCTTCAACCTCGACCGCGCCCGCAGCCACGTCGGCGATGGCCGGCCCTTCGTGCTCGTCGAGGGCCAGCTCGACGCGCTGCGCTGCTGGAGCGTGGGCCTCAAGACCGCCATCGCGCCGCAGGGCACGTCGATCACCGACGGCCAACTGCTGCTGCTGCGCCGCTACCACCCGCAGGTGGAGTGCTTCTTCGACAGCGATGCCGCCGGGCAGAAGGCCGCGCTGCGCTTCCTGCCGATGGCGCTCAAGGCCGGGCTCGAGGCGCGTTTCCTCATGCTCGCCGGTGCCGAGAAGCTCGACCCCGACCTGCTCTTCCTCGAGCGCGGACTCGAGGCCTACGAGGCCGTGAGGAAGCAATCGCTCGGCGCGATGGAGTTCGCCGTGCGCTCGCTGCTGCCGAACGCGAGCCGGGCTTCGCCCGCTGAGAAGTCGCAAACCTTGAAACAAATCCGCGAAATTGTGGAGCAGTGCGAATCTCAGGTCGCACGGGTCGCATACTACGAAGATGCGGCCACGCGTATCGGTATTCTTTCCAGTGAGGCCCAAAAAATCGCCGTCGAAGCGGAGACCCGGGCGATCCGCGGTGTCGCCAGCCTCCCGCGCCCGGCCTACTCGTCCGGCACACCAGCGCCGATCACTGCCCCTTCCGCCGACGCGCACACCCGCGGGACCGAGGAGCACCTGCTCTATCTCTGCCTGCACCACGAAGGCTTGCTGACCTCCCTCGCCTCGCTGCTGCCGCACGACTGGATCGACACTTCCACGACCGCCGGCGCGCTCCTCGACCGCATCCTCGCCGAGGCGCAGCACAACGGCTGGGCCGGCCGCGAGGCGCTCGATCAACTCCTTGTCACAGAGACGGAAAAGGCGCTTGCCGCCACCCTGCTCTTTGAGCCCCCCGGCGACGAGGATCTGGCCAAGTTCGCCAACGAGGGATTGCGCGCGCTGCAGCGCCGCGCCCTCGAGCCGCAGCTGCGTCAAATAGAACTTGAAATAGCCTCTCAGGACACAAATGGTGGCCCGCACCTATTTTCACTCTTGAAGCAACGCGCTGAGATCATCCGACAGCTCCATAATCCGCCGAGGCTCGTGCTCGCCTCCTGACGCTGTCCGCCGCAGCCAACGCTTCGAGTAACTCTCGTCCGAGCAACGCCTTCTTTCCGTATGTCGCGCCCATCCAAGCCTGTCGCCACCAAAGCCGCCAAATCCAAGGAGCCCGCGCCGCCGAAATCCGGCCACGCTTCCGCCGAGGCCGCCAAGCACCCGCCCGCACAGGCCAAACACGCGCCCGCAGCCGAGCCGGCCGTCGACCCCGCGAAGGAATTCAAGGAGAAGGCACTCGAGAACCTCTCCGGCGACCTCAACGACAAGATCCGCTACCTCATCCGCCTCTCGAAGGAGCAGGGCTACCTGACCTACGCCGACATCAACGAGGCGCTCCCCGAGTCCGTCGACAACCCCGAGGACATTGAGAACGTCATCTCCGTCCTCCAGAACCTCGAGATCGACATCCTCGATCCGCAGGAGGTCGAGGGCTACAAGGCGCGTCAGGAGGAGGCCGAGGAGGAGGAGTCGCGCACATCGAACAACGACATCCTCGACGATCCGGTCCGCATGTATCTCAAGCAGATGGGCCAGGTCCCGCTGCTGACCCGCGAGCAGGAGGTCGAGATCTCCAAGCGGATCGAGACGGCCGAGATGAACGCGCAGGCCGCGCTCTTCGCCATCGGCCCCATCGGCAAATATCTCGCCGACCTCGGCGAAAAGCTCCTCCAGCGCTCCGAGCGCTTCGACCGCCTCGTGATCGACAAGAAGATCGAGAGCCGCGACGCCTACTTCAAGAACCTCGAGAAGCTCGTGCTGTCCACGCGCGAGAACGACGCAGCGGCCACCGAGGCGTGGAACGACG
>PNKG01000218.1 GCA_013822585.1 Opitutus sp. | reverse complement strand
GGCGGCACCTTGCCCAACTCGAGATCGAAGGGGTGGCCGCCGAGGCCGACGGGGGTGCGGTGCTGCGCGCCGAAGGCGAGGGAGATGCCGCGGAACGAGCCGCGGAACTTGCCCTTGGGGGACGCCCAGTCTTCCCAGGGGATTTCGTCGAGGTGACGGCAGCGGGCGGAGAACGGCGTCGCGGGCGGCGTGAGGGCGGGCACGGGCGGCGGCGCGTCGGCCACGGTGTCCTCGCCGTCGAAGTAATCGACCGGAGTCATCCGGAAAAAGACACTCGGCGTGCGCAGGCCCCATTTCTGCGAGTCGGGATACCAGAAGCCGTCGAGTGGCGGGTTGTCGGCGAAAATGAAGACCTCGAGGTCTTCGGGGCCCGCATTGCTCAGTTGGTGCGCCTCGCCCGGCGGGTGGAGGAAGCAGTCGCCGGCGCGGACGGTGCGGCGTTCGTCGCCGGCGCGCACCGTGCCCGTGCCGTGGCGGACGACGAAGAGCTCCCACTGCACGATGTGGGCGTGGTGCGGGCAGATGGCCGCGCCGGGCGGGATGCTCCGCACCTGGAAATCGAAGGGGTGGCCGCCGCCCCAGGGGCCGACGTTGCGGATGCCGCCGAGGGCGAGGGAGACGTTGCGCGCGAAGGAATGGAATTTGCCGGAGGGCGAGCGCTGCTCCGTCCCGGGCACGTCGCGCAGGTTGAGCTTGGGCGGGATCGGGTTCACGGAGGTTCAGACCAGGCTGCCCGCGCTGCCGCTGGCCGTGAGGCTGGCGTAGGGGACCTCGGCGTGCAGCGCCCAATCGCCGGCCGGTGTGGCGGCGAAGCGCACCGTGCCGCCGAGGTCGGTGATGCGGCGCTCGATGTTGCGCAGGCCGTTGCCCAGCCCCGTGTTTTTCGGGCGTGGGCCGACTCCGTCGTTGCGCCAGTCGAGGTGCAGGAAGCCGGGCTCCAGCGCGAAGCGCAGCGACGCGGTGGCGGGGCGCGCGTGCCGGAGGGCGTTGCTCGCCAGCTCGCGGCAGACGTAGTAGAGCTGGGTCTGCGCGTCGCGCGACAGGCCGTCGAGCGCCCCGTCGGGGATCGCGAGGTCGAATTTGCAGCGGGCGAACTGCCCGAAGTGGCGCTCGATGCGCTGGAGCGCCGTCTCGAGGTCGCGCTCGCGCAGCTCCTCGGGTTCGAGCTCGAGGATGAGGTTGCGCAGGTCCGAGGTGGCCTGCTGGAGCATGGCGGTGATGGCGTTGATCTGCTCGGGGCGCGGCGCGGCGCCCTGCTCGGCCGCGGTCTGCACGGCGGCGAGCTGGAGCCCGGCGGCGTAGATGGACTGGATGGGGCCGTCGTGGATGTTGCCGGCGAGGCGGATGCGGAGGGCCTCGTTGGCCTCGGCGTCGCGCCGGGCCGATTCGGGGTGGGCGCGCTCGAGCTGGCGGCGCATCTCCTCCTCGAGCATGCGGCCCCAGCGCATCTGACCGGCGACGAGCCGGGCGATCTCGCCGAATTCCGTGCGCGAGTCCAGCAGGCCGGTGAGGTGCGCGGGCACGCGGCTCTCGAGGCTGCGGGTGATCTGGCCCAAGGGCCGCAGGACGAGGTAGGCCACCACGCCCACGAGCAGCGCGATCGCGACCACGGCGCCGACGACGAGATAGAAGGCGCGCAGAATGAGCGCCTGCCGGGCGGACTCGAGCAGCTCGTGGTTGAAGCGCAGGTCGAGCAGGGCGAGCGGCTGGCCGTCGGGTCCCTTGAGCAGGCGGCGGGATTCATGCAGCGGCCCGGTTTTCGGCAGGTCGGCGCCGGGCGGGTGGAGGGTGAGGCGGGCGCCGAGGAGGGAGTCGAGCTGGCGAAGCCAGGCGTCGTCCCATTTTTTGCCGAGGAGGAGGTAGCCGCGCACGGGTGTCTGGTGCCGCCAGAATTTCGCGTCCTGGATCGCCGCGCCGTAGATTTCCCAGAGCGAGCCGTCGACGAAGGTGAAGTAGCGGAAGGTGAAGCGGTCGCCGATGGCGCGGCGCAGCGCTTCGGGCGAGGAGAAGGGCGCCGCGAGTCTCTGGTAATGTTCGTCGATGGTGTGGAGGAGGCGCAGCTCGGCATCGAGCACCCAGACCGCGTCGCCGCCGTTGGGGATGCCGACGATGTTGTCCACGTTGTCCGCCGCCCATTTCTCGTCGGGCTGGTCCATGAACTTCACCATGTCGTCCCACCAGGCGTAGCTGGAGACGAGCGATTCCAGCCCGGCGCCCTGCAGCTGGGTGGCGGTGTCGAAGCGCGCCGAGCGTTCGCTGGCCAGATCGCGCATCAGGCTGCGGATATCGCCCCGGCCCTGTTCAATCACGATCCAGTAGGCCAGTCCGAAGCCGGCGCAGACGAGGACGGTGACCAACACGAGGCGGCTGAGCAGATTCATCGGGGCGCAGCGGACGCTAGGCTGCGGTCGTGACGGGTCAATGCGGCTTACGGGTGCTCAAGCGACGGGATTGCTCAACGTGCCGATGCCCTCGATCTCGACGGCGATGGTGTCGCCGCGCTGGAGCCAGACGGGGGGCTGGCGGGCGAAGCCGACGCCCTCGGGGGTGCCGGTGAGGATGAGCGTGCCGGCGGGGAGCGTCTTGTCGGCGGTGAGGAACTCGATCAGCGCCGGCACATCGAAGATCATGTCCGCGGTGTTGGAGTCCTGCATCACCCGACCGTTCAGGATCGAGCGGATGCGGAGGGCGTTGGGGTTCGGCAGTTCGTCGGGGGTGACGAGCGCGGGG
>PNKG01000217.1 GCA_013822585.1 Opitutus sp. | reverse complement strand
TTGCCAGGTGCCGACGCCGCTGCACGGCGCATCGACGAGGATGCCGTCGAATTTCGTCTTCGTCGGGAGTTTCACGGATCCGTCCCACGCGGCGGCGCGGTAGTTGAAAACGCCGGCGCGCGCGGCGCGTTTCTTCAGATGCTCGAGGCGGCGCAGGGAGCGGTCGCTGGCCCAGAGGAGGCCTTTGTTCTGCATGAGGTCGGCGAGGTGCAGCGTCTTGCCGCCCTCGCCGGCACAGGCGTCCCACCAGGTCTGTCCCGGCTGCGGCGTGCAGGCGTGGCCGACGAGCTGCGAGGCGAGGTCCTGGATCTCGAAGCGGCCGTCGCGGAACTCGTCGGTGAGGAAGAGGTCGCGGGTGCCGGTGTAGCGGAAGGCGGAAGGCTGACCGCCAGAAACAGCCGAAGTGGCGGGCGTGAGGTCGCTGAGGAGAGCGGGGAGGCGGGCGGCTTCGTTTAGTTTCGCGCGGAGCCAGAGGACGGGCTCGCGCTGGAGCTGGCGGAGAAATGCGAGTTCAGCCGGGTGGGGGCGCTTGCTCTCAAGCGCCCTCTCCGCAGCGACGTCGGAAGGGCCGTTGGGAGCAACGGCCCCCACCGCCACGGTCGGTGCAGCCGCCGCGAATGGCGCGGCAGGAGCGTCTGGCCACGCAATCTCGTCCAGCGCCCATTCCGGCACGGCGCGGGCGGCGAGGGTTTCGGGTTTGAACGACTCCGGCGCGCGGTCGAAGCGCGCCTGCAGGGCGAGCGCGGCCTCGGCTTGTTTTTGCAGCGATTGCTTTGGCTCCAGCCAGCGCCACCAGCGGAAACAGGCGAACACGGCGCGGCTGACGGCGCGGCGCAACGCGGGCGCGGAGCCGTGGCGGGTGCGGCCGAGCGTTTCGCGCAGCGCGGCGTCGGCGGGCGTGCCGCCCTGGACGAGCTTCAGGACGCGCGCGGTTTCGTTGAGGACGACGGAGGTGGACACCGCGGCAGGAGAGCCGCTCAGAGATGCTTCTTCAAGAACGCTTCAAGCTGCCGGAAGAATTCCACGCGGTTCTTCATCGCGGCGAATCCGTGGCCTTCGCCGGAGATAGACATCGTCTCGTGCTGGACGCCGGCGGCCTTGAGCGCCTTGACGAGGCGGCGCGGATGGGGGAACGACATGGGGTGAACTTTCTAGGCCCGTGCGGAAAGCAGAGGGGAAGCGCGCAGGTGCGTCAACGGCGCGGTGGGGCGCGGCGTCGTGGGCACGTGCCGGCGAGGAGTCGGGCGTAAAGCCCGACCTACAACTGCCGGCACTCCACGCGGACGAGGCGGCGGACCTAGCCTCGTTTTCCCCAGCGCTTGACTTCTTTCAGCTCCGGCGGGCGGGCCTCGATGAGGGCGCCGGCGACGGCGGGGTGGTTGCGCAGCTCTTGGAAGGCCGGGCCGGTGACGCGCCACTTGAGGGCGAAGGAGGTCTCGGCGACCGGCGCGACGCGGCCCTCGAAGAGGAAGGCGAGTTCGGCCTTCGTGTCGCCGTTGGCGGCGTCAATCGCTTGGCGGAGCCGGCGGAGAAAATCGGGCGTGTCCGCGTGGTCGGGAGAAAGCAGCCAGGTGACCTTGCGGATGTTGCCCGGGACGTAGGCGTCGAGCGGATAGACTTCTTTGACGTTGAGGCGCGCGCCGTCGTTGCCGCGCATGACGGAGCCGAGCGCGACGATGGGCAGGTTTTCCGCGAGGACCTTGCCGTAGGTCTCGTAGGCGTCGGCATACATGTTGACGGAGATCATGGCGCGGCGGCTCGCGAGGTTGAAGAAGGCCCAGGGGCGGTTGTCGCGTTTCGAGAGGCGCTTGGTGATGCCGCTCATGAGGCCCGCGAGGCGGAACTCGACGCGGTCGCCTTCGAGAAGAACGGTTTCTTCGGTGTGCGTGCTGAGCGCTTCGGCGAGGCCGGCGTAGGCGTTGAGCGGGTGGCCGGAGACGTAGAAGCCGAGGAGTTCCTTCTCGAACTGGAGGCGTTCTTGGGAGGTGAAGTCGGTGGCGGAGTCGGATGATGCCGCGGGCGCTTCGGCGCCGCTGGGGACAGCGGTGCCCACCTTGCCGGCGCCCTTTTTCCTGGGCTTCTCGTCGGCGAGCATGTCGAGGAAGCTGTGCTGGCCGGCGGCTTTGTCGCGGGCGTGGGCGGCGGCGCCGGCGAGGGCGGCGTCGATGCCGTCGAAGAGCGGCTTGCGGGGCGCGTGGCTGTAGTCGAAGGCGCCGGTCTTCACGAGGTGCTCGAGCACGCGCTTGTTGATCGCGCGGCCGTCGACGCGGCGGACGAAGTCGGCGAAGTCGGCGAAGGGGCCGTTGGCCTCGCGTTCCTCGATGATTTTCGCGGCGGCGAGTTCGCCGACGCCTTTGATGCCGGCGAGGCCGAAGCGGATGGCGCCTCCGGCGCCATCCGCTTCGGAAGTTGAGGGTTGAGGGTTGAGGGTTGAGAGACCGGAGGCGGAGCCAGCTATCTGACTCTCAACTCGCGGCGCGGATGCGCCGCGCACCACCGGCGTGAAGTCGCCGCGGCTCTCGTTCACGTCGGGGCCGAGCACGGTGATGCCCATCGCTTCGGCCTCGGTGATGAAGTGGGCGACTTTTTCCGCATTGCCGAGCTCGGCGGTGAGCACGGCGGCCATGAACTCGACCGGGTAGTTGGCCTTGAGGTAGGCGGTCTGGTAGCTGACGAGCGCGTAGGCGGCGGAGTGGGATTTGTTGAAACCGTAGCTCGCGAACTTGTTCAGCAGGTCGAAGATTTCGTCGGCCTTCGATTCGCTGATGGCGTTCACGCGCTTGGCGCCTT
>PNKG01000216.1 GCA_013822585.1 Opitutus sp. | reverse complement strand
CGCGCCTGCGCGGCGACCTCGCGTTCGAGAACGTCTCCTTTTCCTACGGCGACAACGCCGCGCTCTCGCACATCACCGCGCGCATCCCCGCCGGCACCGTCTGCGCACTGGTCGGCCCCAGCGGCGCGGGCAAGACCACCTTCGCCAACCTCGTGCCGCGCTTCTACGAGGTCGCCGCCGGCCGCGTCACGGTCGACGGCACCGACGTTCGCGCCATGCGCCTCGCCGACCTCCGCCGCAACATCGCCCTCGTGTCGCAGGAGCCGGTGCTCTTCAACGATACCATTTTCAACAATCTCCTCCTCGGCCGCGAGGGCGCCACGCGCAACGAGGTGATCGCCGCCGCCCAGGCCGCGCACGCCCATGAGTTCATCGAGCAACAGCCGCAGGGCTACGACACCATCGTCGGCGAGCGCGGCGCGCTTCTCTCCGGCGGCCAGAAACAGCGCCTCGCCATCGCCCGCGCGTTCCTGCGCAACGCCCCCATCCTCATCCTCGATGAGCACGCGAGCGCGCTCGACTCCGACAGCGAAGCGCTATTGCAGGATTCGATGCGCCACCTCGTCGTCGGCAAGACCGTGCTCATCATCGCCCACCGCTTCTCCACCATCCGCGACGCGTCGATGATTCTCGTGTTCGACAAGGGCCGGCTCGTCGCGCAAGGCGACCATGCCGCGCTCTACGCCGGCAACGCGCTTTACCGGTCACTCTACGACCGGCAGCAAGGGACGAGCTGAAGACCCCCAGACAGTGTAACCTGCCGCCTCCAGACGCGAATGGGTGTTGTGGAGGGCGCGGCTACCGCCGCGCCGTTGAGGTGCGATGCCGGCGTGGCTTTCGCGGCGCGGCGGTAGCCGCGCCCTCCCTGGGTTCAGCGTAAACTCCCGCGAAGCGGCACGAATAACTGACCTTCCGCCCGGCACACAGGCGCGCCTACCGGCGCTCAGCTCACCGCCGCATCGTCAGGATTTCTCGTGCCTTTTTGTGGCCAATTTCCCTCCGGTGCTTTTGGCTGCCGGCCTCTTCGTGTCACCCGCCCCGCACCTCCTCGTCATCCGCCGCCGCTACCTCGGCGACATCGTGCTGCTCGGCTCCCTGCTGCGGAACCTGAAACTCCACTGGCCCGCCGCGCGCTTGGCCGTGCTCTGCGAGCCCGCCTACGCGCCGATCCTCGAACTCAACCCCGACGTCGACGAGCAGTGGCATTTCCCCCAATCCGCCGCCGAGTGGCCCGGCTTCCTCTGGCGCGTGCGCCGCGCGGGCTTCACCCACGTGCTCGACCTCGACAATCGCGACAAGACCGCCGTTATCACCCGCGCCACCGGCGCGCCCGTGCGGGTGACGGTCCGCCACGGCGAGCGCCTGCACTTCCCCGGATGCTATACGCGAGTCAAGCGGCTCCCGGTCGAATTCCTCGCCAAGCGCCATATCACCGACCTCTACCTGCACACGCTGACGCAAATCGGCGTGCCGGTAACGACGCACGAGACCCGCCTTGTCGCGCATCCCGGCGAAATCGCCGCGATGCGGCGCCTCCTCTGCGGTGCCCGGCTCCTCGTCCATCCCGGCTCGCGCAGCCCGTGGCGCATCTGGCCGGCGCAGAACTTCGCGCAAGTCATCGACACCCTGAATGCAGAACTCGGTGTCACGACCGCTGTCATCGCAGGACCGGGCGAGCAGGGCACGGTCGATGATATTTTCCGCCGCCTGAGATCGCCCGCCGTGCGCATCGGCGAGCGTTTGGGCGTGACGCAACTCGCGGCGCTCTTCGCCGCGGCGCCGGTCTTGCTCTGCCACGACAGCGGCCCGATGCACGTCGCCGCCGCCGTCGGTTCGCGCGTCGTCGCGCTCTTCGGCTCGCAGTCGATGAACATCTGGAAACCGGTCGGCAGCGGGCACATCCTGCTCCAGCCGCCGCTGCCCTGCGTGAATTGCGTCTCGCCCGGCCGGTGCAATACCGCCGATCCCTACTTCAACCACTGCGTGCGCAACATCACCCTCGAACGCGTGGTCGTGGCCTGCGCCGGCGCATTGCGCACGGCTCGGCTGGCGTGATTCTCTTGGCGCCGAAACAAATCAGAGTCTTGAGCAGGCTCGGAATCGAGCCGCGCAGGCACGTGCCGACCGACAGAAGTTGTTTCGCGACGAAGCGCACGCGTTGTGAACGAATGATCCTATTTTCCGCATTTGAACGGTGACTGGGAGGCGGGAATTGGGTGGGGTGTTGGGGCATGGCAGCAAACGAGTGGCTGGAGACGGTTCACCCGGCGGGTGAAGGGCTATTCACGTTCCCGACTGCGGGCGGGCGGGTGCGAGTGGCGGTGACCGACGATGCGTTGACGACTTACGGCGGGCTGGTGCCGTGGGCGGCGTTCACCAAGCATCTGGGGGTGGCGGCGAGTTGTCCGGTGGCGCGGACCAGTCCCAACGCGGCCCCGGTCTACGATGCCATCCCGTCGTTCATGCCGACGGCGTTGAGCGACGGGAGGCGCTTTTCGCACTTGGCGTGGGTGCGGGAGGAACCGACGATTCCGGATCTGTTCGGGCTGGAGACGGTGGTAGGCGACGTCACGGTGCGGCGTCTCTTCGCCTCGGTCGACCCGGCGTTGGGCGCGGAGTGGATCGCCGCGCAGGCCCGTTCATCGTGGGGGTCTTGCCCGGACTGACGATTCTGAACTGGGACTCGACGCGCAGCCAAAGTATGAGCACCAGGAAGGCGCGCAGCGGGGCTACAACCCGACCAAGCCCGGCCGGCGCAGTTTCCATCCGCTGCTGGCGGTGGTGGTGCGCGC
>PNKG01000215.1 GCA_013822585.1 Opitutus sp. | reverse complement strand
GGGCACATCGTCATGAGCAATGGCGCGACCCGGCTCGTCATT
Organism: Opitutus sp.; assembly: GCA_013822585.1. Lineage (GTDB taxonomy): Bacteria > Verrucomicrobiota > Verrucomicrobiia > Opitutales > Opitutaceae > Didemnitutus. The sequence continues at coordinate 2,852 of PNKG01000215.1, read as the reverse complement.
CCCCGGCACAGCCCGATCAATGCGATCACGATGGGCAGCATCGCGCGCGACGCCGGCCTGACACCCGATCAATTCCGCGCGCTGCTCTGATCATGTCCGACCCAACCACCCTCCCACCCTGGAAAGCCGAACTCGACGCCATCGTCGGTGCGCGGGCGCACGGGCAGTTCAACCAGCTGCTCCCGCGCCTGCAGGACCTCGACTCCCGCCATCCGAACGTCGCCGAGATCGCCTACCAGATCGCGTGGACCTGCGACACGCTCGGCCGGCATGAGCAGGCCCTCGCCGCCTACGAGAAGGCCGTCGCCCTCGGCCTGCCTCCGAATGAGCTCTCCAATGCGCTCATCGGCCTCGGCTCGACGCTCCGCGCGCTCGGCCGGTTCGACCGCTCGGCCGAGGTGCTCCGCTCCGGCAAGCTGCAATTCCCCGACAACCGGGAGTTCGACGTCTTCCTCGCCCTGACGCTCCACGCGCAGGGAAAGTCGGGCGAAGCGCTCCGCCTCGCCTTGGAAACCATGATCGAGACCACCGAGGACCCCGGTCTCACCGCCTACGGCCGCGCCCTGCGGCACGAGCTGGCAAAGCTGCGGTGACTTGAGCTGGTTCCGTGAAGGTAGGGCGGTGAGTCCCCTCACCGCCGAAAACTCCGGCGCGGAACGGAATCCGCGCCCTACCCGGCCCACTCTCGCCCTCACCCCCGCGGCGCTGCCGCGAAGCCCGGGGCGCTGCCGCCCTTGCCTTCGGCTGGCCGATTGAACGCGAACGGCGGCGCCGTGCGCTCCTCCTCCGCGAGCGGCACCGGCGGCGCGCTGTGGTTCGGATCGACCATCGAGCAGATCGCCTCGGGCGTGTATTTGTAGACCGGCATGGGCTCGGCGATGTTCTTGAGCACCACCTCCTCGACTGAGCCGGGCGGGAGCTGGAGCTTGCCCTTCACGAGCGTGTAGACCACGAGGCTCAGGCAGATGCCGCCGTTCGGAGCCTTCGACTCGAGACGCGAGGCGATGTTCACGCCGTCGCCCGCGATGCCGCCGTCGGGCAGCAGGGCCACGTCGGCGATGTGGATGCCGAAGCGGTGCCGCAGGCCGTCCCCGCCCGCCGCACCGGCGGCGAAGGCGCGCTGCATGTTGAGCGAGAAGCGCACCGCCTGGATCGCGCTGGGGAAGATCATGAGCATGCCGTCGCCCATCGTGTTGATGAGCATGCCGCCGTGCTCCTTGCCCTCGGCCTGCATGCGCTGGAGGTCCGTGCGGACCTTCTGGATCGTCAGCGCCTCGTTAGCCTGCATCAGCGCCGAGTAGCTGACGACGTCGGTGAACACGATGGCTTGCAGCCGGCGGTTCTCGCCCAGCGCGGCCTTCTCGTGCTCGGCCGAGACCCAAGCCTCGCGTTTGGCCAGCTCCTGCTCGCGCGCGGCAAACTGCGTGTTGAGCCGCTTTTCCGTCTGCTGGAGGAACTCCTCCTTCTTCAGCAGGTCGTCGCGGAGCTTGGTCAGCTCCTTCTGCTCCATCAGTTGGGAAAACTGCTTTTGGTAAAGCAGCTTCTGGTTCTTGAAGAGCATCTCGTTCTCGACGAGCGCGCGGGACTTCGCCTCCGCGTCGAGCCGCCGGGTCTCGATCTCCTCCTGCTGCGCGAGCAGGTGCTGTTCGAGTTGGCTGAGCTCCTCGGCGCGCTGTCGCAGCTGCTTTTCGCGCTCGTCGGCCGCGGCCACGAGGTGGGCCTTGCTGGGCAAGGCGAGGCTGGCGGGGCGGCTGGGCGGCTTGGGGAAGTCGGCCATGGGGATGCCGACTGATAGCACCCCGGCAGGGGGTGGCAAGCGGCCAGACGGTGGCCGGACGGCCCAGCCCGGGGACTCAGAACGCCTGGGTGGTCCACTCGCCGTCCACGAGGCGGCGGAGGCCGAGCGGGTTGGCGTTGCGCAATTCCGGCGGGAGAAGGTCGTCCGCGAAATTCTGGTAGCAGATCAGGCGTGCCCAGCGGTTCAGCGCGCGCGTGCCGACCGACGTGCTGCGTCCGCCGTCGCTCGTCGCCGGATACGGCCCGGCGTGCACGATGGCGGGGCTGACCTCGAGGCCGGTGGGCCAGCCGTTGAGGATCACACGCCCGGCCTTCGCGGCGAGAAGGTCGGGCAGATCGTCCCGCTCCTTCGCCTCCGCAGCGCCGGCATGGAGCGAGGCCGTCAGCGAGCCTTCGAGCGAACGCGCCACGAGCAGCATCTCGGCGCGGTCCCTGCACCAAACGATGAGCGAACTCGGCCCGAAAATCTCCTCCAACAAGGTGTGATTCCCGATGAAGAACTTCGCCTCGGTTTCGAACCACACCGGGGTCGCGCCGCAAGCACCTCTGGTCGCGCCCTGCGCGACGACCCTCACGCCCGGCTGGCCGGCGCGCGCTTCGACATTCGCGGCGAAATTGCGCGCGATGCCCGCCGTGAGCATCGCGCCCTCGGGTGTTGCCGTCAGTTTCTCGGCGAGGGCGCGGGCAAACTCCTCCGCCTCGGGCGAGCGTTGCAGCACGATGAGCCCGGGATTGGTGCAAAACTGTCCGACGCCAAGCGTCGCCGAGGCGTGCAGCCCCTCGACGATCCCGGCGCCGCGCTCCGCCAGGGCGCCGGGCAGGATGAACACCGGGTTGACGCTGCCCATCTCGGCGTAGACCGGGATCGGCTCCGGTCGCGCCGCCGCCAGGTCGGCCAGCGCGCGTCCGCCGCGCAACGAGCCCGTGAACCCGACCGCCTTCACGCCCGGGTGCTGCACCAACGCCTGCCCGACCTCGTAGCCCGCATCGAACAGCAGCGAGAACGTGCCCTCCGGCAGCCCGCAGTCGCGCACCGCGTGCAGGATGAGCCGCCC
>PNKG01000214.1 GCA_013822585.1 Opitutus sp. | reverse complement strand
TGCCATGAACTTCCTCCGCCGCCTCCGCACCCTCTTCCGCCGCCGGGCCCTCGAAGCCGAGATGGCCGAGGAAATCCGCCAGCACCTCGAACAGCGCGCCGCCGATTACACCGCCGACGGCCTCGCTCCCGCCGAGGCCCGCTTCGCCGCGCAGCGCCGTTTCGGCAATCTTGCCAGCATCCAGGAACAGGCGCGCGACGCCCGCGGCTGGCGTTGGCTCGAAGACCTCGCGCAGGACCTGCGCCTCGCGCTCCGCCTGCTCGCCAAGTCGCCGGGCTTCACCGCCGCGGCCGTCGTCGTGCTCGCGCTCGGCATCGGCGTGAACACCGCGATGTTCAGCGTGGTGCATGCGATCGGGTTCAGCGCCCGCCCGTTTCCCGACGCCGGGCGCGTGGTCCAGCTCTACTCGCAAAGCACCGTCGATGCGGCCGAGTTCCGGCCGTTCTCCTATCCCGTCTACCGGGAGCTGCGCGCGCAGCAGGAGGTTTTCGCCGGACTCCTCGCCCACACCCCCGTCGCCGTGGCCCTCGGCGAGGGCGCGGAAACCCGCCGCGCGCTGGCCAGCATCGTCAGCGCCGATTACTTCGACGTGCTGCGCGTGACTTTGCCGCGCGGACGCGGTTTCACCGCCGCCGAAGGGCAGCCCGGGACCAACCTGCCCGTGGTCGTCGTCAGCCACCTCCATTGGCAAAAGACCGGCGCCCGGCCCGACATCGTGGGCTCGACCCTCCGCGCGAACGACCGGCTCTACACCGTGATCGGCGTCACGCCCGAGGGGTTTTCCGGAACGGAAATGCTGACCGGCATCGATTTCTATTTCCCGCTGGGCGTCTATGACGCTCTCGCCCGCGGCCAGCCCGGCGAGGGGAGCAGCCGCCTGGCGCAGGCCGATGCGCGCGTCTTGTATCTGGTCGCGCGGCTGCAATCCGGCGTCAGCCACGCCGCGGCTCAGGCCGCCCTCAAACTCCTCGGCGAGAGCCTCGGGCGCCGGTTCCCGGCGGAACAGAAAGACCAGACGCTCAGCCACGGCCCCTTGCCCCGCCTCAGAACCAGCCCGTATCCGGAAAACGAGCTGGGCCTGGCGATCGCAAGCGTCGTCCTGCTCGGCCTCTCCACCGCCGTGCTGCTGGTCGTCTGCCTGAACCTCGCCGGCCTCCAGCTCGCCCGCGGGCACGCGCGGCGCAAGGAGTTCGCCATCCGCCTCGCCCTCGGCGGCGGCCGCGGCCGCATCGTGCGCCAACTGCTCACCGAAGGCTTCGTGCCCGCCCTCATCGGCGGCGGCCTGGGCCTGCTTTGCGCGGATTGGCTGGTCCGGTCGATCGCCACCACCGTGACCTCGCGTTTGCCCGTCTCGGTCGTCCTGACCGGCTCGACGACGGGCGCGGCCGCACTCGCCACCTTCGGCTTCGCCGGACTGGCGACGCTGTTTTTCGTGGTGGGTCCGGCCTTGAAACTCTCCCGCACCGATGTGTTCACCGGACTGAAGGAGAATTCAGGCGAGGACACTGCCGGACCCCGCCGCCGCTGGATGCCGCGCCATCCGCTCCTCGTGGCGCAGATTTCGCTCACCCTCGCGTTGCTGATCTGCGGCGGCCTCTTCCTCCGCATGGCCGACGGCGCCTTCAATCGCGACCCGGGCTACGAGGCCGACCACACGCTCATCGCCGAGGTGAACGCCCGGTTGGGCAACTACGACGAGGCCCGCGCGCGCCAGGCCTACCGCGCGATCGAGGAAAAGCTGGCCGCCCTGCCCGGCGTGCGCGCCGCCAGCATCGGGGTTGTCGCGCCGTTCGGCCGCGACGCCGGCGGCGCCGAGGTGCAGCGCGCCACCGCCGACGCCGATGCCGGCCGGACCTTCGTGCGCATGAACAGCATCGGCGCCGACTACTTCGCCACGCTCGGCATCTCCCTGCTGCGCGGAAGGACGTTCACCGCCACCGAAGCCGTCGGCAGCGGCGACGGGCCCCTCGTCGCCGTCATCGATGCCGCCTTGGCCCGGAAACTCTGGCCCGAAGGCGACGCGCTCGGCCAGAGCATCCAGTTCGCCTCGTATCCCGGCCTGCCCCGGTCGCGCCCGATGGAAATCGTCGGCATCGTGTCGTCCACGCGGGCGGACATCTGGGACGAGGAGCCGCTGGGAGCCATCTTCCTGCCGTTTGCCCAGCACTTCACCCTCGGCGTCTACTTCCATGTCCGGCCTGCGGTGCCGACCGCCGCCGCAGCCCACGGCCTGCGGGAGCAAATGCGCGCAGCCATGCAGGCCGCCGCACCCGGCGTGCCCGTGTTCAGCCTCCGCACCTTCCGCGCCCACCGCGACTCCTCGGTCGAGATCTGGTCGCTGCACCTGGTCACGCGGCTCGTCTATTTCTTCAGCGGCGCCACCTTGCTGATCGCGGCGGTCGGCATCTACGGCGTCAAGGCCTACGCGGTCGCCCGGCGGACGCGCGAGATCGGCATCCGGCTCGCCCTCGGGGCGGACCCGGCGCGCATGCAAGCCATGATCCTGCGCGAGGGCCTGACCCTGGCGCTCACCAGCCTTGCCGCCGGCCTGCTGCTCGGCCTCGGCGCCGGCCGGGTTCTGGGCAGCATGCTCAACGACTTGGCGTCGTTCGATCCGCTCGCCTTCGGAATTTCCGCGACGGCGATCGTGTCGGCCACCCTCCTCGCCTGCTACATCCCCGCCCGACGCGCCACCCAAGTCAGCCCGCTCACGGCCCTCCGCGCCGAATAGCCCCACGCCCCATGAAATTCCTCCGCCGCCTCCGCACCCTCTTCCGCCGCCGCTCCGTCGAAGCCGAGATGGCCGACGAGATGCGCTTCCACCTCGAGCAACGCACCGCCGACTACGCCGCCGACGGCCTCGCGCCCGACGAGGCCCGCTACGCCGCCCAGCGC
>PNKG01000213.1 GCA_013822585.1 Opitutus sp. | reverse complement strand
TAGGAACCGTTGAGCGTGTTCTTGGCCCCGAACACAGGTCAGAGCCTTCCGGCCCTATCCCGCATGTCAATACGGCTCTGTGCAAAGCCGCAGTGCAGAAGAAGGGATTCGGTCCGCGCGCTTGCAAACTGATACCAAGGCGTGTTTGAGCACGTGAAGCCCGTGATTCAAGGTGGGCTCGTGACTGGAGGAGCGGCTTTGCGCCGCGATCCGGCCAACGCTTGCGGCGGACTTTTCTGTCGCGGCATGAAGCCGCTCCTCCAGTCACGCAGTCGGGGGGATCCGGGCAAAGTTGAAGTGTAGCCGCGTTGGAGCGCAGCGACAACGTGGTGTCCTCCGGACACGCTTCCGCTGAACGCTCAAGCGCGCACCGTTTTTGAAACCGCGCTGGTTTTCGGACTTTGGACTTTGCCGCGCCAGCGTCGGTCGGGTCATGGACCGCCGGGCCGACTGCGCGCGTCCTTGCGGCGCGCCCAGCGGTCGCGCCCTACCTCGCGCCGCCGCGCTTGCAGAGTCCAATTGCCATGCGAACTTGAAACGAAACGCCGTTCAGCCCGCGCCGCCGCCGGAGGCGTTCGAGACGGGCTGGAAGGTGGTCTTCACGACGGCGCGGAGGTATTCGCGGTTCAGGCGCGCGATGAAGTCGTGCGAGATGAGCTTCGGGCACACGGCGGAGCACTCGTATTGGTTGGTGCAGTTGCCGAAGCCGAGTTCGTCCATCTTCGCCACCATGGCGAGCACGCGGCGCTCGCGTTCGGGCTGGCCCTGCGGGAGGAGGGCGAACTGCGAGACCTTGGCGGCGACGAAGAGCATGGCGGAGGCGTTCTTGCAGGCGGCGACGCAGGCGCCGCAGCCGATGCACGCGGCGGCGTCCATCGCGAGGTCGGCGTCTTCCTTCGGCACGGGGATGCTGTTGGCATCGGGCGCCGCGCCGGTGCGGACGGAGATGAAGCCGCCGGCCTGCTGGATGGCATCGAAGGCGGAGCGGTCGGTCATCAGGTCCTTCTGAATGGGGAAGGCGCGGGCGCGGAAGGGTTCGACGAGGATGGTGTCGCCGTCCTGGAAGCTGCGCATGTAGGTCTGGCAGGTGGCGACGCCCTTGCCGGGGCCGTGCGGCTTGCCGTTGATGGTGGCGGAGCAGGTGCCGCAGATGCCCTCGCGGCAGTCGTGCGCGAAGGCGATGGGGTCCTCCCCCTTCTTCGTCAGCTCGTCGTTCACGACGTCGAGCAGCTCGAGAAAGGACATGTCGGGGTTCACGTTCGCCGCGGGGTAGTCGACGAATTTGCCGGGGTCCTGCGGGCCGGCCTGGCGCCAGACGCGGAGGGTGACGTGGATGAGTTTCTTGGAGGCGGGTGCGTGAGCGACCATGGGAGGAAAGGGCTGAAGGACTGAAAAGCTGAAGGGCTGAATTGGGTGGACGGAGGCTTAGACGGGGAAGCGGTTGGCGAAAAGGCGACGGTGAAGATGAACCGGGAGGGCAATAAGTAGCGGTCTCAGCCCTTCAGTTTTTCAGTTTTTCGCTTCATCGTGGTGTGGAAACCGATTTCGCGGACCTCGGCGGCGGTGGGCGGCGTCATGAGTTCGCGGATGGCGTCGAAGACGGCCTTGAACTGCGCGTCGTATTTCTTCTCCATCGCGGCAAGTTTGCGGGCGAGGTCGGCGTGGCCGGCGATCATCTGGCGGAGGCGGACGAAGGCGCGCATGATGCCGTTGTTGACGGCGATGGCGCGCGGGGAACGCAACACGCTCGAGAGCATCGCAACGCCTTGCTCGGTGAAGGCCGCGGGAGGTTTGGTCAGGGCACGTTTTTTCATCCCGGCGAAATGCCCCGCCCGCAGTGCCAAGGTCTCGTCGGCCGTGAGTTGAAACATGAAATCGGCCGGAAACCGCTCTGCGTTGCGGCGCACCGCTTGGTTGAGCGCCGTCGTGGTGACGCCGTAGAGTTCAGCGAGGTGAAAATCGAGCAGCACCTTCTCTCCGCGAAGGAGAATGACGCGCGCTTCGATGACTTCGGGGGCGATCAACGCTGGTTGCATTGCGGACGAATTATGATGTCACAATCTGTGATATCATGTGCATTAGTCGCTGGCCTCGAATCTCTTACTTGTAGGAACGCACGCTCATCTTCACGAATTCGTAGTTGAGCGGCTCGACGTTGCGGAGGGGGGCCTGGCCCTCGCCTTGGTATTCCCAGGCGGCGACGTGGGCGAAGTTGGCGTCGTCGCGCAGGCACTCGCCGTCGGGGTGCTGGTATTCCTCGCGGAAGTGGCCGCCGCAGCTCTCCTCGCGGGTGAGCGCGTCGCGGCACATGAGCTCGCCGAGCTCGAGGAAGTCGGCGACGCGACCGGCGTTCTCGAGCGATTGGTTGAGCGAGGCGGCGGAGCCGGGGACCTTGACGTTCTGCCAGAACTCCTCGCGGAGCACGGGGATCTCCTTGAGCGCGGTCTCGAGCGACTGCTTGGTGCGGGCCATGCCGCAGTTCTTCCACATGATCTGGCCGAGGCGCTTGTGGAAGTGGCTGACGGGTTCCTTGCCGTTGACGGCGAGGAGGCGTTGCGTGATGCCGGTGACGTTCTCCTCGGCCTGCTTGAACTCGGCGCGATCGGTCGCGGGACGCGAACCGGGCTTCTGGCCGGCGAGGTAGTCGCCGATGGTGTAAGGGATGACGAAGTAGCCGTCGGCGAGGCCCTGCATGAGCGCGGAGGCGCCGAGGCGGTTGGCGCCGTGGTCGGAGAAGTTGGCTTCGCCGAGCACGAAGAGGCCGGGGAGGTTGGACATCAGGTTGTAGTCCACCCAGAGGCCGCCCATGGTGTAGTGCACCGCGGGGAAGATGCGCATCGGCGTCTGGTAGGCGTTCTCGTTGGTGATCTCGTGGTAGATGTCGAAGAGGTTGCCGTAGCG
>PNKG01000212.1 GCA_013822585.1 Opitutus sp. | reverse complement strand
GGGCGGCGCCGACCATGCCGTGGTGACCTGCGATGAAGAGTTTCATGGAGTTTCGCCCGCGAATTGCGCGAATTTTCTCGAATCACCCATTCGCGCAGATTCGCGTTATTCGCGGGAGGTTCAGGCGAAGGGGGCCTTCGAGACGGCGGGGAGGCTGGCGATCTGCGCCTCGCGTTTGGCGAGCTCGAGGTCGTGCCCGACCATGATCTTCACCAGCTCCCTGAAGCGGACCTTGGGTTCCCAGCCGAGTTGCTTCCTGGCCTTGGCGGGGTCGCCGATGAGCAGATCGACTTCGGCGGGGCGCTCGTAACGCGGGTCGTGCTTCACGTGTTTCTCCCAATCGAGGCCGAGCAGGCCGAAGGCCTCCTGGCAGAACTCGCGCACGCTGTGCGTCTCGTTGGTCGCCGCGACATAATCGTCGGGCTGCTCCTGCTGGAGCATGAGCCACATCATCTCGACGTATTCCTTGGCGTAGCCCCAGTCGCGCTTGGCCTCCAGGTTGCCGAGGTAGAGCGACTCCTGGAGGCCCATTCTGATGCGGGTCGCGGCGCGGGTGATCTTGCGGGTGACGAAAGTCTCGCCGCGGCGCGGGCTCTCGTGGTTGAAAAGGATGCCGTTGGAGGCGTGGAGGCTGTAGCTCTCGCGGAAATTCACGGTCAGCCAGTAGGCGTAGACCTTGGCGCAGCCGTAGGGCGAACGCGGCCAGAATGGCGTCCTCTCCGTCTGCGGGACCTCCTGCACTTTGCCGAACATCTCGGAGGAAGAGGCTTGGTAGAACCGTGTCTTTTTCACGAGTCCGGCCTCGCGGATGGCCTCGAGGATGCGGAGCGCGCCCTGGCCGTCGATGTCGCCGGTGTATTCGGGGATGTCGAACGACACGCGCACGTGCGACTGGGCCGCGAGGTTGTAGACCTCGTCGGGCTGCAGGTCGTAGAGCAGCTTCACCATCTGCACGGCATCGGCGAGGTCGCCGTAGTGGAGCGTGAGCTTCGCGCCGTTGGCGTGACGGTCGAAATTAAGGTGGTCGATGCGGCTGGTGTTGAAGGTGGAGGAACGGCGGATGATGCCGTGCACCTCGTAGCCTTTGTCGAGCAGCAGCTCGGCCAAGTAGGAGCCGTCCTGGCCCGTGATGCCGGTGATGAGGGCTTTCTTCATGAACAAGCCACGGTAGTTGTCGCGCAATCGCTCATGCAAGCCTTTGAACGCGGGCTCGCGTGAGTGGACGAGGACCGACGAAACACCGCTGCAGCGCAGCGGTCTGGCGACGCTTGCCCACCGTCGCACGGCGTTGTCGTTCACACGAAGCCCGGCTTGACGCCGGCTGGCCTGCCTGGAAAGAGCCCCCAACTGCCAAGCCGCTCCGCATGACGTCATGCCCTCGTCCGCTTGCCTCGGCATTCCGATCTGGGAACCTCGGACGCGCGCCGCTGTTTGGCAGCTTGACGAGCAGCCGGGTAATCACGCATGGCCGCCTACCGTCTCAAGCTCGCCCGCATCGGCAACTCCCGCGGCCTCCGCCGGCCGGCCGCATCCGGCGCTACAGCCTCGCTCACGGCGTTCAGACCGAGACGACCGCGGAGGGCATCATGCTGCGCCCAGTGAAGAGCCACGCCGGCAAGCTCTCCTGGACCGAGGCGGCGCGCGCGATGGCGGCCCAGGCGGAAGACCGGCGCGACTGGAAAACCCGCACTCCCGCGGCCTCCGCCATCTCTGACCGCTGCTCCGTGCATTGGGTCGATCGCTATCCGACCGGCGGCCGCGAACTCAAAAAAGACCCGCCCGGCGGTGATCGTGAGTCGCGACGAATTGAACGCCGCCCTTCCGCCCGCGCTGCTCCCCGGAGCAAGCTCCGGGGATGGCGGGTTCCCGCTGGCGCCCGGAACTACGCGCGGCGTGCCCAGTCCCGCTGGCGCGGGACTGGCCGGGCGGCGTCCTCATCTCACTTGGGAAACCCCGCAGCAAGCCGCGGGGAATGGGGCCGCATTCAACGCGGTGCTCGGGAGTGATCAGCTCAAATCCCGGAAGCTGCCGAACTCCGGATCGAACAACCGGCGGTAGGTGCGCACGATCATGCCGTCGGTGAGGCCGGCGAGGTAGTCGCAGATGCGGCGGGCCTTTCCGTCGAGCGCCTTCTCGGCTTCGATCAGACGGCTGACGTTCGTGGGCAGGATCGTGATGATGCGCTCGCCGTGCTCGGCATAGTTTTCCCAAATGGCGTTGAAGAGCGCGTTGAGGATCACGCGGGCCTTGTGCTCGAGCTGCTCGAGCTGCGGGCTCTCGAAAATGATGTCGTTGGCCACTTTTTTGAAGAACGCCGATTCGGTCAGCGCGCCTTCGTCCACCACCAGCTCGAACGCGTAACGGTTCGTCTTTCCCGCCATGAAATTCTCCCGCTCCTTCAGGCGGCAGGCCTGGATGAACGCGCCGATCTTCTGCGAGAACACGTTCTCGAGCCGGTCGGCGCGGATGGCGTCGAAGAGCGAATCCATGTGGCGCTGCTTCGCGGCGTCGATCTCCTCGCCCGCCGCCCAGCGTTCGACGCGCTCGATCGTCAGGAAACCCGCGCGCACGCCATCGACGATGTCGTTGAGCGAGTAGGCCGCGTCGTCCGCCCAATCCATGATCTGGCACTCGACGCTCTTGAACTCGTTCAGCGCGTTGCTGCGCATGAGCGCGCCCGGGATGCGGTTGCCGCCGAAGACCCAGTCGCGCACCGGCTCCTGCGGGTCGTAGATGAAGTGGTTGATCGGCGGCGTCGCGAACTCCGTGTAGAGCTTCTTGTATTTCAGGATGCCGTCGAGCAGCGCGCGCGTGGGCTGCATGCCTTTCACGCCGGTCTCGTTCTGGTAAATCGTCTCGCAGAGCAGATGCAGCGTCTGGGCATTGCCCTCGAAACCGCCGCGGCGCTTCATCAGC
>PNKG01000211.1 GCA_013822585.1 Opitutus sp. | reverse complement strand
GCCGTGGTGCCGGGGCAGCCGTCGACGCCGCACTCCCGCAGCAAACTCTTCTCCCCGAATCTCACCCCGAAAAGCTGGCCAGACGCTCGCATCGCTCTTCCGCCGATCAGTGTTATTGACCTGAACTCGAAAGCCCAACTGGGGATTTCTTCATGCGGGCAGTTAGGCGCCCATTGCGCTGGGGCGCAAGGATGGGCTGCGCGAGTTGGGCTTTACGCGGTTGACACGGCCTCCGGGAAAAGCCCAACTGGGCCCACGGGCCGATTCCCATCATGCATTGGCCCGTTTCCTTTCCTGCGTGGAAAACCGTCTTGGCGGATTCGAATCTTTCGCCGGGGGTGCGCGCAGCTTACGAGCGTGAAATCATCGCCTTCTTGCGGCACTGCAAAGTGCGGCGGGAGCCGGCGAGCGTTGCGCTGGCCAAGCACTATGTCGAGTCACGGGAGCCGGTGACGACAGCTCCGGTCCGTGCGGCGTTGCGGTGGTGGTTTGTCGCCGCCAAGGGGCAGGGTGCATCCCGGGATGCGGGAGCGCATGTGCAGCGGACAGTGTCACCTCGGTCCGGACTGCGCAGTGCCGCGGCACCACCACCTCCGGCTGGGGGCGACTTGGGGGCGGTGGCGTGGGAAAGGGATTTGATCAGGGCGGTGCGTGAGCGGGGGTTTCTCTGGCGAACGGAGCAGACCTATCGCGAGTGGGCGGCGCGCTTCGCACGGTTTATCGCGCCGCGTTCGCCGTATGCGGCAGGGGCTCCCGAAGTGGGGGCATTTCTGTCCGATCTGGCGGTGCGCCAGAGGGCGTCGCCGTCGACGCAGAAGCAGGCGTTGAACGCCGTTGTTTTCTTGTTGGAGCAGGGGCTGTCGCGGCAGGTAGGCGAGATCGATTTCCGGCGCGCCCGTCCGCGCGAGCGGGTGCCGACGGTGCTCTCGGGGGAGGAGTGTGCGCGCCTGTTTGCGGAAATGCAGGGCACCACGCGTCTCATGGCGGAGCTGGCCTACGGTTCGGGTTTGCGCCTCATGGAGCTGCTGCGGTTGCGCGTGCATCATCTCGACCTCGAGCGCGGGCAGTTGCGCGTGCTCGGCGGAAAGGGCGACAAGGACCGCGTCACGGTTCTGCCGGCGCGGCTGGAGCGAGCGTTGCACGATCATCTGGCGCGGTTGCGCGGGTTGTGGAGCAGCGATCGGGGGAATCGTGCGCCGGGGGTATGGCTGCCCGAGGGTTTGGCGCGCAAGTATCCGAAGGCGGGCGAAAGCTGGGAATGGCAGTGGCTGTTCCCCTCGCGAGAGCTGAGCGTGGATGCGGCATCAGGAATGCAGCGGCGCCACCACGTCTCCGACAACGCCTTCCAGCAGGCAGTGAAGAAAGCAGCCCAGAGGGCCGGGCTCAACAAGCGCGTGACGCCGCATGTGCTGCGGCATTCTTTCGCCACGCATCTGTTGGAGGGCGGGGCGGACATCCGCACGGTGCAGGAGCTGCTGGGGCACGCGAGCGTGGAGACGACGCAGATCTACACGCACGTGATGAAGAAGCCGGGGCTGGGTGTGCGGAGTCCGCTGGATGCCGGGCGGTAAGGCGAGCGAGGCGCGTTTGGAGGGCCCCGGCGGGACGCCGGGGCCGGCACGCGAGACGCGTGCGCTCCCCGGAAATGGGGCGGGCGGGCGCGAAATGGGGCGTGCGCTCCCCGGAAAGGACAACGACGGGACACGAGCGAGCTACGGGGTGAGCGGCGGGGCGCGGAAGCCCCTGCATGGCGGCCAATCGCGGAATCCGGGATGCATTCCCTCAGCCCATCCAGGCGGCGATGGCGGCGATGATCTTCTCCTTGCTCGGGCGGTAGACTTTCTCGAGTTCGGGGGCGAAGGGCACCGGGATGTCCAGCGCGGCGATGCGGAGCGGGGCGGCTTTGAGCTGGCCCCAGTGTTCTTCGGTGAGGCGGGCGAGGAGTTCGGCGCCGAAGCCGTGGGTGCGGCGGCCTTCGTGGACGACGATGAGGCGGCCGGTGCGCGCGACGGAGGCCTTGATCGTGTCGAGCTTCAGCGGCGAGAGGGCGCGCAGGTCGAAGAGGTCGAAGGTGGTCTCATATTCGTCGGCGAAGTATTTGGCGGCATCGGTGCAGTGCAGGACCATTTCGCCGTAGGTGATGATCGTGGCGAAGTCGCCGCCGAGGATCTGCCGGGGCTGCCAGATCTCGCGATAGGCCGGATCCCACTGCACGGGGTGTTTGCCGCGGCGGTAGAGGCCCTTGTGCTCGAAGACGATGACGGGATTGTCGTCCTCGTAGGCGGCGAGGAGCGCGTTGAAGGCGTCCTGCGGCGTGGAGGGGTAGAGGGCCTTGAGGCCGGGGAAGGAGAGGAACGCGGACTCCATTTCCTGCGAGTGGAAGGAGCCGAAGGTCAGGCCGCCGCCGCAGGGGAAACGGAACACGAGCGGCACTTTCTGGCCGGCGCGGAAATGGCAGGTGGCGGCGTTGAGGACAATCTGGGTCGTGGCGTCGGTGGCGAAGTCGGCGAATTGGAACTCCTCGATGGGGCGGTGGCCGAGGCAGGCGAGGCCGATGGCGTAGCCGGTGGCGGCGGATTCGCAGAGCGGCGTGCTGAAGACGCGCGGGCGGCCGAAGTCCTTGAGCAGGGCCTCGGTGACCTTGAACGCGCCGCCGTAGGTGCCGATGTCCTGGCCGAGGAGGAGCGACTCCGGACGCTCGGCGAGGATCTTGCGGAGCGCGCGGTTGATGGCGTGGGCCATCGTCATCGCTTCGCCGGTTGAGGGTTGAGAGTTGAGGGTTGAGAGCTGATTGGAGCTCGCGGATTGCGGATTTTCGATTGCGGCCTCGCGGGAGCTCGACCCTCCATCGGAATCGAGGCTCGGGACCCACGGCATGGGCTTGGTGGCGGGGGCGAAGAGGTCTTCAATCATGCCCTCGGGCGAGATGGG
>PNKG01000210.1 GCA_013822585.1 Opitutus sp. | reverse complement strand
CCCGACAAGCAGAAGACGCGCATCGATTTCGCCTGCACGCACAGCTTCCTCGGCGTCCGCCCCATGTGCCTCTCGAAGATCCGCCTGCGCGGCCGCCAGCTCGTGTATTTCTCCGGCGGGCGCGAGGTGCCCATCCACCGCATCTACAACCGCGTCATCTTCGACGAGCTGCTGCGCAAGCCCGACTTCAAGCCCGGCTTCAAGTTCACCGACAAGATTGACGTGCAGTGGGCCGGCCACCCCAACTGGTATTTCCGCATCAGCAAGCACTCGCTCCCGTTCCTCAAGAGCCCCTACGTGCCCGACTGCCGCTTCGTCTCCGATTTCGCCGGAACCCAAAGTGTGGGAGGGGCTTTACGCCCCGACAGACAACTCCCGTTGCCGGACGATCTCGAGAACTACGTGCTGAAGCCGCTCTACTCCTTCGCCGGCCTCGGCGTCGACATCGCCCCGACGCGCGCGAAGATCGCCGCCATCGAGAAGCCCGCCGAGTGGCTCCTGCAGCGCAAGGTCACCTACGTCCCGCTGCTCGAAACCCCCGACGGCCCGGCCAAGGCGGAGATCCGCCTCATCTTCGCCGGCGACGGCGAGGGCATGCCCAAGCTGCTCAACAACCTCGTCCGCCTCACCAAGGGTGCGATGCACGGCGTCGACTTCAACAAGGGCAAGACCTGGGTCGGCGCGAGCTGCGCGTTCCACCCGGCGGTCTAGCCGCACGTGGCGAACTTTTTTCGTGCGCCCGGCGGCGGATTCGCCGACAACTCAGCTCCCATGCCGGCCAAACCCTTCACCTTCCTCTGCGGAGCGGACGACTTCCTCGTCGGCCGGCTGGGCAAGGAGCGCTTCGAGGCGCTGGCGGCCGAGGCGGGCGCCGACGAGTTCGCCCGCGAGATCGTCAGCGGCTTCGCCAACAACGTCGACGAGGTCGGGACCGCCGTGAATCGCTTCCGCGATGCCGTGCAGACCGTCCCGATGTTCGGCGGCAAGCGCGTCGTGTGGTTCAAGGACGTGAATTTCCTCGCCGACACCGTCACGGGCCGCGCCGAAGGCACGCTCCAGCAGGTCGAGGCGCTGCAGGAGCTGCTCGGCGGGATCAACCCCGGGGAGGTCGCCGTGGTCGTCACCGCCGCGCCCGTCGACCGCCGCCGCAGTTTTCCGAAATGGTGCGAGACCAGGGCCGACTACGCCCTCGTTGGCGGCGACGGCGACAACGTCGAGGCGCTCGCCGTGGTCGCGCTGGCTGAGGCCAAGGCCAACGGCGTCGAGTTCGGCGAGGGCGCCGTCGAGGTGCTGCTCGCCAAGGTCGGCGCCAACACGCGCCTCATCACCGAGGAGGTCCGCAAGCTCGCGAACTATGCCGCCGACACCGGCACGATCGAGGAGCGGCACGTGGTCGAGCTCACGCCCAACGTGGCCGAGGGCGACTTCTTCGAGGCGGCGGACCGTTTTTTCGCCGGCGACCTGCACGGCACGCTCGATGCGTTGCAGCGGCATTTCTTCGCCGGCGGCGACGCCCGCCCGGTCATTTCCTCGCTGCAGAACCGCAACCGCATCCTCATCCAGGCCCGCGTGCTGCTCGACGCGGGCGAGTTGCGGCCGCCCTCGGAAAAGTTCGGCTTCGACAAGGCGGCCTGGGCCCGCGCGCAGGAGCGTTATGCGGCGACGTTCGGCGGCGACGCGGAGAAGAGCTCGTTCAACCTCTTCACCCAGAACCAGTGGTATGCCGGCAAGCTCGTGGCGGGCGGCAAGCTGCCGGCGCTGCGCCGCCTGATCGACAACCAGCAGGAGTTCATCCGGGCCTTCGGCGAGATCATCGACCGGCCCAACGAGCAGGAAACCGTCCTGCGCGAAATGGCCGTGCGCTGCCTGACGTAGGCAAGCGCGCGGGCGAAATTCTCGCGAATTCCGCTACGACGCCAGACCCCGCTCCCGCGTCATGGCTCGACATGTGGGCCGGGTGCCCCCACCCGGCTTTTTCTCGATAACTCGCGGGATGAGGGCACCCCGCCCACATGGAAGGCGCGGGTGCTCGGTGCGCGAATCCCGAAAACCCGCGCCCTCCCGCGCCCGCACGGCGCACGGGGCGCGGATTGCCTGCATTGGAGTGCCGATGACAGGCCCGCGGCTTGCCGCGCGCGGCGGCCGGCCGCAGCGTCGCGGCATCATGTCGCTCCCCACCGAATTCGTCGGCGTCACTGTCTCCACGAAGGCCAACGTCTATTTCGACGGCAAGGTCGTCAGCCACACCGTGCTTTTCCCGGGCGGCGCGAAGAAGACCCTCGGGCTCATTTGCCCCGGCTCATATCATTTCGGCACTGGTGCGCCGGAGCGCATGGAAATCGTCGCGGGCGCCTGCCGCGTGCAGCTCGACGGCTGCGCCGAAACGAAGGACTGCGCTGCCGGCACATTCTTCGATGTGCCCGGCAACTCGGGCTTCACCATCGAGGTGAAGGGCGGCCACTGCGAATACATCTGCTCCTTCCTCTGACGTGGCGGAAACCGTGAGGTTCTCGCCTCCGGGCAACCGCCTCGGACTCGTCCGCACGCGGCGTCGTTCTCGTGCCCCGATCTGTGGGCTGGGTGCCCTCCCCCGGCCCTTCTTCTGTCCGCGTCGGCAACTCGCGGGGTGAGGACACCCCGCCCACAGGAGTTGCCCGTGCGCGACCCGTTTTCCGCTGGCAACACCCGCGGCGCTCGCGTAACCCCTTCGGCGCGTCATGTCCTCCGAATCCGCCGCCCCCGACCTGCTCCCCAACGTGCTTGCCGAGCGCTACGCCTCGCCGGCAATGAAGGAGATCTGGTCGGCCCACGGCCGCATTCTGCTCGAGCGCGATTTCTGGATCGCGGTGATGAAGGCCCAGCGCGACCTCGGCGTGGCCATCCCGCAGGAGGCGATCCGCGACTACGAGCGCGTGCGCGGCGAGGTGAACCTGCC
>PNKG01000209.1 GCA_013822585.1 Opitutus sp. | reverse complement strand
TAGAAATTTCTCGAACCTGCGGGCAATCGAATTGCAGGGGCGCAGTCTTGCTGCGCCCTTGAGGCCACCTAGCCGTTGAGGGCGCAGCAAGACTGCGCCCCTACATCAACCAAACTACCGCGGGTCAGACGGTTACCTTCTTTTCCGTCAGGGGCATCATCACGCCGCGACGGAAGAGCGTCACTTGGCCGGAGCTGGAGGAAACCACGATGGCGATGCATTCGGCCGCGACGGAAATCGCGGCGGCGGCGGCGTGCCGCGAGCCGAGCCCGCTGGGCAGCGGCTGCGAGAAATCCGCGGCTTGCAGCAGCGAGCCGGCGGTCTCCACCACCCCGTCGCCGCGGATGATGAATGCGCCGTCGACGGACGAGAATTCCTTGATGGTCTCGTCCATGAACGGATTGAGGATATTGCGGTCCTCCTCGCGGTAGCCGTGAAACGGATTCAGCACGAGCGGCTTCGAGGTCTTCTCGACCTTCTCGCTGTCGCCCACGACGAAGAGGCAGCCGACCGGCCGGCCTTCGCGGCCCTCGACGGCCAACTCGGTGGCGACGCCGATCACGCGCTCCAGCACCTCGGGTTTCACGTCCTCGGGCAGCAGGTCCGCATGGCCGCTGAGCAGGGTCTGGAATTCCTTCTCCACGTCGACCACGACGACGGTGTCGAACTGGTTGCTGCCCGCGATGCCGCCCACGGCGCAGATGCGGTCGGTGAACTGCACGATGCCGCGCGTCAGGCCGACGAGCACGGCGCTGCGCAGCTGCGCGAGACGCTGGGTGGAGAACGAGCGCACCTGGATCGTCTCGGTGTAGCGGCCGGGATGGTCCTCGGCGTCCGAGAGGTTGCGGGTGACGAGGAGGGTCTTGAGCGACGACGCCCACTTGGGCGCCTCGAAACCGCCGGTGAAGGTGTCGCCGAAGATCATCACGGCCTTGCAGCCGGTGCCGCGGGCGACCTTCTCCGCCTCGCGGAGCACGATGCGGTTGACGCGGTTGGCGGTCGTCGGCGCGGGCTTGGCCGCCGTGCCGCCGAGGCCGGCGAAGAGCCGCTCGTAGAGCGAGTCGAGGTCGGGCGCGTGGACGAGGCTGTCGACGAAATCCTGCTCCTTCATCAGGCGCGCGAGCGCGGCGAGCACCTGGAGGTAGTCGCGCGTGCGCTCGTCGGCGATGAGCATGATGACGACGCGGACCGGCTCGCTCTCGATCGCGCCGTCGTAGCGGATGCCGTAGTGGCTGCGGCCGACGGCGAGCAGGTAGCGGCGCCCCATCCTGGCACGCACGTGCGGCAGCGCCACGCCGAGGCCGAGGTAGGTCGTCATCGTGTTTTCGCGGCGCAGCAGGCCCTTGAGCAGCGACGCCTTGTCGAGGTCGGGGAAACGGCCGACCGTCAGGTTGAGCAATTCCTCCAGCGCGCCCTCCAGGTCGGCGCTGGCCAAGTCGACCACTCGGCCGCGGGTGAGGTATTTGTCCAGCCGCATCGGGGAACTCGGGGGCTAAGGTGCGGCGAACGCGGCGCGGCTCACTTCTCCCACTCGAGCGCGCCCTTGCGCACCTCGTAGAAGAGGCCGAGCACGAGCACGCCGAGGAAGAAGAGCATCGGAGCGAGGATCGCGAGGTTGTGCGCGAGGAAGTCGCGGTAGACGAAGGTCCACGGGATGAGGAACACGACCTCGATGTCGAAGAGGATGAACAGCATCGCCGTGACGTAGAACTTCACCGAGAAGCGCGTGTGCGTGCTGCCCTCGGAGCGGATGCCGCACTCGTAGGCGGTGTCCTTGATCGCGTTCTTTCTGAAGCGCTGGCCGAAGAGGTGGCTGGCGGCGATCACGGCGCCCGTGATCACGGCGGCCAGCGCCACTTGGACGAGGATCGGAAGATACGCGGCGGAGGACATCCGCCCCAGCGTTGCCGCCGAGGCGCCCGGTTCAAGGGAAAACTCCTGCCGCGACGCACGCCCCGCGGCGGCGCTCTCCCGCCCGGCCGTTCATTCGCCGCCCACGCCGACGATCCTGGCGTTCTCGGGCCTGCGCTGGCCCACGCCGAGCTGCTGCGCGAAGTCGAGCATGCGCGTCTCGTCTTCGCCGATGGGCTCGAAGCCGGTGCGCTTGCGCGCCGCGTTGAGCCGGTCGAGCATGAGCGCGTCGAGGATGACGGGGTCGGAGCTGCCGAGCAGGCGCGGTTCGGAAACGGTGTAGAGGGAATTGAAGTAGGGGCCGCCGATGAACTGGTAGAGCTGCAGGCTGGCGAGCGTCAGCGCCCAGCCCTCGCGCAGCTCGGGGATGGCCGCCATCTCGGCGACGGCGGCGGGCGCGGTGGCGGGGCTCTTGAAGAAACGGAAGGTGTTCGAGGCGTTCCAGAGCGTGGCGTTGACCAGTGCGCCGTTCACGCCGAGCACCGGGTGGTCGGTGTAGACGGGCAGGTTGATCCAGAAGTCCGCGTCGACGAAGAGCGGCGTGGCGAGAAAGCTCTTCCGGTCCTCCTCCAGCGTGGTGTTCTTCTTGCCTGCGGCGGCCTGCTCGACCGCGCGGTCGTTGGTGATCGGGTCGAAGCGGGCGGGCAGCGGACTGTCGTAGAACCAGGCCGGATCGTAGAACTTGCCCGACTCGAGCACATAGACCGGGTGGCCGGGAAACGGCGCCTCGCCGGTCGAGAACGACGGCAGGAAGCCCGTCAGACGCAGGCGCAGGGGGTTGAGGCCGACGAGGAAGATGTCCCCGTGTGAATAGCCGCGCTTTTCCAGCGAGGCGATGACGGCGCGCACCAGCGGGAACGGCGTGGCGAGGCCCGGACCGGAATCGGTGTAGATCTTGAGGCCGACCTTCCTCTTCGCGCCGGGCTTGAGCTCGCGGTCGTTGGTGCGCTCCCACTCCTGCAGGATCTGCTCCACGGCGTAGCGATAGGCGGCGTCGGAAAAGTCCGGCAGCCTCGCCTCCCACACCGGCAACGGCGGCGCGGCGACGGGCTT
>PNKG01000208.1 GCA_013822585.1 Opitutus sp. | reverse complement strand
TGGCCGTGACTACACGGGGAAGTTCATCCTCGATACGGAAGTCGCCTACAAGCTCACCAAGAACCTGACGCTGATTGCCGGAGCGCAAAACATCCTGAACGAGACCCCCGACGTGAATCCCGATGCCGCCGCTAACGTCGGCAACAAATACAGCCAATTCTCCCCCTTCGGCTTCAACGGCGGTTTCATGTATACCCGCATCAAGTGGGAGTTCTGAGCGGTCTGCCGGATCATCGTTCCAAGGCCCGCCTGCGGTCTTGGAACGACCAGCCGCCGGTGCGGCAGCAGGCACGCCTGGTCCCGCCTTTGACCGACGCCCCACGCAAGGAGAATGAACAAGGGCAGCGCAGGGGAGGATCACGCGCCGCCCGACCCGCGCCGGGCCGCGGGAATCCGGCCGCAACCCGTTCGCCACAGAGGCAAGGCGCGCTCCGCGGAGCGCGCTTTTTCTTTTGCGCGCCTGCGGGAGCGTATTCGGGCGTTTGACAACCCGGCAGGCGGCTCGCAGCCTCCGCGCGTGCGTTTGTCGCCCCTGCACCTCCGCTATGCGCGGTTTGCCGCATGCGTCGCGGCCGGAGCCGCGGTTGCGGTGGCCGCGCCGGTGCGCATCGGCATCGAGGACTACGAGCCCTACTCGTTTCGCGCACCCTCCGGCAAGCTCTCGGGCTATGCGGTCGAGCTGATCGAGGCGATCGGCCGCCAGCAGTCGATGGAGGTGGAACTGGTCTACAAGCCATGGGACGAACTGCTCGACGACATCCGGGCCGGCCGCATCGATGTGCTGGCCAATGTCGGCTACACCGAAGCGCGCACGCAGTTTCTCGACTATTCGGTGCATCACACCCGGCTGTTGCAGGGTGTCGTGGTGCGGAAGGAACTGAAGGACGTGGCCGACATCGAGGAATTGCGCGGACGCCGTTTCGCGGCGGCGAAGGACTCGCTGCCCTACGATTGGATCGTGAACCACGGCTTCGGGCGGGGCGTCGTCGTCACGGCCGACCCGCGCGAGACGCTGGCGGCCGTGAACGAGGGGCGCGCCGACGCGCTCATCATGAGCCGCCCCGTGGCGAGCAAATACATCCGCGAAGGAGCGATGGCCAACGTCGTCATCACCGGCCTCGCCGTGCCCGGGTTGGATTCGAGCTACCACTTTGCCGTGCGGCGGGGCGATGCGGCCCTGTTGCTCCGGCTGAACGAGGGCCTCGCCGCCTTGCGCGCGAGCGGCGACTATGACCGGCTCTACGAGCAGTGGCTCGGGCCGTTGCAGGCGCGGCCCCTGCGTTTCAAGGACGTGCGCCCCTACCTGCCGCCCTTCGCCGTCGTGGTGGTCATCGTTGTCGTCGCGCTCTACCGCCAGCGGCGCCTGCTCCGGCAACTGGCCCGCCAGGCCGCGGCGCTGCGGGAAAGCGAGGACCGCTACCGCCGCTTCTTCAACGACGATCTCGCCGGCGCCTTCATCTCCAGCCCCGGCGGTCGGATCTTGGCCTGCAATCCGTCCTTCGCCGCCACCTTCGGTTTTGCCGGGGTGGAGCAGGCGGTGGGCAGTGACCTCGTCGCGCTCCACCTGAACGCCACGGCGCACGACGATTGGCTCGCGCAGTTGCGCCCCTCGCAGCCGATCCGGGACCGGCAGATCGAGATGAGACGGACGGACGGCCGGCCGGTGTTCGTGGCCGCACACGTCATCGGCAGCTTCGACCCGCAGGGGGCTCTGCTTGAGATCAAGGGCTACGTCATCGACACCACCGAGCGGCGCCGTCTGGAGGAGCAGCTCCGTCAGTCGCAGAAGATGGAGGCCATCGGCCAGCTCGCCGGCGGCGTGGCGCACGATTTCAACAACATCCTCACGGTGATCATGGGCCACAGCAGCATGGCCCTCTTCAACGAGCGGCTGGACGGCCAGACGCGCGCGGCGCTGACGGAAATCCGCAACGCCGGGCAGCGCGCCTCGTCCCTCACCCGCCAATTGCTCGCCTTCAGCCGCAAACAGATCATCCGGCCCGTTCCCTGCAATCTGAACGCCGTGGTGACGGAGATGGAGAAGATGCTCCGCAGCCTGATCGGTGAGGACATCCGGCTCGAACTCGAGCTGGCGCCGGATATCGGCACAGTCCGCGCCGACCCCGGGCAGATTGAACAGATCCTCCTCAACCTCGCCGTGAATGCGCGCGACGCCATGCCGAATGGGGGCAGCATCCGGATCAGGACGGCCAACGACGAGCTCGCTCCCGACTACGCCGCGCGCTTCGAAGGCGCCAGTCCCGGCCCCTGCGTGCACCTTGCCGTGACCGACACCGGCTGTGGCATGGATGCCGAGACGCAGGCGCGGATCTTCGATCCTTTTTTCACCACCAAGGGCGTGGGGCAGGGCACGGGCCTCGGGCTTTCCAGCGTTTACGGCATCGTCAAACAAAACCGCGGCCACATCACCGTCACGAGCGCACCCGGCGCCGGCACGACGCTCAGCGTCTATCTGCCCCGCATCGGGGAAGCGCCGCAATCCCCCGCGCCGTCCTCCGCCGCGCCGCCCGCGCGCGGCTCGGGTTCCATCCTGCTGGTGGAGGACAACGACATCGTGCGCGAGACGGTGCTGCTCACCCTGCGCGCCCACGGCTACCACGTGAGTGTGGCGGCGAGCGGCCCGGAGGCCCTGCGCCTGGCCGAGAGTCGCGCCCAACCGTTCGATCTGGTGCTCACCGACATTGTGATGCCGGAAATGAACGGACGCGAGCTGGCCGAGCGTCTGCGCCGGCTCCGGCCCGAGTGCCGCATCATGTTCATGTCGGGCCACACGGACGATGCCATCTTCCGGTGCGACACGATGAACTCCGGCGTGCCCTTCCTCCAAAAACCATTCACGCCGGTTGCGTTGCTCGAGAAGGTCAGTCGTGTGATTGCCGGGCGGCGGTAGCCCATCTTCCGCAGTTCGGGCCACTTGGGTTCGTGCTGGCAGGCACTTGCGCGATTTAGGGGAGGTTTTTCTCCACTACATTTTCGAT
>PNKG01000207.1 GCA_013822585.1 Opitutus sp. | reverse complement strand
GGACCACGCGGGCGACGGCAAGCGCCCGTCGCGCGAACCGGAGTTCGTGCTCGGGCCGACGCACGAGGAAATCATCACGCCGCTGGTGAAGACCGAGATCACGAGCTACCGCGACCTGCCGAAGAATTTCTACCAGATCACGCACAAGTTCCGGAACGAGATCCGTCCGCGCTACGGCCTGATGCGCGCGCGCGAATTCATCATGAAGGACGCCTACAGCTTCGACGCGACCGACGACGGCGCGATCGAGAGCTACCACAGGATGAAGCGCGCCTACACGGCGTTCTTCACGCGCTGCGGCCTGAAGACGATCCCGGTCGAGGCCGACACCGGCGTGATGGGCGGCAGCTTTTCGCACGAGTTCATGGTCCCGGCGCCCGTCGGGGACGACGACATCGTCTACTCCGACGCCGGCTATTCGGCGAACCGCGAGAAGGCCACCAGCGGCATCGTGCCCTCCGATTTGAAGGACGCCGAGCCCGCGGGCGCGATCGGGGAATTCGCGACGCCCGGCGTCGTGACCATCGCCGCGCTCGAGGCCGCGCCCTACGGCGTGTCGGCCGACCAGCAGTTCAAGACCCTCGTCTTCATTGGCGACGGCAAGCCGTTCCTCGTGGTCGTGCGCGGGTGCGACGACGTCGAGGAGGCGAAGCTGGGCTCGCTCGGCTTCCAGCTCTGGCGCCCGGCCACGCCGGAGGAGATCGAGCCCGTGCTCGGGGCGAAGCCCGGCTCGCTCGGAGCGGTCAAGGGCACGATCAGAAATCCCTCCGCGCTCGCCGGCATTTTTGCCGACCACGCGATCCGCCTCGTCGGCAACGGCACGACCGGCGCGAACAAGGACGGTTTCCACCTGCGCCACGTCAACGTCGCGCGCGATCTCGCGATCACGAAATTCGGCGACTTCCGCCGCGTGCGCGAAGGCGAGCCCTGCCCGAAGTCCGGCCAGCCGCTCAAGATCGTGCGCGCCATCGAGGTCGGCCACGTCTTCAAGCTCGGCACGAAATACTCCGACAAGTTCGGCGCAGTTTACACCGACGACAAGAAGCAGACCCACCCGATGGTGATGGGGTGCTACGGCATCGGCATCAGCCGCACGCTGCAGGCTATCGTCGAGCAGTCCAACGACACCGACGGCATCCTCTGGCCCTGGCAGGTCGCTCCCTGGCAGGTGTTGGTCGTCAACCTCGACCCGCAGGAGGCCGCCGCCAGCGAGGTCGCGCAGAAGCTCGCCGCCGCCGCCGAAGCCGCGGGTGCCGACGTGCTGGTCGACGACCGTGCGGAGCGCCCCGGCGTGAAGTTCAAGGACGCCGACCTCGTCGGCATCCCGCTGCGCCTCACCGTCGGCGGCAAGGGCCTCAAGGAAGGCGTGATCGAACTGAAGTGGCGCGGCGCAAAGGACGTCCGCAAGGTGCCGCTGGCCGAGGCCGGGAAGGCCGTCGCCGAAGCCGTGCGTTCGCAAGGTTGAGCCGGTTTCGCACATCGCTGTGGCAATCCGCACCCGTCCGCGTAGCTTCCTGCCTGTGCCCGAATCGAATCCACTGCACGCGCCCGCTCACGCCACTGCGACCGAGACCCGGCTCGCGGACACTTGGCATGTGGTCGTGCTGAACGACCCGGTGAACCTCATGTCTTATGTCGTCATGGTGTTCAAAAAGGTCTTCGGCTACGACGAGCACCGGGCGCGCAAGCACATGCTGGAGGTCCACGAGAAGGGGCGCTCCGTCGTCTGGAGCGGCGTGCGCGAGCAGGCTGAGGCCTATGTCTTCACCCTGCAGCAGTGGCACCTCACGGCCGTGGTCGAATCCCATGAAGCGAGTTGAGGTGAAGCTCAACCTCGATGCCGTCGCGCCGCTGCTCGACGTCATCAAGTCCGCCGCCGACCGGCTCGGACCCCGGCTCGCCGTCGCGCCGCAGGTGCCCGAGCACGACGCCGAGTTCGCCGAGGCTTGGAAGCGCGAGCTGCTTGCCGCGCAGCAGAGCGACGTCGGCATGCTGCTCGGCCTGTTCGGCGCCGATTTCTTCGCCTCGGGCGTGATCGGCCTCGATCCGACGAACAGCGAGGCGATCCTGCGCGCCTCCGCCGCCATCCGCCTCGAGCTGCGCGAGCGCCACCTGAAGGATCTGGAGGACGAGTCCCTCGAGTCCGGCGAGATCGACGTCGAGGCCTTGCCGGAGGCGACTCAACGGGCCTTCGCCGCCTACGTCTTCCTCGCCACGTTGCAGGAAGTGATCGTGCAGCATCTCGATCCGACGGTGATGGAGTAGGGGCGCCGGTGATGGTCGGAGTGGTGTCGCCGACGTCCCGGCGGCGACAAAGCGGCGTCGTGCGTCGGGGACGCCGCCGCCCGGCGCGCGCGCGCGATGTCGCTCTGGAATTTCCAGGCCGTTTCCCACCATGTTCGCGTTTGACGGGGCAGGGGGGCGGGCTACGGTCTCGGGCGACACCCTGCAGTGTTCGAGGTGCTTCGAATTCGCTCTTTGCCTTTGATATCATTTGGGAGCCGCCAAGCGGCGCGCGGATGCCAGGCCGTAAACCGGAAGGCAGAAACGCGCCAGGTGGCGCCCACCTTAACCTAGAAGGTTTTGGAGCCCACTGAGGCATGCGGCACAGGCGGGGTGTCATTTCCCCCTTTTCAACCACACCCCCCCATGGAGAGACTGCCCTATTACCAACTGCTGCACATCCTGTCGCTGATCGTGCTCACCGCGCACACGTTCATGGCGTTCGCGAATCCGCTCCCGGAGAATCGCAGGCGCACGATGATCATCACGGGCGTCGCGACGCTGCTGATGTTCATCTCGGGTTTCGGGATGCTCACGCTGAACAAGATTCCGTTCGCGAGCACGCCGTGGATATGGGTCAAGACCGCGTGCTGGCTCGGCGTGTCGGCGATGGCCGGCCTGGCCTACCGCAAGGCGCACCTGCGCGCGTCGCTGAGCGTCGTGACCATGGCGCTGCTCGCGGTCGCCATCACGATGGTTTATTTCCGGCCGTCGTTCTGATTGAACGGCGGCGATGAG
>PNKG01000206.1 GCA_013822585.1 Opitutus sp. | reverse complement strand
ATCGAAAAGGACGCCGACTTCGCCAAGTTCGCCGGCCGCATCCAGCTCACCTACATCTACGAGGAAGTCCTCGGCTGGGACATCGTGAAGGACGGCATCGGCGCGCTGAAGCGCGCCCACCAGCAGGCCTTCGTCGCCTACGTCGACCGCGGCATCGCCATCAAGCGCCTCTCCCCGCGCCTCAAGGAATACGACCTCGCCCGCCTCGCCGCCGCCATCGACCCCTCGGCCGACCTCGAGCTCGACTTCCTCGGCGTCCAGACCCTCTACGACCGCTACCTGATCATCGACAAGACCGGCAAGCGCTCGCGCCGCCTCGAGACCCCGCAGTTCTTCTGGCTCCGCGTCGCCATGGGCCTCTTCCTCGACGAGAAGCAGGACCGCGAGGGCTGGGCGCTCCAGCTCTACACGCTCTACAAGAGCCGCCGCTTCTGCTCGTCCACGCCGACCCTCTTCAACTCCGGCACGCTCCACTCGCAGCTCTCGTCCTGCTACCTCTACTACGTCGACGACAGCCTCGAGGGCATCATGTATCGCGGCATCGCCGAAAACGCCCAGCTCTCCAAGTGGGCCGGCGGCCTCGGCGGCTCATGGACCGCCGTCCGCGGCACCGGCGCGCACATCGCCGGCACCAACGGCGAATCGCAGGGCGTCATCCCCTTCCTCAAGCTCCACAACGACCAGCTCGTCGCCGTCAACCAGGGCGGCAAGCGCAAGGGCTCGGGTTGCGCCTACCTCGAGTCGTGGCACAACGACATCTTCGAGTTCCTCGAACTCCGTCGTAACACCGGCGACGACCGCCGCCGCACCCACGACATGAACACGGCGAACTGGATCCCCGACCTGTTCATGAAGCGCATGGAAGGCCGCCAGAACTGGACGCTCTTCCGCTCCAACGAGACGCCCGACCTCCACGAGCTCTACGGCCGCAAGTTCGAGGAGCGCTACGCCCACTACGAAAAGCTCGCCGAGGAAGGCAAAATCCAAGGCCACAAGGTCGAGGCCATCGAGCTCTGGAAAAAGATGCTCTCGATGCTCTTCGAGACCGGCCACCCGTGGATCACCTTCAAGGATCCCTGCAACCTCCGCTCCCCGCAGGACCACGTTGGCGTCATCCACAGCAGCAACCTCTGCTGCATGACCGCCGACCAACGCGTCGTCACCAGCGAAGGCCTCGTCACTGTTGGCGAACTCTACGCCCGCGCCCGCGCGGCTGCCTCGGTCGGTTCTGATGCTCACAGCTCGCTCCCGACCGCCGCCACCAACACCGTCTTTGGCCGCAGCGGCCCCGTCGCCGCCGGCCCCATGCTGCTGCCCCGGCCCGACGCCCCCATCGTCCGCATCATTACCAAGGAAGGCTACACTCACAAAGTCACCCCTGACCATAAGGTTTGGGTCGTCGGTCGCGGCTGGGTCGAGGCCCAGGAGCTGAAACGCGGCGACCACATCGAGATTCAACAAGCCGAGGGCCTCTGGGGCGCCACAACCGCCGATGACCTCGGCCTCCTCGCCGGATTCATCGCCGGCGACGGCACTTTCATGCTCCGCGAAGGCACTGCCTCCGTCATGCTCGACGTCTGGGCCCAGGAATTCAGCCTGATCGACGAGATCGAGCACGCCGTCGCCCGTGTGCTCGCGGACCACGAGGAGCAGGCGTGCACCACCTCGTCGCTCACGCCCCGTTTCGTGGGCGACGAATACAAGCGCCGCCTCAGCTCCGCCCCCCTCGCCCGCGTGCTCGCCGCCCGCGGCTTCAACCGCGAGACAAAGCTCGCCGTCCCCGAGTTCGTCTGGACCGGCACCCGCGAAACCGCCGCCGCCTACCTCCGCGGACTCTATGCCGCCGACGCCACCGTCGAAGGCAATGGCGAGGTCACCACCTGCTCCCTCGCCTCGGTCAGCCGCGACTTCCTTTCCCAGATCCAAATCCTCCTCGCCAATTTCGGCATCAAATCCTCGCTCACCAAGATGCGCGATGCCAGTCTGGCCACCCTGCCGGACGGCAACGGCGGCGAACGCGAATACTGGCAGGCTGAACTCCACCGCCTCCACGTCACTTCCATCCAAGGCTGCCGCCTCCTCGAAAACCTCACCGGCCTCGGCGCGCTCCGCCAAAACGCCCGCTACCTCGCCAATCTCGAGAAACCCGGCTACGCCCAAAAAATGCACGCCACCTTCGAAGCCTTGGAACGGCTCCCCAACGAGGACGCCTTCTGCCTCCAAGTCTTCACCGAGGAGCATTCCTGGACGGTCAACGGCCTCATCACCAAGAATACCGAGATCACGCTCAACACCTCCAACGACGAGACCGCCGTCTGCAACCTCGGCTCCGTCATCCTCGAGTCGCACCTCAAGCCCGACGGCTCGCTCGATCACGAGAAACTGCGCGACACGATCCGCATCGCCCTGCGCGCTCTCGACAACGTCATCGACATCAACTTCTACCCGACGCAGGCCGCCAAGACCTCCAACCTCCGCCACCGCCCCGTCGGCCTCGGCGTCATGGGCCTCGCCAACGCCCTCTACATGAAGGGCGTCGCCTTCGCCTCCCCCGAAGCCGTCGAGTTCAACGACGAGTTCATGGAGGCCATCGCCTACTACGCCTATGAGGCCTCCTCCGACCTCGCGGCCGAGCGCGGCACCTACTCCAGCTACAAGGGCTCGAAGTGGGACCGCGGCCTCCTCCCGCAGGACACGCTCGACCTCCTCGAGCAGGAGCGTGGCGTGCCGGTCGACGTCCCGCGCGGCGGCAAGATGAACTGGGAGCCGCTCCGCGCGAAGATCGCGAAGCAGGGCATGCGCAATTCCAACTGCCTCGCCATCGCCCCCACCGCGACGATCTCGAACATCACGAACACGTCGCCCTGCATCGAGCCCTACTACAAGAACCTCTACGTCAAATCGAACCTCTCGGGCGAATTCGTCGTCATCAACCCGTTCCTCGTCGAAGACCTCAAGTCCCGCGGCCTCTGGAACCAGGAGATGATCGACGCCCTGAAGTATTTCGACGGCGACCTCGCCGACATCGAAGCCGTCCCGGC
>PNKG01000205.1 GCA_013822585.1 Opitutus sp. | reverse complement strand
TCGAGCGTGGCGCACTCGGCGGCGGCGCGGACCTTTTCCCAGCGGCCCGAACCGACCTTGCCGAGCTGCGGCTTCACCTTCGACAGGCCGACGTAGCGGCTGATGAGGTGCGACTCTTGCAGCGGCACGTGGAGCGTCACCTTGTCGTCGAACTCCAGCGAGATGACCTCGCGCACGCCGTCGGCCGTCTCGAGGCGCGTGAGGCCGCGGTAGACGGCCACGCCGTGCTGCAGGTGGACGACGAAGTCGCCCTCGACGAGTTCGGAAAAGTCCAGCAGCTGGTCGACCGCCGAGGGCGTGACGACCGCGCGCTTGTTCTGGGCGCGCCGCTGGCGTCTGCGGCCGAAGATCTCGGTTTCGGTGACGGCGACGTAGCCTCGGTCAGACCGAGGTAGGGCGAGTCGTCCCGACGAGCCGCGCTCAGTGTTGTCAGCGGTTGCGGGCGGCGGCTCATCCGGAGGATTCGCCCTACCGAACGTGATCCGGAAACCCTCGTTCACCGCGCCACGGACGAAGCGTGGCTGCAGTTTCTTCAGCTCGGCGTCCTCCCCGAGCAGCTCCCGCACGCGCTGTTCCTCGCCCTCCTTTGAGACGATGAAGTCGACGGCAAAGCCCCCGCGCTTCCACTCCAGCACCTGCCCGAAGAACCGGCGGCGGGCGACGTCCTCCGCCTCGAGCCGCTCGTGCGCGAGCAGGTTCTCCTCGGGAAAGGACCGGTGGTGCGAAAGGGATTCGGTGTCCCAGGTCTCCTCGGCCGCGCCGGCGTCGAACCACTCGCTGGCGAGGTCGAGGTCGCCCAGGCCGACCAGCCGCGAGACGGCGCCGGCCAGCCGCGGCAGGAAGCGCGCCGCGCCCGCGGCGTTGTCGAGCAGATCGAAGGCTTCCTCCAGGGCCTTGGGTTCCACCAGCACGGCGGCGGCGGCCGGCCCGAGATAGTCGAGCAGCGAGGCCTGCGCGCGGGCGGCGTGGATTTGCGGGGCCGCGGTGAGGGTGAGGCTCCCGGCCGGCTCGCCCGAGCGCTGCGTGACGGGATCGAGCGTGCGGATTTCCTCCAGCGTGTCGCCGAAGAAATCGAGGCGGTAGGGCTGGTGCGCGGTGATCGGGTAAATGTCCACGATGCCGCCGCGCACCGCGTATTGGCCCGGGGCCTCGCAGACCGCCTCGCTGTCGTAGTCGAACTGCCGCAGCAGGTCGATCAGCGCTTGGAACGGCCGCTCCACGCCGCGGCGCAGCACGACCTCGCGCTCGGAAAAATCGGCCGGCGGCGGCACTGCCTGCAGCAGCGCGCCGGGTGTGGTGAGCACGAGCAGCGGGTCGGGCGACGAGAAGGCGCGGCGCCGTCCCCGTAATTTGCTGAGCACGGCCAGCCGGTCGCTCGCGGCATGGAAGGCCTCGCGCATCTCGCGGCTGTCGGCCTGCGATTCGGGGAAGACCACGACTTCGAGGGCCGGCGCGGCATCGGGCGTCCGTGCGAAGAGCGCGACGTCCTCCGCCAGCGCGTCCAAGTCGCGCGTCTCCTCGAACACGGCGAGCCAAACCGGGGCCGGGCGCGCGGCCGCCAGCCGGGCCAGCGCGCAGGCGCGGGCCGCCGGGCAGACGCCGGTGAGCTTGAGGCGCGCGGCCGTGGCGGGTGCGGACGACATCGGAGGGTCCAAGGTGCAGCTCGCGTGCGCCAGCGCAAGCGCGGCAGGCGGGAGGTGGCGTGCAGCGCGAACTTTTGTCGGTCGGGTTTTATGCCCAACTCGCGGGATTTGAAGTCGGGCGTAAAGCCCGACCTACGCTCGCAGCGCGCGCCGGTTCAGCGCTGCCGCAGCGTCTGCAGCGCGACGCGGGCGGCTTCTTCTTCGGCGGATTTTTTCGAGGAGCCGCGGCCGGTGCCGAGAAGTTCCTCGTGGAGATAGACGGCGACCTCGTAAGCGCGGGCGTGCTTCGGGCCCGTGGCCTCGATCACCTCGTAGCGCAGGGCGCTGTTGCCGTGCTCGGGTTGGACGATCTCCTGCAGGCGTCCTTTGGGGTTGTCGGTTCCCTCGGTAAGGGCGAGGCGCGCGGTCAGCGGGCCATACCAGCCGAGCACGACGTGGCGGGCGGTCTCGAAATCGCTGTCGAGGTAGATGGCGCCGATCACGGCCTCGAGCGCATCCTCGAGGATGGAGGCGCGGGTGCGGCCGCCGGTCTCCTCCTCGCTGCGGCTGATGCGCACCACGGAGTCGAGCCCGAGGTCGAGGGCCAGCCGGCTGAGAAACTCGCCCTTGGTCAGCACGGCGCGGCGGCGGCTGAGCACGCCCTCGCGCGCGCCGGGGAATTCCCGGAACAGCGCCTCCGCCAGCACGAAGTGCAGCACGGAGTCGCCGAGGAACTCGAGCCGCTGGTTGTGCGCGCCCGCCCCGGGGTTGTCCGGCAGATAGGAGGGGTGCGTCAGCGCCTCGGTCAGCAGGTCGGCGTGGCGGAACCGGTGGCCGAGGCGCTCTTGGAGGAGGGCGAGGGGCATGGGGTTCAGGAGCTGGCGCTGGAGTAGCGGCGCAGGCCGGCGCGGAACACCCCCACGGCCAGCGCGAGCCAGACCGCGGCGGTCGTGCCGAGCCAGAGGACGTAGTGCGGCTGGAAACCGTGGATGAGCGCGCTGGCGGGCACGTTGCTGGAGATCACGGCCGGCAGCACCCAGACGAAGAGCACCTCGCGCACGCCGACGAAGGCCTGCCGCGGCAGCCGCGCGAACTCGAACAGCGTGAAATAACTGCCCTCGATGCCCTGGCTGCCGATGACCCAGAAGGTGAACGACACGATCATCAGCACTGCGGCATAATGGATGACCAGCGCGCCGCCGAGCAGCAGGACGTAGAGGACGATGTCGAGCGGGCCGGGGTGCAGGCCGAGCTGGCCCGCGGCATAGACCACGACGCCGATGGCGATGAAGCAGTTGAGGATGCCGTCGAGGTCGAGCTTGCGCGTGGAGATCATGAACAGCGGGTTGCCCGGCTGCGCGAGGAAGAAGTCGAACTGCCCGCTGCGGATGTTGCGGCCGAGCTCGAAGAGGTTGCTCCAGAAGAA
>PNKG01000204.1 GCA_013822585.1 Opitutus sp. | reverse complement strand
TGACGGAGAACTCCGCCGAGCCCGCGCGATAGTCCGCGCCGATCTCGGCGCCGTGGAGCGTTTCGGGGCGCAGCGCGGCGTTGGCCTCGGTGGCGATGTTGCCGACGCGGAACGGGCGATAGAGTTCGTTGAGGGTCGGGACGCGAAAGGCGCGATACGCGGCGAAGCGGACGCGCGCCGCGTCGCGCGGGGTCCAAGTGAGGCCGAGGTTCGCGCTACCGGTCGTGCCCGTGCGGCGCGGAAAAATATCCAGCCGCGTCGGGGCGCCGGTCAGCAGATTGATCTCGCGCCGCGTGCCATCGGCCAGTTGCCAGCGATCCGCGCGCAGCGCGATTGCGCCGCGCCAGCCCGCGGCGAGGGCGCGGTCGTGGGCGAGAAAGGCGCCGCCGAGCGTCTGCGTGCCTCCGGCGAAGCGGCGGCGCGTGAACGCGCCGTTGGCGAAGAGAAATTCCTCGCGCGTCTCGCCGCGCACATGGCGCACATCGGCGCCGATGGTCGTGCGCGCGGCGTCGGCCTGCCAGTCGAGGGTGAGCGCGGCCCCCGCGGCTGTGGCGGGCACGTCGAATTGGCGATTGGCGGGCGTCTCCGTCGCGCGATCGAGGCTGGCCGAGGTGAAGGTGCCGCGAAAGGTCTGGTCCTGTCCGTAGGCCACGAGGCGCCAATCGCCGTCCGAGCGCGTGCGGCCGCGCAGCGCGACTGACCCGAAAGTGAGCGCGGTCGAGTTGGTCTGGCCCGCAGTGCCATTGACGCGATCCTCCCCGTAGCGGCGCAGCGTGACGGTGGTTTCAATTTCACCGAGCACCCGCTGCGCGCGCAGTTGGAGGGCGCGGTGGTCGGATGAGAGCGGCACGTCGATGGCGCCGCGCTCTGCGGCCGCGAGCGGAGGGTAGCCGTCGGTCGCGAACGCGCGGGCATCGATCCGCAGCGCCACCCCCGCGGCCGTGGCGCCCGCCGAGAGTTGAGCGAGGGTCGTTGCGCGTGCGCCGGCCGTGAACTCGAATGCGCCGCCCGCCCGCGCGACCGGGGCGGACACCAAGGCGATGGTGCCGCTGAGCGCCGAACTGCCCCAGAGCGCGGAGCCGCCGCCGCGCGCGACCTCGACGGTCGCGAGTCCGGCCACCGGCATCTGATTCCAGATCACCCAGCCGCCGAAAGGATCGTTGAGCGGCACGCCGTCGAGGAGCACGAGGGAGCGGCTGGCACCGCTCGGACCGATGCCGCGCAGCGAGACGCCTTGCGCGGTCGGGTGCGCGGAGAGGCTGTCCGTGCGGCGGAAGAGGCTGAAGGCCGGATCGGCGCGCAACGCCTGGTCGAGCGCGAGGCCGTTCGCCAGGGTGTCG
Source organism: Opitutus sp. (assembly GCA_013822585.1). Classification (GTDB taxonomy): domain Bacteria; phylum Verrucomicrobiota; class Verrucomicrobiia; order Opitutales; family Opitutaceae; genus Didemnitutus. Next base: position 1,714 of record PNKG01000204.1, on the reverse strand, counting down.
GCGCCGAACTCGCGCGTGGCCTGCGCCGTCTCCGCGGCCGGCCGCGAAGTCCGGGCCGCCGTGACGCTCCAGGGCGGCAGGCGCTCCACGGGTTGGCCGTGGGCGAGGAGCGTCGGAGCGGCCATCGTCACGGCGAGGGCGAGAGGAGCGAGGCGGCGGTGGCGGGCCATCCGGCGAATGAACACCACCCCGCGGGGAAATCCAGCCTGCGTGAGACCGGGCGCATACGCGCGGGGGGCGGATGCGGTGAAGGATGCGCTCGGGAAGTTCGCGGTGGGTGCACGACCGCCGTCGGGTCGACTCAGCCCGCCGACCAACCGGCGATTTCCAAAGCAACTGAACGAACCCGGTTCAGCCGAAGAGCTGGAGGAGTTTCGACGGGAACAGGCCGAAGTAGACAACCAGCGCGGCGGCGATCGTGAGGGAAACGAGCGCGCCGAAGGGGAGTGCGATCGGCTTCGCTTCGACCGGAGCGGCCACGAGCGCCTGCTTCAGGATGAGCAGGTAGTAGTAGAGCGCCACGGCGCTGAGGGCGATGGCGGCGAAGACGAGCCAGCCGGCCGGGCCGCTGAGCGCGCCGAGTTTCAGCACGCCGGCAAAGACCGCGAACTTGCCGAAGAAGCCCGCGAGCGGCGGGATGCCGGCGAGCGAGAGCACGAAGACGGCGAGCAGTCCGGCGAGGAACGGCGAGCGCTTGTGCAGGCCGGCGAGGTCGGTGAGGTCGTGGCAGCGGCCGGCGCGCTCGACCACGGCGATGACGCCGAACGTGCCGACGGTCGCGAGGCCGTAGGTCGCGGCGTAATAGAAGAGCGGGCCGGGGCCGACGCGGCCGGCCACCATCACGCCGAGGAGGAGCGAGCCGGCGTGCGAGATGGCGGAGTAGGCGAGCAGGCGCCGGACATTGCTCTGCGCGAGCGCGCCGAAGTTGCCGACGATCATCGACGCGAGGGCGAGGGCGGCGAGCACCGGCATCCAACCGATGATGATCGGCCATTGCAGCGCGCTGCCGCTGCCGAAGGTGAACGCGCCCCAGAAGAGACGCAGGAACACCGCGAAGCCCGCGAGCTTGGAGGCCGAGGCGATGAGCGCAGCGGACGGAGCGGGGGCGCCTTGGTAGGCGTCGGGCGCCCAGAGGTGGAACGGCGCGGCGGCAGCCTTGAAACCGAACGCGACGACAACCATGACGAGCGCGACCATCAGCAGCGGCGAACCGCCTTGCAGCGAAATCTGCATCGAGATATGGCCGAAATCCAAGCCGCCGGTCAGGCCGTAGATCAGCGAGAAACCGAAGAGCAGGAAGGCCGCGGACATCGCGCCGGTCAGGTAGTATTTCAACGCCGCCTCGGCCGACGCCGGGCTGCGCTTGTCGAATCCGGCGAGCACGTAGAGCGAGAGGCTGGCCAGCTCGATGGCCAGGAAGGCCACAAGCAATTGCTGCGCGGCGGCCATGAGGGTGAAGCCGGCGGCGGCGAACAGGACGATCGCGACGTATTCGGCGGTGTGGCGCAGGCGCGTCGTGCCGGGCAGAAGGCCGAGCGTGAGGCCGGTCAGCACGAGGACGCCGAGGCGCGTGCCGAGGGTAAGTTCGTCCAATTGCAGCACGCCGCTGAACGCGCCGCCGCCGAGCCCGGCGGCGACGCTGCCGTAGCACGCCGCCACGACGGCGACGAGGCCGAGGATGACGGACGTGCGCAGGCGATGCGCGGCGTCGCGG
>PNKG01000203.1 GCA_013822585.1 Opitutus sp. | reverse complement strand
TGGCGCACGAGCTGGGTGTCGGCGTGATAGAACGAGATGTCGGCGAAGGCCGTGATGCGCTCGGTGAGGTCGTATTCAAACGTGTTGAACCAGTTGAGGCGCTCGCTCCAGGTCTGGCCGAGGTTCTGGTAGGTGTTCACGTTGAGGTAGTATTCGGGCGCGGTGGTGCGGGTCGGTGCGGTGGTGGTGAGCGTCGGCGTGCCATTGACCGGGCGGAAGTAGTTGGTCGTGCCGGAGGAGGCGTTGGCGCCGAGGCGGAAGCTGGGCCAGATGCTCGTGGCGGAGCGGCCGTCGAAGGCGCTGCCGGCGACGTTGAACGGCGGCGGAGCCTTGAGGTAGTGGTCGGCACGGGCCGAATAGTCGCGCTCGCTCATCGCCAGCGATTCGCGGCGCAGCACGTCGACGGTGCTGACGAAGCGGCCCTTGCCGCCGGCAAAGTTGCCGCCGTGGGCGAAGGAAAAGGAATACGTCTGCCCGCCCCCCTCTTCGGGAATGGTCGTGCGGAAACGGCCTTCGGTGCCGGTGAATTCCTTGCGCATGATGTAATTGATGACGCCGGCGACCGCGTCGGAGCCGTAGATCGACGAGGCGCCGTCGCGCAGGATGTCGATGCGGTCGACGCCTTGCGTGGGCAGCTGGTTGACGTTGACCGAGAAAGACAGCGCCCCCGCGTCGGGCGAAGTGGCGGGGTGCGGCGCGACGCGGCGGCCGTTGATGAGGACGAGCGTGTTGCCGGAGCCGATGCCGCGGAGATTCACGTTGGCGTTGTCGCCGCGGGTGTTGGCGCCGCCCGAGGTGGACTCGTTGAGCGGGACGTTGGTGATCTGCGGCAGCGCGGTGAGCAGCTGGACCGGCGTGGTGGCGTCGCGCGCCTCCATGGCGGCCTTGTCGATCACGGTGACTGGGAGCACATTTTCCTGATCGACGCGCTTGATGTTGGAGCCGGTGACGGTGAAGGTCTCGAGCCTGACGGTGTCGCCGGTGGCGGCCGGGGCGACCTGGCCGAAAAGGCCGGCGGAACCGGCCGCGAGGAATGCGGCCAAAGCGCCGCTTCGCATGCACGCATGCATCGATTGTGGGTTCATGGTAGCTTGGGAGGGCCGGAGGGGGCGGTTATTGACTTGGGGGAAGCACCCGGCGGCGGAGGGATGGTTTACAGGTCCCGGCATGGGGCAAAGAAAATGTCGCCCAAACGCGTGTCTTATCGAACGACCGCATCCGGATGCCCGAGAAGACGGGACTCCATCTGGCCGATGCGGACAAATGGCACCCGGCCGGGGGAAAACGAAAGCCACCCGCGCGGCGAGTGGCTGGGAAAATGGTCGGGGCGGTGAGATTCGAACTCACGACCTCTACGTCCCGAACGTAGCGCTCTACCAGGCTAAGCTACGCCCCGATGATGGAAGAGAGCGGCCAATCAGAGGTCTGCACGGGGTTGGTGCAAGCAGAATCTTGGGACGGGCGGCGCAGCGGGGAACGCGCAAAGAAAAAGCCGCGTCGGTCCGACGCGGCCCGTCAAAACAACAGGTGCCTGCGGCTTATTTCTTGGGAGCCGGCGGGGGGGGCATCGCGGCGAAGGAACTCGCGCCGACTTTCTGGGCGACAATGTCAACCATGCGCTGGATCTCGAGCTCGGCGTTGCGGCGGCTGACCTTGGCCAATTCAACCTGCTTGCTAAGCTCGAAGACCTCGCGGTTGGATTTCTCCTTCTGGTTGCGGAGATCGTTGAGTTGGAGCTCGAGGGAGTTGGTTTCCTTCTGGTAGGCGTCGGCCTCGGCGGTGTATTTGGCCGTCTCGTCGCGGAGCTGCTTCATCGCATCCTCGTGTTCCTTGACCTTCTTCTGCTCCTTGGCCTTTTCCTCGGCTTCGCGCTGTTCCTGGCGTCTCTTGGCATCTTCGGCGGCCTTCTTTTCGATGTCGGCGCGGCGGGCGTCATCGGCGGCCTTGGCGGCGGCCTTCTCAGCAGCGACGCGTTTGTGCTTTTCCGCCAGCTGCTGCATGGAGCTGAAGTAACCGGTGCCGGGCGTGAAAAGGAATGCCGCGAGCAGGATGGCCGGGAGGAGAACGTAAATGTAGATGTTCTTCATGGGGAGAGGGGCGGATCGGTCAGCTGCTCTTCTTGGCGGCGGCTTCGGCGGCGGCCTTGGCAGCCTCGGCGGCGGCGAGCTTGTCGATCAGGTCGTAGTAATACTTCACGTTGGCCTCGGCCTGCTTGACGAAGTCCCGGAGGAATTTCTGCTCCTCGAGGTTGGACTTCCGCTGCTCGTCGAGCTTGGCGAGCTCGGCCTTCACGGCCTCGACTTCCTTCCTGAGGCGGTCGACCTGCTCGCGGGTGCGCTTGCGGTCGTCGAAGGCGCGCTGGCGCTTGTCTTCGGCGTCCTGGCGGGCCTTCTTCTTGGCCTCCTCGACGCGCTCTTTTTCCTCGCGCTCGAGCTTGCGCTTTTCCTGCGCCTGGATGGCGGCCTTGATGGCTTCCTCGCGGGCGGCGATGTCGCGCTTGGCCTTCTCCTTGCGGTCGGCCTCGATCTTGACCTTGGCCTGCTCGAGCTTGGCCTGATAGACCTTGGTGAAGTTCATGTAGAACACACTGAAGATCGCCAAGCCGATCACCGGGATGAGAATGTAGACTTTGTTCATCGGTAAGGGGTCGTTGAAAGGGTTACTGCTTCTGAAGTTTTGCTTCGCGCTCGCGCATGATGTCGAGGATGGCCTGTTTCATGCGTTCGCCTTCGGCTTTGCCCTCGGGGGTCTTAACGGCGCGTTCGGCGGCATCGAGGGCGAGATCGAATTTTTTCACCTCGTAGGCGATGAAGGCCATGAAGAGATAGGTCTGGTGCGGCTTGTTGCCGCCGCCCTTGCGGATGGACGCCTGCAGATGCGGGAGGGCATCGTCGAACTTGTCCATGCCGTAGTAGTTTTGCGCGACGAGGTATTCGAGCTGGCCGGAGTTCGGGAAGACCTTCGTGGCGCGTTTGAGCGTGTCGATGGCTTTGAAGTCGCGATTGAGCTGCTGGTAGGAATAGGCGAGCAGCTCCCAATTCTTTTCCTCGTTCTCGATGGTGCCGTCAGCGAGGCCTTTTT
>PNKG01000202.1 GCA_013822585.1 Opitutus sp. | reverse complement strand
GGCGCGGATGTCGGGAATGAAGCGCTCGAGTGACACGATGGATTCCTCGATCAGCCGCTCCTTGTGGCGCGCGTAATCGGCATCAGAAAGGTCGGCCCAGTCCTGATAGCGCGCGTTGAGCGACACGACGACGGAGCAGCGGTCGCTGCCGGGGCGCGTGTCGGGATAATACAGCGAAAACGTCCGGCTGGTCGTGCGGAGATCGACGAGCGCCTCGCTGGAGAACTTCGGCTCGTCGGAGGTGAAGACGAGGTCGCCGATGTGCGGCAGGGTCTCGCCCTTCCGGATGCCGAGGTAGACCTGGCAGGAGCTGCTGTTCACGCGGACGGCCTTGGTGGCGGCGACGAAGTCGGGCGAGAAGTTCTCCTCTCCCGCCATGCGCAGGACGGTGTTTTTGACGTTGGAATTCGAGAGCACGGCGCGGCAACGGATCGTGCGGCCGTTGGCGACGACGCCGCAGACGCGCTTCCGGCCGTCGACCTCATCGGCGAGGATTTTTCCGACGAGCACGTGCTTGCGGATCTCGACGCCGTTCTTTTTGAGCTCCCCGGCCATGCGCTTGATAAGGACATCGGTGCCGCCCTGGAAGGTGAAGACGCCCTTGCTCATGAAGTTCGAGAAGACGATGCCGAAGGTGATGGCGGGGTCGTCCATCGTGGAGCCGTTGGCGTAGGCGATGGGCTCCATGAGCAGGCGCTTCACGTCGTCGCGGCCCGGGAAGTAGCGCTCGAACATCTCGCCGGTGGTCTCGGTGGAGTTGTCGTAGAAATTCATCGCCCGCAGGTCGGCGAAGAATTTCTCCACGGTCACGGCGGGGATCCCGAACTTCTCGGTGAGCTGGCGCGTGAAGTCCTCGCGGTCGAAGGTGGTGTCGATCTGGAACTGCGGGTTGATGAACCGCACGCCCTTCAGCTGCACGATGGCGTCGGCGATGTCGGGGCTCCAATACTTGCGGCAGGATTTGATCATGCCGTGGGGGAAGCCGTGCAGGGAGATGTCGAAGATGTGCCCGCCCTTGCGCGTGAACCAGGTGGCGAGGCCGCCGAGCTGGTAATGGTGCTCGAGCAACAGGACCTTGTGGCCGCACTTGGCCAGCACGTTCGCCCCGGTCAGGCCGCCGAGGCCGCTGCCGATGACGATCACGTCGTAGTGGTCGTTGATTCCTTTGAGCCAGTCGTAGGCCATGAAAGCGCCCGAACTAAGAGTGCGCGCGGAGACAGGGCAACCGGGAAGTTGAGGCGAGCGGAAGGTCGCGCAGGCGGACCCGAGGTGGAGTGGCTTGACCGCAAGACGCTCTGAGCGCGTTGAGGGGTCAACGCGCTCCACCTGGGCCCTGCAGCACGTGGTAGTTCGCCATGGAGATGCCGCTCAACATCGCCCCGACGATGCCGAGGAAGCCCTGGTCGGTGCCGCAGAGGTAGAGGTTTGACAAATGCGTGCGGCCGTCGCGGATCTTGCGCGGCGCACCGTAGATGGCGCCGTTCAGGTGTCCGGTGAACTTCCTGACTGTGCGCGGCGTGAACATGTCGGTCGCAACCAGATTGGCGGCGAGTGCCGCGTCATCGACCGGCGGCAGGAACCGGCGCGCGCTGCGCTGGATGGCGTCGAACCAGCGGCGCTTCTCCGCCTGGTAGGTTTCCTCCGGCAGGTTCGCCCAGCGGGCGAAGTTGGCGAGGCAGGTCACGCGCACCAAGCCTTCGGGCAGGGCGGCGCCGCCGGGATACGCGAAGTTGTTCGGGAAGCAGATCACGCCGCTGCGCAGGTCGGCCGGCCCGGTCGCGCGCTCGTAGAAGAATTTTTCCGAGTCGTTGAAGAAGATGATCGTGTCGTCGCCCCAGCCCCAACCCGCGGGCGGCTGACGGTGGACGGCGATCGTCTCGACGTAGGAGAGCTGGCCGGTGTTCGCTTCGGCTTCGGCGGTGTGCGCGGGTTCGCAGAGGCGCATTGTCTCCGGGTAGCCGGCGGACGAGATGACGTGATCGGCGGTTACCTCGGCGCCATCGTCCAGGACGAGCACGGCGGCACGACCCTCGCGTTCGACGATGCGTGTGACGCCGCACTTCATGCGGCGCTCCCCGCCTGCTTCGCGGAATTTCTCCAGCAGCACGCGGATGATCACGCGCACGCCGGCGAGCGGCCGGGCGAAACCCTCGAGATAGAGCGCCTTGAACATGATCACAAACTGGCCGAACTCCATGTCGCGCTCCTGCGCGCTGCCGTAATACATCAGGGGGCAGAAGATCATGTCGGTCAGCAGCGGGTCGCGGAGATGTTGGGCGACGACTTCGCGGGCGGAACGCGGCTGGGCGTCGAGCGAGACGCCGTCGTGGGTGCGCACGAGTTGGACGAGGTTGCCCCACCCTTCCGCGTCGTGCGGGAATTTCTCGCGCACCTCGGCGTCGAGCACGGCGAAGTCGTTGGTGAAGCGCAGCGTCGCCTCGCCGCGCGGGCCGAAGGCGATCCTCGATTGCTTCTGCGGGCAGAGGGCGAATGCGTCGCGGTCGATGCGGAGCTGGCGGAGAAGCTTGGTGAGCGGCGTGCCTTTGACGCCCGGAGGGACGTAATTGGTCATCGCGTGCAGCCCGACGTCGAACTTGCGGCCGGCGATGCTGTAGAAGCCGTTGAGGCCGCCGGGGGCGTTGTGCCGCTCGAAGATGCAGACCCGCTTGCCGAAGTGCGCGAGCCGGATGCCGGCGGCGAGACCGGACATGCCGGCGCCGATGATGGCGGCGTCGTAGTGCGACGATTTCATTTCAAGCCAGTGAAACCACAGATGAACACAGATACCAGATACGCACAGATGGTGAATAGCCGAGCGGCCTGCTCTCCCACATATCTGCGTCCATCTGTGTTCATCTGCGGTTTAAACTTCGGTCTTGGCGGCCACGAAAAAGGCGGGGTGCGAAGACCCCGCCGGCGAAGGTTCGGAAGCGCTGAATTTAGGCCTTGGCTTGGAACTTCGGGGTCAGGTATTCGGCGCAGCTGTCGAGCGAGGCGAGCTGCATGTAGTCGGCCTCGGGCACCTCGATGCCGTGGCGCTTGCGGAGCTCCATGACGATGTCGAGGAAGTCCATCGAATCGAGCTGGAGTTGGTCGC
>PNKG01000201.1 GCA_013822585.1 Opitutus sp. | reverse complement strand
GCGAGATCATCCGCCACCAGACCGAGTTCTTCGAGGAGGGCGTCTCCAAGCTGAAGCCCCTCACGATGACCCAGATCGCCGACATCATCGGCGTGCACGAGACCACCGTGAGCCGTGCCGTGGCCAACAAATACATGAAGACCCCGCACGGGGTCTTCGACATGAAGTTCTTCTTCACCTCGGGCTACCAGTCGCAGGAAGGCGTCGCCGTCGCCAACACGAGCGTGAAGGAGATGATCGCCGACATCGTCGCGGGCGAGGATCCCGGCGCGCCGTTGAGCGACCAGGACATCGTCGCCGTGCTCGATGGCAAGGGCCTCAGGATCGCGCGCCGCACCGTGGCGAAATACCGCGAGGAACTCGGCCTGCTGCCGAGCAACCTCCGCCGCCGTTACGACTGAGCGCGTCGCTCGGATCTCGAACCCTCAAGGCGGGCGTCGGCGTCCCGACGACGCCGGGCAATGTGCGCAAGCACACCGCACTATAGGCCGCCGCCGGGGACATCGGCGCCCACCCTATCGGGTTTCGCAAAAGTGGGTCATGCCTCCCGGTGGAGCGCATTGAGGTCAAGCGCTCCACCGGGATTACCAACTATTGCGAGACTTGATAAACCCGGATTCCGGAATTCAACCTGCGGCGCGTGACTGCAGCGGCTTCATGCCGCGACAGAAAAGTCCGCTGCGGTCGGATATCGGATCGCGGCGTAAAACCGCTCCTGCAGGTCCGGCAATCGCGGAATCCGGGATGAAGTCATCTGCCATGCATGTGGGAGGAGCCTTTCGCCCCGACGTTGAACGCACGCCGCAAGTCGGGGCATGAAGCCCCCCCCCACAGCTCGCGCATCGCGGAGGTTTCCCCCTTCGCCGTTCGCCGCGCCTCGCTCGCCGCACCGCGTGGCATCGCCTCGCGCGCCGCACGCCCTCACGCGCTCAACCCCAGCGCGTCGTGCAGCGCCTTGCGGATCTGTTGCGCGGTCGCGGGCTTCAGCAGCAGCGCGCTGAGTTGCCCGATCGTCACCGCGCGCGCGAGGAGCTCCGGGTTCATGTAGCCCGTCATCAGGATTCGCTTCGCCGTCGGCTGCAGCCGGATTGCCTCCACGAGAAAATCCAGACCCTGCTTGTCGCCGGGCATCATGTGGTCGGCGATGATCGCGTCGAACGTCCGTGTTCCGAGCAGCATCTCCGCCTCCTCCACGCTCGCCGCCACCTCCACCTCGAACTCGCTCTCGAGCATCCGCACCATCACCGCGGTGAGCTGCGCCTCGTCATCGAGCAGCAGCACGACCGGGCGGCGGTGCGCTTCCCCACTCATCAGTCCGCGGGCGTCTGGTCGTGGAGCTTGGCGGCTTCCTGCACGGTCTTGACCAGTTCGGGCAGCGAGACCGGCTTCAGCAGGTAGCGGTAGAGGGCCGCCTCGTTCACGCTGCGCAGCAGCATCTCGGGCTTCATGTAGCCGGTGACGAGGATCCGCTGGGTGTTGGGATACTCCTCCCGCACATGGACGAGGAAACTCAGGCCGTTGCCGCCGGGCATGAGGTGGTCGCACACGAGCACCTTGTAGTGCCTTTTGTGCAGCATGAAGCCGGCTTCGCGGGCGGAGGCCGCCAAGTCCACCTCGAAGTAGGGGGCGAGAGCCTCGGCATAGAGCGCGCTGAGCGCCTTCTCGTCGTCGACGACCAGCACCGCCCCCTGCTTGGGCACCGGAGGATTCGTCCCGCTGTTCGTGGCAGTCATCGAGTCGGGAAATTGTTTTCCGCCCGGGGCCTTGGCAAACCCAAACACGCGCCGGAGCGGGGGAAATTGTTTGCCTGAGCAAGCGACCCCATGTTTTTCTTGGGTGGTTCGCATGGCCACACTCGATTTTTTCGCCGCCGCACGCGAAGGCACGTTTCCGCTCATTCCGGCGGCGGAACTCACGCGGGATAATCTCACGCAGGGCAACTCTTCGGGCAACACGCCGCTCCATCTCGCCGCCAAATACGGCTCGCTCGACCAGCTCCCCCAGTCCGTGCTCACCGCGGAGACGCTCACGCTCAAGAACGACGCCGGCTACACCCCCATCCACCTCGCCGCGCGCAGCGGCAAGCTGACCCAGGTCCCCGCCGCGTTCCACACGCGCGACTTCCTGCTCCTGCGCTCCAACAGCGGCTACACCCCGCTGCACCTCGCGGCGGCGGCCGGCACCCTCGATCAGGTGCCCGCCGGGCTGCTGGCGCTCGAGACCGTCCTGCAGAAAACCGACCACGGCAACACGCTCCTGCACGAGGCGGCGGAGACGGGCGCCCTCGACCGTTTCCCGCGGCAGTTCATCAGCCGCGACACGCTCACGAGCCAGAACATCAGCGGCGAGACCGTGCTGCATGTCGCGGTGTTCAACGGCCACCTCGATCAGGTCGCCCCCGAATTCCTCACGGAGGAAACCCTCCTCACCAAGACGGCCAACCACGACACCGTCCTGCACGCCGCCGCGATCGCCGGACACCTCGATCAGATCCCCCCCGTCCTCCTCACCCACGACAATCTCCTCCTCGCCAGCAAGGCCGGCTACACGGTCATCCACGCCGCGGCCGAATCGGGCTACCTCAACCAGATCCCCCGCAAGTGCCTGAGCATCGACCTGCTGATCTCGCGCAATGATTTCGGCGACACGCCGCTGCACGCCGCCGCCGTCGAAGGCCACCTCAACCAGATCCCACGCGAATTCTTCAACCGCACGACGCTGATGATCCGCAACTACAACGGCGGCACCCCCATCGGCGCCGCCCTGCGGCACGGGCACGTGGACCAGCTCCCCGAGGAATTCCGGCCCAAGGAGCCGACGGCCTTCCAGCGCTTCCTCTACCGGCTCGGCATCGCCCGCCCGCCGCACACTTGACGCACGGCGCGGTTGTCGCGCCCGCCGAAACCCGTTGGACTCCCGGCATCTCCGTCCCTGCCCGACGGTCAACGTCAAACACCTTCCGATGAACACCACCATCACCGCCATCACCGCTCGCGAGATCATCGACTCCCGCGGCAATCCCACTGTCGAGGTGGACGTCCGCCTCGCTTCCGGCCACCTCGGCCGCGCCGCCGTGCCCTCGGGCGCCTCGACCGGCGAACACGAAGCCATCGAACTCCGCGACGGCGACAAG
>PNKG01000200.1 GCA_013822585.1 Opitutus sp. | reverse complement strand
GCTCCTTGCCGCCCACCGGGGCGAGTTGCACCCGCAACTTGTGCATTTCCTCGAAGGCCGCAGCTACGCCAAGGCGCTGCTCTGGCTTGGCGGCGAAAGCGGCTTCGCGAAGCCGGCGAGTCCGCCCGGAGGTTGCGGCGGCGGCGGGCACCGGCATTGAACCCATCGATGGAGGGCTCGGCTACCGCCGAGCCGCGGCGCGTGGGGACGCGCGCCCTCCAGAAACCACGAACCCCATGAGCAACTCAGGAAAAATCTCCACCGAAGGCGGACAATCGCTCGGGCAGAATCCCTTCGGCACGTTGAGCGCGGCGGGCTTGCCGAACCCAAGTCCTATAGCCGGGGTCGGCGATTCCGGTCGGCCGGGCTCGCCGAGCCCAGCTACAAAACCCATGCAGCCGCAGAAGAACCGCGGCCGCGTGGACATCAAGCGCACGACGGCGGGGCGCGGCGGCAAGACGGTGACGCTCGTCACGGGTTTCGCCGGCATCGGGCTGCCGGAGAAGGAATCCCTCTGCAGAAAGATGCGCTCGGCCTGCGGCTGCGGCGGCACGGTGAAGGACGGCGACATCGAGATCCAAGGCGACCAGCGCGACAAGATCGCTGCGATCCTCACTGACGCCGGCTTCCGGCCGGTGTTCGCGGGCGGGTAGGGCGCAACAAGACTGCGCCCCTGCAAGAAACGTCGCGGAATGAAACGTGCGTTGCCCTTTGGTCGTAGGGGCGCAGTCTTGCTGCGCCCTTCGTGCGATCCAGGAAAACATCTGCGCTTCACGCCGGCCGCATATCGATTCCGGGCGCGACGTATTTCGTGACTGGGTGCGTTTTCCCGCGACGAGACTGTCTGGCGTCGTCGTCGGCGATTCGCGAAATCCACGCCATGTGGGCGGATTTCGATGCTCGTGGTGACACGACCACGCTGGCTGCGACGGTGATGCCCGATCATTTCCATTGGTTATTCGTGCTTGGTCCGCGTCTCGCGCTCGGTCGCGTCTTGGCGAAATTCAAAACTCATACCGGCAAGCTCTTGAACGTCGCTGGCGCCGATTGGCAGCGGGATTTCTTCGAGCATCGTTTGCGCGAGAGCGAGTCGGAGGAAGGCTACGGATTCTACATCTACATGAATCCGTATCGCGCGCGATTGATCGCGATCGGTGCGCCATGGCCGGGATGGCATTGTCCGCGGTCCGACCGATTCAGCTTTTCGTCCATGCTCGATTCCAAAGGGAGCCCTCCGCCGCAATGGCTGGAGTTGCCGGTGGACGAGCGTTTGCACGTCGGCGCATGAAGGGCGCAGTCTTGCTGCGCCCTTTGGCCCTACGCTGCCAATCCGGCGGCGAGCGCCAGCGCGCTCTTGGCGCGGTTCATGATGTAGAGGTGGCAGCCGGGGGCGCCGTTGGCGAGGAGGCCGCGGATCTGCGTGAACGCCCAGTCGAGGCCGATGATTTCCACGACATCGGGGTTCTCGGCGGCGGCTTCGAGGCGCGTGACGAGCTTCTGCGGCAAGGTGGCGCCGCACATTTCGGTGACGCGCTTGATCTGCTTCAGCGAGAGCACGGGCATGAGGCCGGGGATGATCGGGACGCGGATGTCGCGCTCGCGGCATTGTTCGACGAAGCGGTAATAGAGCGCGTTGTCGAAGAAGAGCTGGGTGGTGATGAAGTCCGCGCCGGCGTCGACCTTGCGCTTCAGGGCGTCGAGGTCCGCGCCGAGCGACGGGGCTTCCGGGTGTTTTTCCGGGTAACCGGCGACGCCGAGGCAAAAATCCGAGTGGCGCGACTTCAGCAGCGCGACGAGCTCGGAGGCGTAGCGCAGGCCGACGGGCGCGGGCGCGAAGGCGGGATCGCCCTTCGGGGCGTCGCCACGCAGCGCCATGATGTTGCGGAAGCCGTCGGCGTGGAGGCGGTCGGCGATGTCGTGCAGTTCGGCGCGGCTGTGGCCGATGCAGGTGAGGTGCGGCATCACGGTGAAGCCGAAATCCCGTTTCAGCAGGGCGGCGGCGCGGGCGGTGCGTTCGCGGGTGGTGCCGCCGGCGCCATAGGTGATGGAGACGAAGTCCGGGGCGATGCCCTGCAATGCGCCGGCGGAGGTGAGGAGCATGGCCATCTGCGCGTCGTCCTTGGGCGGGAAAAACTCGAGCGATCGCACGGTCCGGCCGGAGGCGAAGAGTTCGGAGATGGGGCGATCAGGCGTCATCGCGGCATCAAGGCATCCGGATTCGATGATACGTGTCGAGCACGGAACACGTCACATGGGACGAGGCGCGTGCCGTGCGCGGCGGCTCACCGGGACGGTTCGTCCTACCCGGCGACGGGGACGCCGGCGTTGCGTTCCTTTTCGGTCTGAAGGCGGAGCTGGCCGCAGGCGGCGGCGATGTCATGGCCTTTTTCGCGGCGGAGCGTCACGGAGACGCGCGCGGCGCGCAGCACGTCGGCGAATTTCTCCTGCCGCGTGATTGACGGACGCTTCCACGGGAGGCCGACGACGGTGTTGTAGGGGATGAGGTTCACGTGCGCGTGCAGGTCGAGGGCGATGTCGCGCAGTTTCTCGGCCTGATCGAGCGAGTCGTTGATCTCCTCGATGAGGATGAACTCGAGCGTAATCATGCGGCCGTGTTTTTCGGAAAACGTCTTCACGGCCGGCAGCAGTTCGGCGAGCGGGTAGCGCTTGTTCACCGGCATGATCTGCTCGCGGACGGCGTCGGTGGCGCCGTGGAGCGAGATGGCGAGGCGGAGGCCGAGGGGCTCGTCGGCGAGCTGGAGGATCTTCGGGACGAGGCCGGACGTGGAAAGCGTGATGCGGCGCGCGCCGAACCCGAGGCCCCACTCGGCGTTCACGATGGTGAGGGCGCGGATGATGGCGTCGTAATTGTGCAGCGGCTCGCCCATGCCCATGACGACGATGTTGTCGAACGACGCCAGCTCGGCGCGGGCGCGCGGCGTGTGGGCGTCTTCCTGGCGGCAAACCTGGATGAGTTGGTGGACGATCTCGCCGGCGGCGAGGTTGCGTTTCAGGCCCTCGAGGCCGGAAGCGCAGAACTTGCAGCCCATGGCGCAGCCGACCTGGGTCGAGATGCAGATCGTCTTGCGCGATTTGTCGATGCCGACGCCAAGCATCGGCGCGCGGATGATGAC
>PNKG01000199.1 GCA_013822585.1 Opitutus sp. | reverse complement strand
CCGCCGCGCGTCCACGACTCCCACACCGCCTCGGTGAACGCCATGTAGCGCACGCCGGTCTCGAAATCCGTCAACCGCACCGGCCGCCCCTCGCGGATGCTGTCGATGAAGTCCGCCTCCACGCGCCAATCCGCGCATTTCTCCGGGGCGATCTCCACGCGCTGCTCCGCCTGCCCGCGCGCGGCGAACCACAGCGTGCCCGTCGCGAAATCCGCCCGCAGCCCCGCCTCGCTCCCGTTGATCCTGATCTCGTTGCGCGGGGCGCTCGTCTCCACGCCGCTGAAATGCATCACCAACCGCGCCCCGTCCGCGTAGCGTCCGAGCACCGTCAGGCTCTCGGGAATCCTCACCTCGCGCGGCGCCCCGCGCTCGTCGCGCCGCTCGCGCGTGAAGACCGCCGCATCGGCCACGACCGACTCCGGTTCGCGCCGCAGCCAGCGGAGCACCATCTCGTAGAAGATTCCGAGAAACAGTGTGTTCTTGCCGCTCAGCTCGGAATCCTGCCGCCAGCTGAACGGCGCCGCCGCGCTGGCGAAACCACCGTGCGTGAACGCCGCATGCACCTCGCGCACCACGCCCAGCCTGCCCCGGTCGAGCCATTCGCGGACCGTGCCATCGAAGGGGATGGAGAAAGGCGCCGGCACGATCTGCGCCACCAAACGCGGATGCCGCCGCGCCTCGGCCAGCATCGCCCGCGCTTCCGCCAGGTCCCGCGCCATCCGCGCCTCGGTCAGCACATGTTTCCCCGCCCGCAAGGCCGCAATGCTGATCTCAGCGTGCAAATAAGGCCACGTGCCGATCACGACGGCATCGATGTCGGCCGCCGCGACGACCTCGCGCCAATCAGCCGCGACGCGCGCGATGCCGAACTCGCGCGCCACGCGCTCGCCCGACTCCCGCGTGCGGTTCGCGACCACCACGATTTCCACGCCGGGAATCTGCTGGAGCAGCGGAATGTGTTTCGCACGCGTATTCTCGCCCGCGCCGACGACGCCGATGCGAACTCTCGCGTTCATCGCCGCGGGCGCGCGTGCCGGTCCTGCAACTCGACCGACGCGGCCACGACCGCGCGCCAGATCCGCTCGAGCTGCCGCTTCGAGTGCGGACCGCGATTCGCCGCCGCGACGTTGCGCAGGATTTCGCGCGTCCGGCTCTTCGAGTAGGATTTCAGTCCCAGCTTCGCCTTCAGCTCGCCGATGCGCGCCACCGTGCCGAGGCGTCGGTTGAGCAGGCCGACGATCCGCCGGTCCAGGACGTCGATCTTTGTGCGCAGCTTCGCAATGTCGCTGCTCATGGGGCGGGCGTGGTCTCGCTTCCACCGGCCGGTGCGGCGGCGGCTTGGTCGAGCGTCAGCTGGTCGGGCTCGGTCTCGTCGAGGCCCATGTCCGCATCGCTGGCGGCGCGGGGCTGGTTCGCGCTCTGCAGCCAGGCGTCGATCTGCCGCGGCGAAAGCACATCGGAGGCCGGAAGTTCATCGAGCGACTTGATGCCGACGAATTCGAGGAAGGTGTCCGTCGTGCCGTATTGGATCGGCCGGCCGGGCAGGTCGGCGCGGCCGACGACGTAGATCAGGTCGCGTTCGAGGAGCTTGGCCAGACCGGCCTCGGCCGACACGCCGCGGATCTGCTCGATCTCGGCGCGGGTCGTGGGCTGACGGTAGGCGACGAGAGCGAGCGTCTCGATCGCCGATGGCGTCAGACGCACCGGCGGCGGCTCGTTGCGCAGCAAACGCACCCAGCGCGCGTGGCGGGGATGCGTCACCAGCCGCCAGCCGCTGTGACCCTCGACGAGCAGCACGTCGCCGCCCGCGGCCTGCAATTCCCGGGAAATCTGTTCCATCGCCTCGCGGATCTGCGCGGTCGTGACGAGCGAGGGGACATCGCGGTAGATCTCGTCCTCCTCGGCGGCGGGCACCACGGCCTCCGCGGCGTCGGCAGAAACCACCTCGGCGGTCAGCACGCCTTCCTCGGCGGAAGGAGCCGTTCCCTGTTCGGCCTCGCCGGTCAGCGGCAGATTCTCGGCCTGCTCGTGGAACCGCGTGAAGGCGCTCTGGATGTCCTTCACGGCAAGCGGTCCGTTCGAGGCGAACAGCATCACTTTCAAAACGCGATTCAGGTCAAAGGCCATTGTCGCCTCCAGTGAGGGTTCCGGCGCGGACGCTGACAATCCCGAAGTGGGGCCGGTTTCAACCGACCCAAGATGCGGCTTCCGCCCAGCAGATCGCCCACGGAACACACGGAAAACACGGAATCGGCGTCTACCAAGCCCGACCCGGCGCGCTAAACCGATTGTATCTGTGTGTTCCGTGTATTCCGTGGGCCTCATTGCCATCCGCATGACGCTTTTCCGGCTAGCCGCCTCCGCCGGTCCGGATAACGTGGACTCCTCATGAGCTGGGACCGCTTCAAGTCACTCTACTTTCACGCCCCGAGGCTCGGCTTCGGCCTCGATGTCAGCCGGATGCCCTTCCCGGACGGCTACCTCGAGTCGATGGCCCCGCGCCTCGACAAGGCTTTCGCCGACATGGCGGCCCTCGAAAAGGGCGCCATCGCCAACCCGGACGAGCAGCGCATGGTCGGCCACTACTGGCTGCGCAACCCCGAACTCGCTCCCACGCCGGCACTGTGCGAAGCCATCACGCGCACAGTCGACTCGATCAAGGAGTTCGCCGCGGCCGTCCACGCGGGCGACATCGCCCCGCCCTCCGGCGGCAAGTTCAAGGACCTGCTCGTCGTCGGCATCGGCGGCTCCGCCCTCGGCCCGCAACTCGTCGCCCACGCCCTCGGCCGCCCCAACGGCCGACGCGACAAGATGCGCGTCTCCTTCTTCGACAACACCGACCCCGACGGCATGGACTACGTGCTCGCCGAACTCGGCTCGCGCCTGAAACAGACCCTCGTCGTCGTCATTTCCAAGTCCGGCGGCACGGTCGAGACCCGCAACGGCATGCTCGAGGCCGCCGCGGCCTTCAAGGCGGCCGGGCTCGACTACCCGCAGCACTTTGTCGCCGTCACAGGCGAAGGTTCCAAGCTCGACCAGATCGCGCAGAAGGAAGGCTGGCTTGCCCGCTTCCCGATGTGGGACTGGGTCGGCGGCCGCACCTCCGAGCTCAGCGCCGTCGGCCTCCTGCCCGCCGCGCTCCAAGGCATCAAGATCGACCAGATGCTGGCCGGCGCCGCCGCGATGGATGAGCTCACGCGC
>PNKG01000198.1 GCA_013822585.1 Opitutus sp. | reverse complement strand
ACGGCCGGGGAAGAGCTTGCTGCAGTCGTTGGTGACGAGATGTTGGAGGAACTTGAGCGCCTCGGGGCCCTTCACGTCGGCTTCGCCCATGTGGCTCACGTCGAAGAGGCCCGCGCGCTGGCGCACCGCCTTGTGCTCCTCGAGGATGCTCTTGTATTGCACCGGCATGTCCCACCCGGCGAAGTCCACCATGCGGCCGCCGTGACGGCGATGAAAGGCGTTCAGGGGGGTGGTTTTCGGCACGCTCATCCGCCCACTAAGCGTCCCGCGCAGGGCAGCGGCAAGGAATCTTTCCCTCCCGCCGGGGGAATTACCGGCGCAGCGGCGGAGCAAAAGAAATTGTGTTCAACCCGCCGACCCGCGCTAGTGTCCCCCACTTTCCCTCGTCCTCCCTCCCCCGCCTTCCGTGTTCGCCGCCACTGCCACCAGCCACTGGGTCCATGACCTCAGTCCCTTCCTCTTCCGCTTCGGCGAGAACTTCGGCATCCGCTACTACGGCCTCGCCTACGTGCTCGGCTTCGTCGCCTGCGGGTGGCTGTTGCACCGCTACCATCGCGCCGGGAGAACAGCCCTCAACCTCAATGCCGGCATCGACCTCGTCTTCGCCCTCGTGATCGGCGTGCTGCTCGGCGGCCGCCTCGGCTACTTCCTGCTCTACCAGTTCGACACCGTGCGCCACGACCCGCTGGCGCTGCTCCGGGTCTGGGAGGGCGGCATGGCCAGCCACGGAGGCTTCGTCGGGGTGACGGCCGCCCTCTGGTGGTTCGCCCGCAAGCGGAAGGTTCCGATGCTGCACCTCGGCGACCTCATCGCCTCGACCGCGCCCGCCGGCCTGTTCTTCGGCCGGGTGGCCAACTTCATCAACGGCGAGCTCTGGGGGCGGATCTCCGATGTGCCTTGGGCCGTCATTTTCCCGCAAAGCGCCTCGCCGGGCGCCAAACTGATCCACCTTGCCCCGCGCCACCCCTCGCAGCTCTACGAAGCCGCGGGCGAGGGCCTGCTGCTCTTCGCCTTCGTGCAATGGCGGCTATGGCAAACTGACGCTCTGAAACGCGCGCCCGGCCGCCTCACCGGTGAGTTTCTCATCGGCTACGCCTTGGTGAGGACCTTCTGCGAATTCTTCCGCGAGCCGGACGCACCGCTCCTTTTCGGCCTCAGCCGCGGCGCCTTCTATTCCCTATTTCTCATCGCAGCAGGCGTTTCGCTGATCGCCCTTTCCCGCCGGCGCGAAGCCGGTGTCAGAGCACCTTGACGGCGGCGCTCACGAGGCGCTCGAAGGCGGCGGCGCCCTTCGCCGCGTTCTCCAGCGTGTGGGCGTGGGAGAGTTTTTCGTCCGAAAGACCGGCGCCCATGTTCGTGATGCACGAGACTCCGACGACCTTCATCCCGCAGTGGCGGGCGATGAGGCAGTCCGGGACGCTCGACATGCCGACGGCATCGCCGCCCCAGCTCTGCGCCATGCGGATCTCGGCGGGGGTCTCGAAAGACGGGCCGCGGAACGCCACGTAGACGCCCTCGTGCAGCGTGATGCCCTGCTGCGCCGCGACCTGCTTCATCCGGGCGCGCAGGTTCGGATCCCAGGCGTCGGCCACGGGGAAAAAGCGCGGACCGAACGTGTCGTCGTTGGGGCCGACCAGCGGGTTGAGGCCGAGGAAGTTGATGTGGTCGGTGATGAGCATGAGCTGGCTCACCCCGATGTGCGGGCGCAGGCTGCCGGCGGCATTGGAAAGAAAGAGCGTCGCGACCCCGGCGGTGTGCACGGCGCGGATCATGGTCTTCAGCGGATAGGAGTCGCTCGTCTCGTAGAAGTGCTTGCGGCCGTTCAGCACGACGACGGGCACGCCGTCGAGCTTGCCCACGATCAATTGTCCCGCATGGCCCGCGACGGTGAGGATCGGGAAGCCCGGCAAATCGCCGTAGTTCAGCACCACGGCGTCATCGATCTTCGCCGCAAGCCCGCCCAGGCCTGAACCGAGGATGATGGCGATTTTCGGAGCCAGTCCGCGGCAGGCGGCGTGGATTCTCCCGGCGGATCGGCGGACGTTTTCTTCGTGCGGCTGCTGTTCGGTCATGGGCCGAACGTAGCCGATCCGAGGCGCGGGGCGGAAGCCTGCATTTCGCCTCGTGCGCGGCGGCAGCGGCTTCAGCCGTTGAGCTTGTTGCGCGGATGGTGCTTGGCGTGCTGGTCGAGGAGGCGCGACGACTCCACCGCGGTGTAGATCTGGGTCGTGCCGATGCTGGCATGGCCGAGCATTTCCTGGATGGCGCGCAAATCGGCCCCGCCGCCGAGCAGGTGCGTGGCGAACGAATGCCGCAGCAGGTGCGGCTTCACGTGCTTCGAGATGCCGGCGCGCTTGGCGTGGGTCTTCACGATGAGCCACAGCGTTTTTCGCGAGATGGCCCTGCCGCGCTCGGAGATGAAGAGCTCGCTGCCGGTGCGCGGCTTCACGAGGCGCGGACGGCCGGAGGCGAGGTAGGCTTGCACGGCGTCGCGGGCTTTGCCGCCGAGCGGCACGACGCGCTCTTTGGCGCCCTTGCCGAAGACGCGCACGAAGCCGTGCTCGAGGTCGACTTGCTGCAGCGTGAGTCCGCACAGCTCGGAGATGCGCAGCCCGCTGGAATAAAACAGCTCGAGCATGGCGCGGTCGCGGACCGCGTAGGCATCCTGCCCGGTCGGAGCGGCGAGCAGTTTATCCATTTCCACGGTGGTGAGCGTCTGAGGCAGCTTGCGGCGGAGTTTCGGTCCGCTCAGGAGCCCGGTGGGGTCGTCGCCGCGCACGCCTTTCGGCACGAGGTGACGGCGAAACAGCATGCGCATCGCGCTGAGTTTGCGGGCCTGGCTCGACTCGGTGAATTTCTCGTCGGCCAGCCAGTGCAGCCAAGCGGAGAGGTGGCCGTGCGTCACCGCGGCCCAGTTTGCGGCGCCGCGACCGTGGAGGAAATGCGCCGCCTGGATGAGGTCCGCTTCGTAGGCCTGGGTGGTGTGGCGCGAGAGGCCGCGCTCGAGCTCGAGTGTGACGAGGAAGTCGTCGATCTCATCCGCAAAGCCCGGCGGCGGCGGCGGCATCGGGGCTTCCTTCGCCTGGGAGCGGCGCGCGCGGTCGGAGGGCATGGTTCTACCAACAAAAAGAGCGCGGCGGGGTCAACGCGCTCGCGACAGTCATGGCCGTGCTCAGTAGCGGCGGCGCGGCGGCGGCGTGGAGACCGGAGTCTG
>PNKG01000197.1 GCA_013822585.1 Opitutus sp. | reverse complement strand
GTCGCGCACCTTTTGCACGATGTCGTCGCCCTTCAGGGCCATGATGACGACCGGACGCGAGCTCATGAACTGCTCGATCTCCGGGTAAAACGGCCTGGACGCGACGTGGGCGTAGTGCTCGCGGAGCTGGGCCGACGTCAGACGGGCCAGCTTGGCCCCGATGATCTCGAAGCCCGCGGCCTCGAAGCGCTGGAGCACGGTGCCGACGAGGCGCTTCTCCATGCAATCCGGCTTAAAGATGATGAGTGTCTTCTGCATATAAAAGGCGCGACGTTACAGCTTCCGAGGCGCTTGGGAAGCCCTGATTTTGCAGACTGAAACGGACCCCAAGCGCTCGCTCCGCCACGTCGTGAATGCCGCCAAGGCCGCCTCGCGCGCCTCGCCGTGGTCGACGATGGGGTGCGGATAGTTGCCGCCCGATGTCACGCCCGCGGTCCGCAACTCCAGCGGAGAAAGTTTCCACGGCTGGTGAATGAACTCCGCCGGCAGCTTGGCCAGTTCGGGCACCCAACGGCGGACGTAGTCACCCTGCGGATCGAACTTCAAGCCCTGCAGGATCGGATTGAACACCCGGAAATACGGCGCCGCATCGGCCCCGCATCCAGCGCTCCACTGCCAGCCGAGCGTGTTGCCGGCCAAGTCGGCATCGACCAGGGTGTCCCAAAACCAAGCCGCGCCCTCCTGCCAGCTGAGGCGCAGGTGTTTCACCAGAAAGGAGGCCACGATCATGCGCACGCGATTGTGCATCCAGCCGGTGGACCAGAGCTGGCGCATGCCCGCATCGACGATCGGGTAGCCGGTCCGGCCGCGCTGCCACGCGCGCAGGTGGGCGTCATTGCAGGCCCAGGGGAAGCGGGCGAACTCCCCGCGCAACGGAGCGTCGGGAGTGCGGGGAAAATGATAGAGGAGATGGTGGGCGAATTCGCGCCAACCCACCTCCTTCAGGAAAGTCTGCGCGCCCCTGTTCGGCGGAAACACCCCGCTGCCCTTCGCCGCAGCGAGCACAGCCGCCCAAATCTGACGCGGTCCGAGCTCGCCGAAGTGCAGGTGCGGTGAGAGCGCCGAAGTGAAGCCAACCGCCGGAAAATCCCGCCGCTCGTCGTAATCGGCCATCGTCCGCGAAACGAACTGTCTCAGCCGCGCCTGGGCGCCGATCTCGCCGGGTTGCCAAGCTGCATCCAAGCCCGTGTCCCAGCGGATTTTCGGCCGCAGACCGAGTTCCCCGATCGCCAGCGTTGCGGGCCACTTGGCGGGAGCCGGCAGTTTCAGCGTCCCGAGTCTCACCGGCTCCTCCACGGGAATTCCGAGGCAGTGCCGCCAGAAGGGTGTGAAGACCTGGAACGGACCACCCGACTTGTTCTGCACCGTGGGCGGCTCGAACAGCAGCGCCGAGTTGAAACTGTGCGCTTCGAATCCGTCGGCGATCAGTCCGGTCTTGATCGCCTGGTCCCGTGCCCGCACGGCCGGCTCGTAGCGGCGGTTCCAGTGCACGGCCTTCGCGCCGGTTTCCTTCAGCAAACGCCGCAATCCTTCGTCGCTTCCGCCTCGCCGGACGATCAGCCGCGAACCGCGCTCCCGCAACGACCGGTCCAGCGCTGCCAGCGAATGGTGCAGCCACCAGCGCGAGGCGCCTCCGGGCGCCCACGGTCCCTCGCCGGATTCGTCCCAGATGTAGACCGGCAGCACCGCTCCGCCGCGCGCCACGGCCTCCGCCAGCGCGGGATTGTCCTGAAGGCGCAGGTCCTGGCGGAACCAGACAACGGTGGCTGACATCGTGCCCAGAGGTAATCCGGATCGGTGTGGAGTAAAGGGGCGGCTTGCCGGAATGCTTTCGCGGCCGGAAATCGCTTGTTGCCGCGTCCACCAACCTGTGCAGGTTCAATGCACTTGCGGCTCACGCGCGGTGTTCGCGCCGAACCCTCCGCCGCCCCCTTCATGAATTTCCACGACCAGATCCTCCAACACCTTTCGCACAAAAACTACACGCCCGTCTCCTCCCAGCAGCTCGGCCGCCAGCTCCGCTTGAACACAAAGGACCGGCGCAAGCTCGCCCACGAGCTGCGCCAGCTCATCCGCACCGGCGCAGTCGTTCTCATCAAGGGCGACCGTCTCTGTCTGCCCAAGGAAGCCGATCTCATCACCGGCCGGATCAGCTTCCGTGCGTCGGGCTCCGCCATCGTTTTCCCCGAGGCCAAGGCAAATGAGCCCGCCCGAGAACCGCCGATCCAGATCGCCGCCGAAAACACAGGCGTGGCCCTGCACGGCGACACCGTGGTCGTCCGCCTGATCACCGGCCGGGAACGCGAACAATACCGCTTCCTCAAGGCCCACGAAGCCGCCGGCCGCGTGATCGAAGTGCTGCGGCGGGCGAACGAGACGACCACCGGCACGCTCCAGCGCGGCCGCGCCTATTTCTACGTCGCCCCTGACGATCCGCGCCTCCCGCACGACATCATCGTGCCCGATCCGATGCGGGCGAAGCTGCGGCCCTTCCCCGCCGTCGGCGACAAGGTCGTCGTCCGCCTCGCCGACTGGCGCGAGCGCCACCTCAATCCCGAGGGCGAGATCGTCGGGAAACTCGGCCGCACCTTCGAGCCGCGCGCGGAGCTCGCGGCAATCTACCACAAATACAACCTCGCCCCGGCCTTCCCCCCCGAGGTTCTGCGCGAAGCCGCCGCCCTGCCCCCCCAGGTCCGTCCGCACGAGCTCAGCGGCCGCCTCGATTTCCGCGACGTGCCGACCTTCACGATCGACCCCGACGACGCCAAGGATTTCGACGACGCCCTCTCGATCGAGCACCTCGACGGCGGCGACCTCCGCGTCGGCGTGCACATCGCCGACGTCAGCGCCTACGTCCGCCCAAGCACGCATCTCGACCGCGAGGCCCAACAGCGCGGCAACTCCACCTATCTTGTCGGCACCGTCGTGCCGATGCTGCCGGAAAAACTTTCCAACGGCCTCTGCTCGCTCGTCGAGGCGCAGGACCGCCTGACCAAGGCCGCCCTCTTCACCTTCTCATCCGGCGGGCGCCTCAAGAAGACCGAGTTCGCCAACACCGTCATCCGCAGCCGCAAGCGCCTGACCTACAGGCAGGCCTATGCCCTGATGTTCGAGGACAGCCTCGACGCGATCCGCCGCCTGCCCGTCCCGCCCAAGCACCAGACCGGCTCGACCGGTCGTCTCCTCGCGGAGCTTTCCCACGAGGAGCTTTCGCTTCTCCAGCGCTGGGTCCGCCAGCTCTGGCAGATCGCCGCCAGGCTCCGGCGCGAGCGCATGCGCGCC
>PNKG01000196.1 GCA_013822585.1 Opitutus sp. | reverse complement strand
TCTCGACCTCGGCATCCGCTGCAAGATCAAGGCCGAGGTGAAGGACGGCGGCAGCGTCACCCTTCCGGTCAGGCGCCTCGCCACCATCGTGCGCGAGCTGCCGAACGTCGACGTCACGGTCGACGCGGCCGCCAACCACCAGGTCAAAATCGCGTCGGGCGGCTCCAACTTCAAGATCATGGGCATCGGTGCAGAGGAGTTTCCGAAGCTGCCCGACACCGGAGACGACAAGAGCTTCTCCCTCGAACAAGGCGAGCTGGCCGCGATGCTGGGCAACGTCGCCTACGCGCAGTCGACCGACGAGACCCGCTACATCCTCAACGGCGTCTATTTCAACTTCAAGGACGGCAAGCTCGCGCTCGTCGCCACCGACGGCCGCCGCCTCGCCCTCGTCTCGAAGGAAATGCCGGTCCCGGGTTCCAGCACCGGCGCGATCATCCTGCCTGCCAAGACCGTGGCCGAGCTGCTCCGCCTCCTCGGCAAGGGCGACAAGCTCAAGATCTCCTTCAACGATCGCCGCGCCGCCTTCCAGATCGACACGAACAAGGACAACTCCGGCCTCACCGACGCGATCTACCTCTTCTCCAAGGTCGTCGAGGGCAACTACCCGAATTACCAGCAGGTCATCCCCAAGGAGACGCACCAGCGCATCAGGCTCGAGCGCGAGCTCTTCCTCCAGTGCGTGCACCGCGCCGCCCTCGTCACGAGCGAGAAATCGAACTCCGTGAAGATCAGGCTTTCGGCCAACCTGCTCGAGATCACCGCATCCTCGCCGGACTTCGGCGAGTCGCACGAGTCGATGGCGATTTCCTACAGCGGCCCCGACCTCCAGGTCGCGTTCAACCCGCAATTCATCATGGACCCGCTCCGGGCGCTCACGAAGGACGAGGTGTTCTTCGAGCTGAAGGACGAGGTCAGCCCCGGGGTGTTCAAGACGCTCGAGAGCTTCGTCTGCGTCATCATGCCGGTGCGCCTGAGCTGAGCCGCGCCCCGCGCCCGACCGGGCCGGAACCCCTTCCCCGCGACGCATCATGACGGAGATGCTCACGCTCGTCCTCGCGCCCGCCGCCGCGGTGCTGCTCGTGCTGTTCTACGTGAACCTGCGCGTGGCCTCGCCGCGGTTGGCCATACCCATCCGCTGGCTGCGCTGGATCCTCTTCGCGCTCTTCGCGGCGGAGACGAACGCGCGCTTCGACGGGCTCGACCGGCCGTTCTGGGTCGTGGCCGCGGGAGCCTTCCTGTTCTGGTTCCTGCTCGAGTCGGGCTTCAACTGGCTGCGCGTCTCCGCGATCAGCCTGAGCCCGCTACCGCTTTTCCCCAGGTTCGCCGCCAACACCACGGGCGACGAATGGCCGGTGCAGGAGCGCCTCCTCAAGGTGCGCGACTGGCTGCGCAACCGGCGCTACACGTCCGTGCAGGCGCTGAAGGCCGAGATTGGCGGCGGCATCTGGCTCCGTGTCTCCGTCTACCAGAACAAGGACCGCACCATCCGGCTCCAAGTGGCGTTCCTGCCGCAGGACAGTGGCGCCATCACCGTCTGTTACAGCCTCTCGTCCGAAACCCAAAGCGGCCGGCGCTACGTCACCGACAATTTCTTCCTGCCCTTCGGCGGCTTCTATCCCGAAAACTGGCACATCGAGCGCAATCCCTGGCGCCGCGCCCTGCCCCGCCTCGTCGCACGCCACCTCCGGCGCATGGCGGACGCCGGCGAGACGCCCGTCGCCTGGGACACCGAGCCGCTCGACGACCTCAACCGCCAGCAACAGGCGATGGAGCAGGTGAACACCGAACTCGGCTTCCTTTTGCCCCATGCCGAACGCGAAGAGCACGGCAAGATCACCCCCGAAGGCCGCTACCGCATCTGGCAGGAGGCCTGGCTGCTCGACTACCTCGGCCTGCCGCGACGCTACTGAGCGGGACGAAAGTGCGCGCGTGCGCGCAAGGTGGTCGCCGCCGGGACGGCGGCGACATCGCTTGGCCCGCGTTTTCGCGCCCGGCCCGCTTTTGCCAAACGCCCGTGAAACTCGCGCCGCGCCCAAAATCGGCTCGTCACCCGGGACATTCCGGCTAGCGGTGGGGCATGTTCCTCCTGGCCACGTCAGCCTTGGAAAAGGCGCAGTCCATACCGCCCGCCACATGGCTGAAGCTCGGCATCGCCGTCGCCGCGCTCATCGCCGCCGTCGTCGTCCTCCGCATGGTGGCCAAGATGAACAAGATCGTCCTCGGCGTCGCGGTCTTCGTCGTCGTCTCCATCTTCTTCTTTTCCTGGGTCTACAACCGCAACGAGCCGAAGTGGATGACACCGATCGTGGAGAAGATCGCGCCGTTCTTCCCCAGCGCCGGCTCCTACCAGCAAAAACAGACACGCTGAGGTTAGCGGGAAACTTCCACGGCACGAAACCGCCGTTTCCCCGCCGGCTAATACCGCGTCATCGGCCGCGTTTAGCTTCGTCTTGGCTCCCGGCCGAAGTAGGCTCCGCGCCGCTTATGGCCAAGACGCACTCTGACATCGGACTCATCGGCCTCGCCGTCATGGGTCAGAACCTCGCGCTCAACATCGCCGACCACGGCTTCCGGATTTCCGTCTACAACCGCACCGGCGAAAAGACCGACCAGTTCATCGCCGCCAACCCGAACACGCCCGGCGGCCTCGTCGCGACCAAGACCCTGCAGGAGTTCGCCGCGTCCCTCGCCCAGCCCCGCAAGGCCATCATCCTCGTCCAAGCCGGCAAGGCCACCGACGCCGTCATCGACGGCCTCGTCGGCGTCTTCGAGCCGGGCGACATCATCATCGACGGCGGCAACGCGCTCTGGACCGACACCATCCGCCGCGAAAAAGCCCTGCGCGAAAAAGGCCTCCGCTTCATCGGCTCCGGCGTCTCCGGCGGCGAAGAGGGCGCGCGCTTCGGCCCCTCGCTCATGCCCGGCGGCGACCCCGTGGCCTTCGCCGAACTCCGGCCCATCTGGGAAGCCGTCGCCGCCAAGGTCGACGCCCGGACCGGCAAGCCCATCCCCGGCGCCAAGCCCGGGCGGCCCGTCATTGGCGGCGTGCCCTGCACCGCCTACATCGGTGAGAACGGCGCCGGCCACTACGTGAAGATGGTCCACAACGGCATCGAATACGGCGACATGCAGATGATCTGCGAGGCCTACGCGCTGATGTCCGGCCTGCTCGGCCTCAAGCCCGCCGAGCAATCCGCTATCTTCGCCGAGTGGAACAGGGGCGCGCTCGACAGCTTCCTCATCGAGATCACCGCCGACATCCTCCGGCAGAAGGACCCGCAGACGAAGAAGAAGGCCTTCGTCGATGTCGTCCTCGAC
>PNKG01000195.1 GCA_013822585.1 Opitutus sp. | reverse complement strand
CGGCGGAGAACTTCGCCACGGCGCCGAGCGGCGTGGACTTCGAGCGCTGGCCGCCGGTGTTGGAATAGACCTCGGTGTCGAGGACGAGGATGTTGACCTTGCGGCCGCTCGCGAGCACGTGGTCGAGGCCGCCGAAGCCGATGTCGTAGGCCCAGCCGTCGCCGCCGACGATCCAGACGGACTTCTTCACCAGGTAATCCGCGAGCTCGAGCAGGCGTTTGGCGCGCTCGTCGGACGCGAGGGCGGGCAGGAGCCGCTGCAGCGCGGCGACATGGCCGCGCGCGGCGGCGATGCCGGCGTCGGTCAGCTGGTCGGCGCCCGTGATACCCGCGACGATCTCGGCCGGCAGCTGCGGGGCGAGCTCCTGCAGAAGGTTCTGCGCCTGGATGGCAAGCTGGTCCACGCCGGCGCGGATGCCGAGGCCGTATTCGGCGTTGTCCTCGAAGAGCGAGTTGGACCACGCCGGGCCGCGTCCGTCGCGGTTGGTCGTGTAGGGCGTGGTGGGCAGGTTGCCGCCGTAGATCGAGGAGCAGCCGGTGGCGTTGGCGATGAGCAGGCGGTCGCCGTAGAGCTGGGTGAGCAGCTTGAGGTAGGGCGTCTCGCCACAGCCGGTGCAGGCGCCGGAGAATTCGATGAGCGGCTCGCGGAATTGCGTGCCCTTGACCGTGTCCTCGAGCAGCGCGGCCGGGGCCGGCGGGAGCTTCTGGAAGAAGTCGAAGTTCGCGCGTTCCTGCGCGAGGAGCGGATCGATCGGCGCCATCATGAGCGCCTTGCGGCCGAGGTTGGTCTTGTCCTTCGCCGGGCAGACCTTGTGGCAGAGCGTGCAGCCCGTGCAGTCCTCGGGCGCGACCTGGATCGAGTATTGGTAGCCGGGCACGGCGGCGCTCTTGAGCTTGGTGCTCTTGAACGCCTCGGGCGCCCCCGCCTTGTCCGCGTCGGGGAACGCGGCGCAGCGGATGGCGGCGTGCGGGCACACCAGCACGCACTTGTTGCATTGGATGCAGAGCGCCGGATCCCAGGTCGGGATCTCGAGCGCGATGGCGCGCTTCTCCCACTGGGTGGTGGCGACCGGCCAGGTGCCGTCGACCGGGAAGGCGCTCACCGGCAGCTCGTCGCCGCGGTTGGCGAGCATCAGCGAGGTGACGCGCTGGACGAAGTCCGGTGCGCTCCGGGCCACGACCGGCGGGCGCGAGAAGCGCGCCGTGACCGCGCCCGGCACCGCGACCTCGTGCAGGGCGGCGAGCGCGGCGTCGACGGCGGCGTTGTTCTTCGCCACAACGGCATCGCCCTTTTTGCCGTAGGTTTTCTGGATCGCGTATTTGATGGCGGCGATGGCCTCGTCGCGTGGGAGCACGCCCGACAGCGCGAAGAAGCAGGTCTGCATGATGGTGTTGATCTGGCCGCCCATGCCGGCGGCCCGGGCGACGGTGTAGGCGTCGATCGCGCAGACCCTGAGCCCGAGTTCGAGGATGCGCTTCTGCACCTCGCTCGGAAGGCGGTCCCAGACTTTGTCGGCGGGCGTCGCGACGTTGAGCAGGAGCGTCGCGCCCGGGCGCGCCTGGGCGAGGACTTCCATGCGCTCGACGAAGGGGAAGTGGTGCACCGCGATGAAGTCCGCGCTGCTGATCAGATACGGCGCGCGGATCGGCTTCGGGCCGAAGCGCAGGTGCGAGATGGTCATCGCGCCGGATTTCTTGGAGTCGTAGACGAAGAAGCCCTGGGCGTTGAGGTCGGTGCCTTCGCCGATGATCTTGATCGAGTTCTTGTTTGCGCCGACGGTGCCGTCCGCGCCGAGGCCGAAGAACATCGCGCGGCGCGTGTCGCCGGTCTCGAGGTCGAACTTCTCGTCGTAGGGGAGGGAGAGCTTCGTGACGTCGTCGTTGATGCCGACGGTGAAGCGCTTCTTGGGCGCCGCGGATTTCAGGTCGTCGAAGACGGCCTTGGCCATCGCGGGCGTGAATTCCTTCGAGCCGAGGCCGTAGCGGCCGCCGGTGAGGGCGACCTGCGCGGCGCGGCCGCTTTCGTAGAGCGCGGCGGCGACGTCGAGGAAGAGCGGCTCGCCGAGGGCCCCGGGCTCCTTCGTGCGGTCGAGGACGGCGACCTTGCGGGCCGACTGCGGCAGCGCGGCGAGGAAAGCCCGGGCGTCGAGCGGGCGGTAGAGGCGGACCTTGAGCACGCCGGTCTTCTCGTCGCGCGCGTTCAGCCAGTGGGCGGTCTCGGCGACCGTCTCGGCACCCGAGCCCATGATGACGACCACGCGGTCGGCGTCTGGCGCGCCCTCGTAGTCGAACAGCTGGTAGGCGCGGCCGGTGCGGACGGCGAAGGAGTCGAACAGCTCCTGCACGGCGGCGGGCACGGCGTCGTAGAAGGCGTTGGCCGCCTCGCGCGCCTGGAAGAACACGTCGGGGTTCTGCGCGGTGCCGCGGATCGACGGGCGGTCGGGCGTGAGCGCCTTCTGGCGGAAGGCCTCGATGCCGCCCGGCGGCAGGAGCGCGCGCAGGTCGTCGTCGGAGAGGAGGTTGATCTTCTGGACCTCGTGCGAGGTGCGGAAGCCGTCGAAGAAATGGATGAACGGCACGCGCGTGCGGAGCGTGGCGGCGTGCGCGATGGCTGAGAAATCCAGCGCTTCCTGCACGGAGTTGGCGCAGAGCATCGCCGCGCCGGTCTGGCGGCAGGCCATGACGTCGCCGTGGTCGCAGAAGATCGACAGCGCGTGCGTCGCGAGCGAGCGCGCCGTGACGTGCAGCACGAAGGGATGCAGCTCGCCCGCGATCTTGTAGAGATTCGGGATCATCAGCAGCAGGCCCTGCGAGGCGGTGAACGAGCTCGCGAGCGCGCCGGCGTTCAAGGCGCCGTGGAGCGCGCCGGCCGCGCCGCCTTCGGACTGCATCTCGATGACCTCGGGCACGTGGTTCCAGAGGTTCTTGCGGCCTTGGGCGGACCACTCGTCGACCCATTCGCCCATGGGCGAAGAGGGCGTGATCGGGTAGATGGCAAACAGTTCGCTGACGCGGTAGGCGACGGTGGCGACCGCCTCGTTGGCATCCAAGGTGGCGGTCTGCGGGACGGGACGTGAGATCATAGTGGAAGACGCGGATTGGTCGCGCCCCCTTTTTTACCCGCGCAGAGGGGTGCGTTCTCCGCATCACTTGTGCAATCGTGCGCATCCTCTCCGGCCGGCCTTGTCATACGGCGGCGCGGCTCCTGCAAGTGCCTCAACGGCAGCGCTGTTGCCTGCCGGCAGGGCGGGGCGGCGGTGCGGTCGGACCGAAGAATTTCCCCTTGCCAAGGTCGGCGCGGCTCTCTGTTTTCGTCCGCTCACGTCATGCAAAAAACCAAAAAGTCCGTC
>PNKG01000194.1 GCA_013822585.1 Opitutus sp. | reverse complement strand
TCGGCGAGTTCGCCCTCGGCTTCAACCCGCACATCCTGCAGCCGATGCGCGACATTCTCTTCGACGAGAAGATCGCGGGCTCCTTCCACTTCACCCCCGGCCAGGCCTATGAGAAGGGCGGCAACGGCAACAAGTCCGCCGTGCACTGGGACATGGTCTGCATCCAGCGCCCCGACTACGGCGGCGGCGAAATCCGGTTCGACGGCAAACTCATCCGCAAGGACGGCCTGTTCGTCCCAAAGTCGCTGCAGAAGCTCAACCCCGACCAGCTGCTGAAAGTGAAATAAAGGTAGGGCGGCGGCTCCGTCGCCGCCGCAACGCGGACGGAGTCCGCGCCCCACCATCCATCCCCATGCTCCCCGACTCCACACTCCCCGCCTTCATTCAGGCGCTGCCCAAGACGGAGACGCACCTCCACGTCGAGGGCGCGCTGCCCTACGAGCTGCTGCACGCCTGGGACCCGAAGCGCTGGCCGGCCCACCCGGCCTTCCGCGAGCGCGGCTACCGCTACCACTCGTTCCCCGAGTTCGAGCAGCTGCTGCTGGAGAACGCGCTGCCGTGGTTCCAGTCGGCCGAGCGCTACCACGAGGCGGCGAAGCTGATGTTCGCCCGCCTCGCGGCGCAAAACGTCCACTATGCCGAGACGAGTTTCCACCTGCCCATGGTGGAGTTCGCGAAGATTCCCGGCCCCGAGATCATCGCCGCGATCCGCAGCGCCGCGCCGAGGCATTTCCATGTGCGCGTTTTCACCGGCATGCCGCGCGACATCTTCAGCAGCCCAATGATGCACTTGCTGGACGACCTCCTCAAGTGGGAGGGGCTGGCCGGCGTCGACCTGCACGGCGACGAGGCCATGCCGACCGATCCCGCCACCGCCAACCAATGGGCGCGCTACCGCGCGGCCGGGCTGGTGACCAAGTGCCATGCCGGCGAATTCGACGGCGCGGCGCGCGTGCGCGAGGCCGCGGGGCTGCTCGGCGTCACACGCGTGCAGCACGGCGTGCGGGCCGCGGAGGACCCCGCGGTGCTGAAATTCTGCGCGGAGCGCGGCGTGACCTTCGACGTCTGCCCGCTGAGCAATGTCGGCCTCAAGGTCGTGCGCTCGCTGGAGCACCACCCGCTGCGCAAGCTCCTCGACGCCGGCATCCGCTGCACGCTCAGCACCGACGACCCGCTCTGCTTCGCCAACACGGTCAACGAGGAATACCTCGCCGTCGCGCATGCCCTCGGCTTCAGCCGCAAGGAACTCGCCCGGCTGGCGCGCAATGGTTGGGAAGTCGCGTTGCTCCCCGAGGAGAAACGGGCGCCGTTCCTTGCGGAGCTGGACGCCATCATCGCCGCCTGACGCGGCGCCGCTGGCGTGGAGGAGACCTCACACACCGTCCCCGCCGGCGCGCGGCGCGAACGCATCGACAAGGTGCTGGCCGCGGCCTTCCCGGAGCACAGCCGCGTGGCGTTCCAGCGCGCGCTCGCGGCGGGGCTGGTGAAGATCGACGGCCGCGTGGCGGCGCAAAGCGACGAGGTGCGCGGCGGGCAGACGGTTGAGTTTTCCCTGCCCGAAGTGAAGCCGGCCGAACTCAAACCTGTCTCCATCCCGCTCGACGTGGTCTACGAGGACAAGCACCTGATCGTGGTCAACAAGTCCGCGGGCATGGTGGTGCACCCCGGCGTCGGCACGGGCGAGGACACGCTGGTGCACGCGCTGCTCGCGCGCTGCTCCGACCTCAGCGGCATCGGCGGCGTGGAGCGCCCCGGCATCGTCCACCGCATCGACAAGGAGACGACCGGCCTGCTGGTGGTGGCGAAGACCGACGCCGCGCACCGCGCGCTCTCGGACCAATTCGCCGAGCGCACGCTGACCAAGGAATACGTCGCGCTGATCAGCGGCGTGCCGCAGGCATTGAGCGGCACGATCGACCGCGGCATCGCCCGGCACCCGGTGCACCGCCACCGCATGACGACGGGCGAGGGCGGCAAGCCGGCGCGCACGGACTGGACGCTGCTGGAGAAATTCGGCGAGCGCGCGGCACTCGTGCGCTGCCGCATCTTCACCGGCCGCACGCACCAGATCCGCGTGCACCTGAAGTCCATCGGGCACCCGCTGCTGGGCGACAAGGTCTACGGCTGGCGCGCGAGCCCCTCAATGCCGACGCCTCCGCGCGTGATGCTGCACGCCGAGCATCTGGTCCTGGCCCATCCGGTCACGGGCAAGACGCTCGACCTGCGTGCGGCCCTGCCGCGGGATTTCGACGAGCTGATGCGCGCGCTGCGGAAGCTCTGAAAGGCTGCTTCTTTCCCGCCGGCACGAAGGTCAGCGTCAGCGCCTGCACGCGCGGCGTCGCTTCGGCTAATTGCTGCACAGCTTCGAGCGCGTTCGGTCGCGCAATCAGCCGATGGGAGGCCGTCCGGCCCCGGATGAGCGGCGCGACTCGATGAAGCGGGCAGCGCCCAAGCCGAGCAGTGCGAGCAGGAACACGGGGGAGACGGCGCCGCCGCCGCCGCCACCACCGCCGCCGCTCGCCGGGCGCACGGTGACGGTGGAAGTGGCGGTGTTGGACTGGGCGTAATTGCCGCTGGCCTCGGCAAAGACCGTGACGGTGAAGGTGCCGGCAGAGGGGAACGAGATGCTCTTGGTCGCGCCGGAGCCGGTGGCCCCGGCGGTGCCGCCCCAAGTGTAGGTTGTGCTGCCGCCGCTGGCGGTGAAAACGGCGGACTGGCCGGCCGTGACGGTGCCCGTGGAGGGGAACACGCCAACGGTCTGCGGGAGGGAGGCGACATCGATCGTGGCGGTGGCGGTGTTGGATTGGGCGTAGGCGCCGCCTGCCGGAGCGAAGACCGTGACGGTGAGGTTGCCGGGGATAAGGAAGGTCACGCTCTTGGTCGCACCGGAACCCGTTGCTCCAGCGGTGCCGCTCCAAATGTAGGAAGTGTTGCCACCGCTGGCAGTGAAGGTGAGGGTGTCACCGATCATGGCACCAGGGTTTGCAGGAGAAACGGTGACCATTTGCGGCAGGAGCTGGCCACGGCGGATCGTGTGGTTGTGGGTATCGGCGACGTAGACGTTGCCCGCGCCGTCCACCGCCATGCCATTCGGCGAAACGAATCGGGCGGCTGCGCCGGTGCCGTCAACCGAGCCGTAGAGTCCGGCGGTGCCGGCGAGGGTGGTGACCACGCCAACGGGGGTGATTTTCCGGATCGTGTGGTTTTCGCTGTCGGCGACGTAGACATGGCCCGCGCCGTCCACCGCCACGTCAGAGGGGCGATTGAACCGCGCGGCGGAGCCGGGGCCGTCGGCGGAGCCGCTGGTTCCGGCCGAGCCGGCGAGGGTGGTGACTGCCCCGGCGGGTGTGATTTTCCGGATCGCGTGGTTCAAGGTGTCGGCGACGTAGACATTGCCCGCGCCGTC